>JABMOW010000001.1 GCA_013204025.1 Fidelibacterota bacterium | reverse complement strand
GATAATGTCCAGTTGGACATCCGCTTGATCACTACGATTGCGATGGATACAGAACTTCGATTTGCTATCCGTGAAGGTGGCAGAACTGTTGGTGCTGGTGTTGTTACTGAAATTATCGAA
Organism: Fidelibacterota bacterium; assembly: GCA_013204025.1. Classification (GTDB taxonomy): domain Bacteria; phylum Fidelibacterota; class Marinisomatia; order SCGC-AAA003-L08; family JACNLC01; genus JABMOW01. The sequence goes on along the minus strand of JABMOW010000001.1, from coordinate 16,988 downwards.
TAAGGTAAATACTTGTGGCAGGTAATAGTAAAAGAAATATCATTTCATTAGCTTGTCAGGAATGCAAGAGAAAAAATTATTCCATGACGAAAAATAAACGACTGCATCCCGAACGGGTAGAATATGTGAAGTTTTGTCGTTGGTGCCGTAGTCATACGCCCCACAAAGAAACGAAATAATTTTAGCATTTCGGAGGTGAGTAGTTCAATTGGTAGAGCACCGGCCTCCAAAGCCGGGAGTTGAGGGTTCGAGTCCTTCCTCACCTGCAACTATAAAAGGGTAATCATTTAAACCTGTTTTCATGGAGCTTCTAAAATAATGATTGAAAAGATTCGCCAGTATATAAATAGTGTCGTCTTGGAAATGAAGAAAGTAACTTGGCTTTCAAAAGATGAATTGATTTCTTCAACTCTCGTTGTTGGTATTTTTTCCGTTATTGTCGCCATATTTCTTTTCTTTGTGGATTTTGGGATATCCGAGTTTATCTCAAAACTATTGGGAGGAAAATAACGAATTCCCATGGAATGGTATTCAATACGAGTAATTTCTGGAAAAGAAAAAAAAGCTGAGGAATCTATACACCTGACGGCAGAAGATAATCATATCACAGAAATGATTGGTGAAATATTCGTGCCGACTGAAAAAGTAGTTGATATGCGGGGAAATAAGAAGCGTATCCGTGAAAAAATGTTTTTCCCAGGGTATGTTCTGATTAGAATGGAAATGACGAAGGAATCCCGTTATATTATTGAAAATGCGCAACATGTACTTTGTTTTATCGGCTCGAAAAAAGAACCGGTTCCATTAAGAGAAGACGAAATAAACCGGATTATTGGGGAAGTGAGTAAAAAGGAGGGTCGAGAGGTTCTGGCCAATCCTTTTAAAGCTGGGGATGCCGTTAAAGTTACTGATGGCCCGTTTTTGGATTTTGTTGGTTTTGTAGAAGAGGTCTATGAGGATAAGCAGAAAGTGAAAGTGACTGTATCCATTTTTGGTCGACCTACCCCCGTTGAGCTCGATTTTTATCAGGTAGCATTGGAGAAATAGCAAATTATGGCAAAAAAAGTTGTTGGATTTATAAAATTACAAATACCTGCAGGCAAAGCGAATCCCGCTCCTCCTGTTGGTCCCGCACTCGGTCAGCATGGTGTGAATATCATGGAGTTTTGTAAAGGCTTTAACGCCAAAACTCAGGATAAAGCAGGTTCGATCATTCCTGTTGAGATCACTGTTTTTGCAGACCGTTCATTTAAATTTATTACAAAAACACCACCAGTTTCTTCATTGCTTATTGAATTATCAAAAGTGAAAAAGGGATCTGGAGAGCCGAACCGTGAAAAGGTCGGGAAGGTCACCCGTGACCAGGTCAGACAAATTGCAGAGATTAAAATGCCTGACCTGAATACAACCAAAATAGAATCCGCCATGCAAATGGTAGAGGGAACTGCTAAAAGTATGGGGTTAATTGTTGAAGGGTAAAATCTATGAGTAGAAGTAAAAGATATGAAGAAAATTTATCAAAGGTTGACAGGCTTCAGGACTATGATCTAAGCGAAGCTCTTGGGATACTAAAAAGCACCACACATGCTAAATTTGATGAAAATGTAGATCTGGCGATAAATCTGGGCGTTGATCCACGCCATGCAGATCAGGTAATTAGAGGGACAGTTTCTTTGCCACACGGTACCGGGAAAGAAGTCAAGGTTCTGGTTTTTGCTAAGGGTGAAAAAGTCACAGAAGCAGAAGAGGCTGGTGCAGACTATGTTGGTTCGGATGATTATGTACAAAAGATACAAGGTGGATGGACCGATATTGATGTAATCATCGCCACTCCCGATATGATGGGTGTAGTAGGTAAGCTAGGTAGGATACTCGGCCCTCGTGGATTGATGCCTAATCCCAAATCCGGTACGGTAACAATGGATGTTGCCAGCGCAATTAAAGAAGTAAAAGCGGGAAAAATTGAATTCCGCGTTGAAAAAAATGGTCTCATTCATACAGGTATAGGCAAATTATCTTTTGAAGCAATTCAGTTGTCAGAAAATGCCCAAACGGTTGTTGATGCTCTGATCAAGCTAAAACCAGCTTCCGTTAAAGGAACGTACCTAAAAAAAGTCACGCTCTCCTCAACAATGGGTCCAGGACTCAAAATTGATAAAGCAAGTTTAATTCACTCATCAAGGTAATAGCTATGCCAACACCTCTAAAAGCACAAGTCATTGAAGAAACCCGGCAAAAATTTGAGAAATGCTCTGGTGTTTATTTTACAAACTATCAGGGAATAAATGTTACTCAGATAACCAAACTGAGAGACAAATTTCGAGAAAAAAATGTCGAATATAAGGTCTCAAAAAATACATTAATTCGTATTGGGGCACAACAGGCCGGATATGAAGGTGTCTCAAACTTTCTCAATGGAATGGTTGGGATTGCCTATTCAGACAACGATCCTACTGCTCCTGCACAGGTTATCAAGGAGTTTCTTTCTAGCGGAGGAAATATTGAAGTAACAGGAATTTTATTTGAAGGACAGCTGTTTGGTCCTGAAAAATACAAGGAACTTGCAGAGTTACCATCAAGAGAAGTGCTTCTATCTAGACTATTGGGGGGGTTGAGTTTCCCAATGAGTCAATTGGCAGCTACGCTTAGCGGAGCCATGTCAAAATTTGCTAGAACATTAGACAGTCTTAAAAACACAAAAGATTAAATAACTTCAGGAGAATAATAAGAAATGGCTGAAATCACACGAGAAAACGTCTTAGGGTATTTAGAAAATGCTAACATGCTTGAGATATCAGCGTTGATCAAAGACATAGAGGACAAATTTGGTGTTACTGCCGCTGCCCCTGTGGCTGCTGCGGTTGCTGGCCCAGCTGCTGCCGTTGAAGAAGAGGAAGCGCAATCCGAATTTGATGTTGTTTTAGAGTCCTACGGCGAAAAGAAAATCAATGTTATCAAGGTCGTTCGTGAACTCACAGCTCTCGGCTTGAAAGATGCCAAAGAGCTTGTTGATGGCGCACCATCCACTATCAAAGAAGCGGTATCCAAAGAAGAAGCCGAAGGTATGAAGGCAAAACTTGAAGGTGCAGGAGCTACAGTCGAACTCAAGTAAGCTTAATTATCTATCTTTCATTTACCTCGTTAACAATTACCTAACCGTCAATATTATAGGAGGGGTTCGCCTTGACAGTGAAGTCCACCCAAACCACTGAGCGTTTTGGTTTTTCTAGTGTAAAACCGATTGTTGATGCGCCAGATCTACTGGCGATTCAATTACAATCGTACGAGGATTTTCTTCAGGAGCACGTTCTGGTGGAAAAACGCCGGAATCAGGGATTGGAAGCCGTTTTCAAAAGCATGCTCCCGGTAGAAGATTCTCATAAAAACTATGTTTTGGAATATAAATATTACTACCTGGGCCTTCCCAAGTATACCGTAAAAGAATGTCTGGATCGACGGATTTCATATACGGTACCGTTGAAAGTCAGGTTGGTATTAAATATTACTGACGAAGACGATCGCAGTAAATATGTGCAAAGCATTGAACAGGATGTATTCTTCGGGAACATTCCATACATGACGGATCGTGGCACCTTTATTATCAATGGTGCTGAACGGGTTATTGTAAGCCAGCTTCAACGATCTCCAGGTGTATTTTTCGATCAGAACTTTCATCCCAATGGAACCAAAATATATCAAGCGAGGATTATTCCTTTCCGCGGATCGTGGGTCGATTTTACGACAGATATCTACGATTGCATATATGCAATTATCGACCGAAGGCGGAAATTCCCTGCAACCTTACTTTTAAGAGCGATTGGATTCTCTACAAATAAAGATATCTTTGCGGCATTTAATCTGACCAAGAAATCAACCGTTAATAAAATCAGAAATTTAATTAAAGACAAGCCGGTTATCGCACTTGAAGATATAATTGATACAACAACCGGTGAAGTTATTTGTGAAATGGGTACCGAATTTTCTGATAAAATCCTCGATCAAATCGCAGCTGCTGGAATCAAAGAGATAGAAATTACGAATCCAAAGGATGAGCTTGCAGTAGAAATGCTGACGAATACATTAGACAAGGATCCCACTGACTCTACCGAGGATGCTCTGATGTTGTTGTACCAACACCTCCGTTCTGGAGATGCACCAACATTTGAGGTGGCACAGAAATTTATAGAAAAGATGTTTTTCTCCACAAAGAAATATGATCTGGGAAAAGTTGGCAGATACCGTATCAATAAAAAATTCAATCTGCACAAACCTATTGACGAGCCTGTTTTAACAAGAGATGATTTTATTTGTGTATTTGATTATCTCATGTCTCTGAGAAAAGGTGAAGTTACACCGGATGATATTGATCATCTTGGTAATCGTCGAGTGAGAACTGTTGGTGAGCAATTAGCAAATCAGTTCAGTATTGGATTGAGCCGGATGCAACGAACCATCCGAGAAAGAATGAACCAACGTGAAGCGGAAAGTCTAACTCCACAGGATCTGGTCAGCGCTAGGATTATTTCTACTGTTCTGAATACATTTTTTGGAACGAGTCAGCTATCGCAGTTCATGGATCAGACAAACCCACTCTCTGAAATTACGCATAAACGAAGAATGTCCTCACTCGGGCCAGGTGGTTTGACAAGGGAAAGAGCAGGATTCGAGGTTCGTGATGTTCATCATACCCATTATGGAAGACTCTGTCCGATTGAGACACCTGAAGGACCAAATATTGGTCTGATAAGTTCACTCGCCACTCATGCTGTCGTTAATAATCTAGGCTTCATTGAATCTCCTTATCGTAAAATTGAACATGAAGGTGAGAACTACAAGATTACTGATAATGTTGAATTTTTATCTGCTGATGATGAAGATAGATCTTTTATTGCACAGGCTAAAGAGCCGATTATAAATGACATGTTTACTAATGATGTTCTCCGTGCGCGAAAAGGGGATGATTTTCCGATTGTTGCTTCGAACTTAGTAGAATTCATGGATATTTCGCCAAATCAGATTGTCAGTATTTCTGCCGCGCTAATCCCGTTTTTGGAGCACGATGATGCAAACCGTGCATTAATGGGATCCAACATGATGAGGCAGGCGGTTCCATTGCTACGTCCAAGAGCACCAATTGTGGGCACTGGATTAGAAGGAAAGGTCGCCAAGGATTCCAGATCTGCTGTTTTCTCTGATGTAAACGGTGTTGTTGAAAAAGTCCAACCTGACCGTATCATTATTCGTACTGAAATCATTGATGACGCACTGCGATTAGTTAAAGATGAAAATATTAAAGAATTCCGGTTAAACAAATTTCTGCGAACCAATCAAAATACATGTATTAACCAGAAACCCATTGTTTTACCCGGTCAACAAATCCATATCGGAGATTGCTTGGCTGATGGTGCTTCAACAGAAATGGGAGAGTTGGCTCTTGGAAGAAATCTCAAAGTTGCTTTCATGCCTTGGCGTGGATACAATTATGAAGATGCGATAATTATTAATGAACGCTTGGTATATGAAGATGTTTTCTCTTCAATTCATATGAAAGAATTTGAAGTTGAGATAAGAGATACTCGACGCGGTGAAGAAGAGCTGACGAATGAAATTCCTAATGTTGGTGAAGAAGCCACACGGAATTTAGACGAAAGAGGAATTATTCGCGTTGGTGCAGAAGTTATGTCTGGTGATATCATTGTAGGTAAAGTAACTCCAAAAGGAGAAACAGATCCAACGCCAGAAGAAAAGTTGTTAAGAGCGATTTTCGGTGAAAAAGCAGGTGATGTAAAGGATGCTTCAAAAAGATGTCCTTCCGGTGTCAAAGGCGTAATTGTTGAGACTCAATTATTTGAGCGAAAAAGCGTTGCTATCCGTTCAGAAGAAAAAGCACAGATTCGCGAGCTCCAAAAACAAGCAAGAGATGATCGTGTTAAGCTGATGTCAGCACGTGATAGATTGCTTCACTCTTTACTTTTGGATATGACTTCTGGCGGTATTCGGAGTGCATTGGACAACAAAACATTGATCAAGGCGAAAACGCTCCTCACTAAAAACCGCGTTGATAATCTGGACTTTGATAGATTATCCTTAAAATCTCCCTGGGTTGAAGATCCGATTGCCTGGAACAATATTTTGAAAGTCTGGGAAAATTACCAGCGAAATCTCCGACAATTGGAAGAAAAGCTTGAAGCAGAGATTTATAAACTCAAAGTTGGTGATGATCTCCAACAGGGCGTTATGAAACTAGCGAAAGTTTATATAGGTCAGAAGAGAAAGATCGCCGTCGGTGATAAAATGGCAGGACGTCATGGAAACAAAGGTATTGTTTCTATTATCGTACCAGATGAAGATATGCCTTTTATGGCTGATGGTAAAACAGTGGACATTATTCTGAATCCGTTGGGTGTGCCTTCCCGAATGAATCTTGGTCAGTTATATGAAACGATGCTTGGCTGGGCTGGCGAAAAGCTGGATAAAAGATATTCAACCCCTGTATTTGATGGAGCAACAGCTAAAGACGTTGAAAATGAATTGAAAGCAGCAGATTTACCCATAAGTGGAAAAGTTGAATTGTGGGATGGCCGAACCGGTGATAAAATCCGGGATAAAGTTGCTGTCGGAACCATTTACATGTTGAAATTATCTCATCAGGTTGACGATAAAATGCATGCAAGATCAACTGGTCCATATTCACTCATTACTCAACAACCGCTGGGTGGTAAAGCACAATCCGGTGGACAGAGGTTTGGTGAAATGGAAGTTTGGGCTCTCGAAGCATACGGTGCAGCATACACCCTACAGGAAATCCTCACTGTTAAATCTGATGATGTTGAAGGGCGAACACGATTGTATAATTCGCTTGTGCGTGGTGATGTTCAACCGAATTCTAATATCCCCGAATCGTTCAATGTTCTCGTACGTGAACTTGAAGGATTAGGTCTTAACGTCGTTCTCGATTAACAATAAATGGAGTATTAATTCGTGCCATTTTTAAATTTTTCAACAAGAAAATCAAATTCCTTTACTACGATTACTCTTGGTTTGGCATCACCTGAACAAATCTTAGAGAAATCCTTTGGTGAAGTTCTTAAACCGGAGACCATCAATTACCGATCCTATAAACCGGAAAAAGATGGCCTTTTCTGCGAAAAAATATTCGGTCCGGTAAAGGATTGGGAATGTCACTGTGGAAAATATAAAAGAATCAGATACCGTGGTATTGTATGTGATCGTTGTGGTGTAGAAGTTACACGGAAAACGGTTAGACGAGAGAGAACAGGACATATCACTTTAGCTGTACCCGTGGTTCATATCTGGTTTTTAAGATCTATTCCCAGTAAGATCAGTTATCTACTTGGATACACTACCAAACAATTAGAATCTATTGCCTACTATGAAAAATTCGTAGTCACAAATCCAGGTAACTCTAGTCGTTTGTATGGCGAATTACTGGATGAAAAAGAATATCTGGATTTAGAAATAGAATTTGGTATTGATTCCGTTTCCGATGATGATGTGGATGAAGACAGATTCTTTGAGGCTCTCATGGGAGGTGAAGCGATAAAACGATTGCTGGTCGATTTAAATATAACAGGAACGATAACCTCGTTGAGTGATGAGCTCAATCAACCCAAAGTATCTAATCAGAAAAAAGAAAATCTTCTCAAGCGTCTTCGTGTATTAAAGCAATTTGATCCGAGAGTTGATAAAAAAATTATCAATAAACCTGAATGGATGGTGATCACCATTTTGTCAGTCATTCCACCGGAATTGCGACCCCTCGTACCACTGGATGGCGGACGATTTGCAGCATCCGATCTAAATGATTTATATCGTCGAGTAATCATTCGTAATAATCGACTAAAGCAGTTAATGGATATAAAAGCTCCAGACGTTATCCTACGAAACGAAAAGCGAATGTTACAGGAAGCCGTTGATGCTCTATTGGATAATAGTCGCTTGCAATCAGCGGTACGAAGTGGTACCCGTCGTCCTTTAAAATCCTTAAGTGATTCATTAAAAGGAAAAACAGGACGTTTCCGCCAAAATCTGTTAGGTAAAAGAGTAGATTATTCAGGAAGATCTGTTATTGTTGTTGGGCCTGAACTCCATCTCCATGAGTGTGGTTTACCGAAAGAAATGGCAATTGAATTGTTCAAGCCTTTGGTCGTTCGGCAGTTGATAGAAAGAGGGTTTACCCGTACACCTCGTAGTGCGAAAATGATGGTTGAAAGAGGTGCAACGGAAGTTTATAAAGTATTAGAGTATGTGGTAAGAGACCACCCTGTCTTGCTGAACAGAGCTCCGACATTGCATAGATTGGGTATCCAGGCATTCCAGCCAGTGCTGGTAGATGGCCGTGCGATAAAACTTCATCCGCTGGTATGTGCCGCTTTTAATGCTGACTTTGATGGTGATCAAATGGCGGTACACGTTCCATTATCTGCAGAGGCAAAAACCGAAGCTTGGATACTAATGTTGTCAAGTCACAACATTTTGCACCCTGCAAACGGTAAACCTATTGCTATTCCATCTCAGGACATGGTACTCGGTATCTATTATCTTACCCGTCCCAAAAAGAATGCAATTGGGACTGGAACAGTTTTTTCATCATTTGATGAAGCCCATATGGCTGTAGATAATGAGATGGTAGATGTTCATGCTTTCGTAGATTTTCGTTTCAACGGAAAAATCATTAAAAAAACCACTGTTGGTCGAATTCTGTTCAATAGTATCCTTCCTGATGGGATGCAATTTTTTAATGCCATCATCAGCAAGAAGAAACTTGAGCAAATCGTATTCCTTTGCTACAAAATATCAGGCAATTTTAAAACGGTTTCATTCCTCGATAAATTAAAAGACCTCGGATTCGACTATGCTTTCAAAAGTGGTACTTCAATTGCTATTGATGACATTCACATTCCAGAAAAGAAAAAAGAGATCATAGGTCGCGCTGACACTGCTGTGGATGATATCCAGAGAAAATATGACAATCAAATTCTTACAGAAGGTGAACGGTATAATAAGATCATTGATGTGTGGACACACACTACGCAAGAAGTCGCCAGCGAAATGTTTTCAGAACTGGAGCATGACAGAGAGGGATTTAATCCATTATATATGATGGCAGATTCAGGCGCGAGGGGTAGTCAGGATCAGATTAAACAGTTAGCCGGTATGCGTGGATTAATGGCGAAGCCGAAAAAGAGCTTAACCGGATCCTCTGGTGAAATTATTGAAAATCCTATTAAATCGAATTTTAAAGAGGGACTATCCGTATTCGAATATTTCATCTCTACTCATGGTGCTCGAAAAGGATTAGCAGATACAGCATTGAAAACAGCTGATGCGGGATATTTAACAAGGAGACTTGTTGATGTTTCTCAGGATGTGACGATTTCAATGTTAGATTGCGGAACCATACAGGGCGTAGTCATGGAAGACTTGAAAGAAGGTGAAGAAATTATTGAACCTCTTTCAGACAGAATATATGGTAGAACCACTCTTGAGCCTATTGTAGATCCGATAGATGGTAAAGAGATTATTGGTGCAAATGAACTCATTGACCTAAATATTAATGATGAGATCGATAAAAGCAATGTGTATCAGGTAAAAGTCCGTTCGATTTTGACATGTGAGGCTCAGAGTGGTCTTTGCGCACGATGTTATGGACTCAATTTGGCTCTGAATAAACCGGCGACTATGGGTGATGTTGTAGGTATTATGGCCGCCCAATCTATTGGCGAACCTGGTACGCAGTTGACTCTAAGAACATTCCATATTGGTGGAACTGCTTCAAGAATTGTAGAAATATCTGAAATTCGATCCAGAAAAGCAGGGGAGACCCGGTTTAACGATCTTCTGAAGGTCGTTGAAACCAAAGATGAAAACGGGGAATCTTCAATGGTGTCGATTGTCCGTAATGGAAAGATTGAATTGTATGATAAAAAAGAAAGAGTGCTCGCGACCTATAAAGTGCCCTATGGTGCAAAAGTATTTGTAAAGCATGGTGAGAAGATCAAGGCTAACAGCACACTATTTGCTTGGGATCCTTATACGGATGTTATTCTTGCAAGATCTAACGGTACTGTTCGTTTCCGTGACATGATTGAAGGTGAAACTTTCATTGAAGAAGCCGTAGAAGGTGGAAAGAAAATGATTGTTATCACTGAATCCAGAAACAGGAATCTCAATCCTCACATTGAAATAGAAAGTTCTGAAAGTGACTCAGCGAGTGGAGGCATGAGTGTATTACCCGTAAAGGCGACGGTTATTGTAAAAGATAATCAACCAGTAAAAGCAGGTGAAATTTTAGTGAAAATTTCACGGGAAGCCGGTAAAACTCGTGATATCACAGGTGGACTTCCTAGAATCGCAGAATTATTCGAAGCCAGAAAGCCATCCGATCCCGCAGAGGTCACTGAAATTGATGGAAGAATCAAATATGGTAAGATTAAACGGGGTATACGAGAAATCCTAATCGTTGGAAAAGATGCCGAGAAAACGTATAAAATCCCATATGGAAAACATATTATTGTTCATGATAGTGACTTTGTGGTTGCAGGGGATAGATTATGCGAAGGCGCAGTATCACCTCAGGATATTTTAGCTATCCGTGGAGCATCTAAGGTGCAGGAATACCTTGTTGATCAAATTCAGGAAGTTTACCGATTGCAAGGTGTAACCATTAATGACAAACATATTGAAGTCATTGTACGACAAATGATGCAAAAAGTGGAAATTGAAGATCCTGGTAATACTGAATATTTACCGGGTGATCGGGTTAATCGGTTTTTTGTGCTTCGAGAAAACAAGGACATGGCGTTAAAGAGAATTATTGTCGATAGAGGAGATTCTGATTATACTAATGGGAATGTTGTCTATCTTTCAAATATTGAAGATATCAATGCCGAACTTACAGAAAATGGAAAAGCTTTGATTAAAAGTGAATTTGCGCAAACCGCCACTTTCAAGCCATTACTGCTCGGAATAACAAGAGCATCACTGAATACCGATAGTTTTATCTCTGCAGCATCATTCCAAGAAACAACGCGAGTCTTAACTGATGCAGCCGTGCAGGGGAAAACAGATTATCTACGCGGTTTAAAAGAAAACGTGATTATTGGCAGACTAATACCTGCCGGTACAGGAACTGATGCAATTTCTGCATATGAAGTCCGAAAAAAGGATGCAGAAGATTTTAAAGAAATGATCGAAGCTTCTGACGATGAAAATTAGATTATAATCTGCAAAATATGTTTGCCTCAAAATTAAAAAGAATCTTAACTTAATAGGCTTTTTCGGAGTTAAAATGCCCACGATAAATCAGCTAGTTAGAAAAGGAAGAACCAAACAACTAAAAAAGAACAAAGTCCCCGCTTTGAAGGCGTGTCCTCAAAAGCGTGGAGTTTGTACTCGTGTTTACACGACAACACCAAAGAAGCCTAACTCTGCGCTTCGAAAAGTTGCTCGTGTTCGGTTGTCAAACGGGTTCGAAGTTACAGCGTATATTCCTGGTGAAGGGCATAACCTTCAGGAACACTCAATCGTAATGATTGAGGGGGGAAGGGTGAAAGATCTTCCCGGTGTTCGATATCATATAATTCGCGGTGTTCTTGACCCTTCCGGTGTAGCTGGTAGAAAAACCAGCCGGTCAAGATACGGCACTAAAAAACCTAAAGTTTAAGAAATACTATGCGCAGAAGAAGACCAGAAAGAAGAAAAATTTTACCTGACCCAGTTTATAATGATTTGGTCGTGGCTAAATTCATAAATAATTTAATGGAAAGAGGGAAGAAAAGCCTTGCCGAAAGTATTTTCTACTCTTCTCTGGATATTATTAAATCCAAGACCAAGGATAGTGGTCTTGAAATATTCAAAAAAGCAATATCAAATATTGCTCCCATTTTAGAAGTCAAGTCAAAACGAATTGGTGGTGCGACTTATCAGGTTCCCACTGAAGTCCCTGAAAATAGAAAAATGGCTTTATCAATGAGATGGTTGATTTCTTATTCACGAGCTAGAAAAGGGCGAACAATGGCCGACAGGTTGGCCGCAGAAATGATCGCTGCTGCAAATGGTGAAGGCGGAGCAATTAAAAAGAAAGAAGATACTCATAAAATGGCAGAAGCAAATAAAGCGTTTGCCCATTTTGGTAGATAGTAAATAAAATATGCAAAGTATTCCCCTCAAACACGTTCGAAATATTGGTATCATGGCCCATATTGATGCCGGTAAAACAACAACCACCGAGAGAATTCTCTATTATACAGGGAGAACTCATCGATTGGGTGAAGTGCATGAAGGGGCTGCAACAATGGACTGGATGGATCAGGAGCGTGAGCGTGGTATTACCATAACTTCTGCTGCAACCACCTGTTTTTGGCACGGTAACCGGGTTAATATTATTGATACTCCCGGACATGTTGATTTTACTATTGAAGTCGAGCGGTCGCTCCGTGTTTTAGACGGTGCAATTGCACTTTTCTGTGCCGTTGGTGGCGTAGAGCCTCAATCTGAAACGGTTTGGAGACAGGCCGATAGATATCAGGTTCCAAGGATCGCCTTTGTCAATAAAATGGACCGGACTGGTGCAGACTTTTTTAAAGTGCTTCAAATGTTGAAAGACCGGTTGAAAACAAATCCAGTACCAATTGTTCTTCCCATTGGTGCCGGTGATCTTTTTACTGGTTTGATTGATCTGGTTAAAATGGAAGCGATCCTTTATACTACAGAGGATGGCGCAAATTTTGAATACAGCGAAATACCAATCGATCTACGGGAAGAAGCTGAAAAATGGCGCCTGCGTCTTCTTGAAGAAGTAGCTAGCTATGATGAGCATCTAATGGACAAGTATCTTGACGGTGAGGTTTTACATGGAGATGAAATCAAAGCCGCAATTCGAAAAGCCTGTATTGATGGCTCTATGATTCCTACACTGTGTGGTTCAGCATTTAAAAACAAGGGTGTTCAAAGACTTCTTGATTCCGTTATTGATTATCTTCCATCTCCAATGGATGTTGGAGCAGTGAGAGGATATGATGTTGATAATTCGGAATTGGAATTATTCCGCGAACCCAGTGATGATGAACCTTTCTCAGCATTAGCTTTTAAAATTATGACAGACCCATTTGTTGGTCGATTAACATTTTTTAGAATTTATTCAGGCACCGTTTCAAAAGGTGATACAATTTTCAATCCAAATACGGGAAAAAAAGAGCGTATTGGCAGATTAATGCTTATGCATGCAGCAAAGCGTGAAGAGCGAACAAAAGTAAGTACTGGTGAAATTGCTGCTGTGGTTGGTTTAAAAAATACACAAACGGGACACACTCTTTGTGATGTTAAAAAACCAATTGTACTAGAGTCGATGGAGTTTCCCGAACCGGTCATTTCGATTTCTGTTGAACCTCGGGCAAAAGCTGATCTTCATACATTAGCAGATTCTCTAATTAAGCTTGCAGAAGAAGATCCAACTTTCAGAATCCACACCGATGAAGAAACTGGACAGACCATTATATCTGGGATGGGTGAACTTCATTTGGAAATTATTGTAGATCGGCTGAAAAGAGAATTTAACGTTGACGTACATGTCGGTCAACCTCAAGTCGCCTACAAGGAAACTGTTGGAAAGAAAATTGTAGGGCACGAAACTAAGTTTATTAGGCAAACAGGTGGTCGTGGACAATATGCACATGTGGTTATTACTCTGGAGCCAAATGAAGTTGGCAAAGGATACGAATTTGTTGACAAAATTGTCGGTGGCGTGATTCCAAAAGAGTATATTCCCAAAGTAGGTGACGGTATTAAGGAAGCTATGAAGGCCGGAATTTTGGCAGGATATCCCGTTGAAGATATTATTGCTACTTTGACTTTTGGTTCATATCACGATGTCGACTCAAGTGAAATGTCTTTTAAAATTGCCGGTTCAATGGCATTCAAAGACGCTTCAAAAAAGGCAAAACCATTTATTCTTGAGCCTGTAATGGGCCTTGAAGTCGTTATGCCGGATGAATATTTAGGTACAGTTATGGGGGATGTATCCTCCAGACGCGGCCATATTAAAGGGATGGAACAGAGAAACGAAGCCCAAGTGCTCATTGCTACTGTACCACTATCGGAAATGTTTGGTTATGCCACAGAGCTGCGGTCTATGACCCAAGGCCGGGCAGTATTCACCATGCAATTTTCGCATTATGAAAAAGCCCCTGCTTCCATACAGGAACGACTGGTTGAAAGATACCAGGGAAAAGCATAAATAAGGAATTATAGGAGTATTCTATGGCAAAGGAAAAATTTGCAAGAACCAAGCCGCATGTTAACGTAGGGACGATCGGACATGTAGATCATGGTAAGACCACCTTGACAGCCGCTATCACAAAGGTACTTGCAACTCAAGGGTTGGCAATGGTGACAAGTTTTGATCAGATCGATAACGCTCCTGAGGAAAAAGAGCGTGGGATCACTATTAATACAGCACACGTAGAATATGAGACAAAAGCGCGTCACTATGCACACGTAGATTGTCCTGGACACGCTGACTATATCAAGAACATGATCACCGGTGCCGCTCAGATGGATGGTGCTATTTTGGTTGTTGCAGCAACTGATGGTCCCATGCAACAAACCCGTGAACACTTACTTTTAGCTCGTCAGGTGAATGTACCTGCGGTAGTGATTTATATGAATAAGGTAGATCAGGTAGATGACGAAGAGTTATTGGATTTGGTTGAGATGGAACTTCGTGAACTGCTGGACGAATACGGATTTCCTGGTGATGATACCCCAATTATTAGGGGATCAGCCTTAAATGCTTTGAATGGTGATGATGGCGCAGAAGGTTCTATTAATGAGCTAATGGATGCCGTTGATACCTTTATCCCCTTGCCGCCACGAATTGTAGACAAGCCATTCCTGATGCCGGTAGAGGATGTATTCTCTATAACAGGTAGAGGGACAGTGGCCACAGGCAGAATAGAACGTGGTATTATTAAAATTGGTGAGCCAATGGCCGTTATTGGTATGGGCTCAACGATAAAGACTGTATGTACTGGTGTAGAGATGTTCCGGAAGCTTCTGGATCAGGGTCAGGCTGGAGACAATGCAGGCTTGTTATTGCGCGGTGTTGAGAAGAAAGATATTACTCGAGGGATGGTTATAGCTGCTCCTGGAAGTATCACACCGCACTTACATTTTAAGGCCAATGTTTATGTATTAAAGAAGGAAGAAGGGGGTCGTCATACTCCATTCTTCAAGGGATATCGTCCTCAATTTTATTTCAGGACGACGGATGTGACAGGAGAAGTGTTCTTACCAGAGGGTACAGAGATGGTGATGCCAGGTGATAATGTCCAGTTGGACATCCGCTTGATCACTACGATTGCGATGGATACAGAACTTCGATTTGCTATCCGTGAAGGTGGCAGAACTGTTGGTGCTGGTGTTGTTACTGAAATTATCGAATAGGCGGATTTAACGTGTCTTTAAACAGAATCAGAATCAGATTAAAAGCTTACGATCATGTTCTATTGGACAAATCCACAGAAAAAATCGTTAAAACAGCCAAAAATACTGGCGCGATAGTTTTGGGTCCAATTCCACTGCCTACTCGTAGAAATGTAATTACTGTTAATCGTTCACCTCATGTTGACAAAAAATCACGTGAACAATTCCAAATGAAAGTTCATAAGCGAATTGTTGACTTGCTAAATTCAACATCAAAAACGGTTGACGCATTAATGAAATTAGATATGCCAGCAGGCGTTGATATTGAAATCAGGACTTGATAGAAATGACACAATCAATGATATTAGGTAGAAAAATCGGGATGACCCGTATCTTCAATGAGCAGGGTCGAGATATTCCGGTTACGGTAATATCTGCAGGACCATGTGTAGTAACCCAGGTGAAAACGGTAGACCGTGATGGGTACAACGCAGTACAGCTTGGCTTTGAGGATCTCAAAGAAAAACACACTCTAAAACCCAGAGCCGGTCTGTTTAAAAAGCTCAATGTTACTCCAAAACGAGTAATTCGTGAATATGCAGTCGAAGGTGAGGCAAATGTTGCTGAGGGCGATGTTCTGACCGTCGAGTTGTTTACAGTTGGTGAAAAAGTAGATGTCAGAGGTGTTTCAAAAGGAAAAGGATTTACTGGCGTTATGAAACGGCATGGGTTCAGTGGTGGACGGCGTTCTCATGGCAAAAATAGTGTAATGAGAGCAGGTGGATCTATCGGAGCCAGCGCAGATCCCGCCAGAGTATTTCCGGGTACCCGGATGCCTGGTCGTTCTGGTGGTAAAAATGTTTGTGTGAAAAAATTGACAGTTGTTAGAATTGATTCTGAAAGTAATCAATTGTTTGTTAGAGGCGCAATACCAGGTTGTAAAAACGGAATAATATCCATAACAAAATAGATGCCATGAAATTTGAAATTTATACTAAAACAGGTGAGAAAACGAATAATTCGGTTGAAGTTTCTGAAAGCGTATTTGGGATACAGCCAAACGAAAATAGCGTATATCTTGCTGTTAAATCTGAACTTGCTGCATTACGGCAAGGTACTTCCTGCAGTAAAAATCGTAGTGCTGTAAGTGGTACTGGAAAAAAACCTTTTAAACAAAAGGGAACTGGGCGATCTCGAGCCGGCTCATTGCGTAATCCTTCTCGTGTACACGGGGGAACCGCTTTTGGCCCAGAACCACGTCAATATGAATTAAAGGTAAATAAAAAAGTAAAGCGTTTAGCCAGACAGAGTGCGTTATCGCAAAAAGCAATTACAAACTCAATTATTGTAATTGATAACTTTGATATTGAAAATCCAAAAACAAAAATTATGATCACAATCCTTGAAAAATTAGAATTACGAGGAAAGAAGATCACTATTCTTGCAAAGGATATCAATGATAATCTCTGGTTCAGCGCAAGAAATATTAAAAATATCGCTTTGATTCCCGCAGAAACTGCATCGACTTATGACATTCTTGACAG
>JABMOW010000015.1 GCA_013204025.1 Fidelibacterota bacterium | reverse complement strand
GTTCAGTTCACATGGACCCACTGCAGATGGAAGGATTAAACCTGATGTTTGTGCGCAGGGGGTTGACACCTATTGTGCAAATATTAATGGGCCTTCTTCATATAGGGTCGCAAGCGGTACATCATTGTCAACACCATTAATTGCAGGTGCCGCTGCCGTTATCCTAAGTGCAAGACCATATTGGACGCCGTTTATGATACGAGAAGCCCTGATGATGACTGCTGATCATGCCGATAATCCTGACAACCAATACGGTTGGGGAGTAATTGATATAATGGCTGCAATAGATTACTTCCAATTAGGAGGAGATGTGAATGAAGATGACATTTTGGATGTCCTGGATTTGGTCATAATTGTCAATTATATACTTGGGAACGATCTTCCAACAGAAGAACAGTTTGCTATCGCTGACATCAATGATGATGACCTGATAGATGTCATAGACTTGGTTCAGTTGGTTGCAATTATAATCGGGGAATCCTAGTGGCCTGCCCCCAAAAGTTCTCCATTTTTACACTTAACCCGTAATTATTCAATCACAATTTGATCCCCTCTCCCCCTAACTCCAGTATTTACAACGCCTTCAGCCGTAATCAGAAACTATTGTATATACTTTTCAAAATTTATGGTATACTTTTACGTAACATTTTTTCGATTTTCCGTCGAGCGAGCAGTGTACTCATAATCCATTGGTCCGGGGTTCAAGTCCCTGAGGGTCCACCATAAGTCTCCGTTGAGAATTTATTTTGTCGACGGGGATTTTCTTTTTTCATACAAACTTACTGGAAATCTGAACATCATATATATATAGATGTAATAATGCCAATTTAAAGTCATATTTGTCACTTCATGTCCGCTTATGTCACTTTATTGTGTAGTGTTTTCGACTTCCGAGGCCGGGTTCATTTGCCAATAAGTAACAATATTATTTGAATGTCAGAACTAAATTTGGGTCACCGAGTAATACAAAACGATCAGATTCGATTTCTTTCACATTAATTGGGTCACCTGATATTGGTAATGCCCTTTTTTCTATAACAGATTGTTGAAGCTTCGATAATATGGTTACGTAGGTTTTTGAATGACTCGCTTCGATAATATGAATTAGTTTACTTGCCAGATATTTTTGATGAAAAAACTTCTCATCTTCTTGTATTAATATAACTTCATAGGCTTTTTCTAATTTTGCTCGTCGAAGTATTTTTTTGAATTCTCTTTCAAAGCACCCTTCACAAATCATTTTTGTCGATGGATTATTTTGATATTTATCTACCAAAAGACTCATCTTATCGTATAGCGTATTTTCATTATTTTTGTAAATATCATCCACGTCGGATAAAACATGATCTAAACGGCTATTTTCGATACCGATAATCAATAACGTTTCTATACTCGGATGAAATTTTGGAGACATACCATGAATCGAATCTTGAAACGATTTGCCTTCAGTTAATCCAGTATATAAAGAATTAATCGCACTCTTTATTGGACCTGCATTATTCTGGACAAATTCGTGCAGAGGTTTTAGTAGCCCATCACTAACCACACCTTTTAATAGTGGCTCCATAATGGGTTCACATTCTTCTAATGATAATATTTTCATTCAGCACCCATCTATTTTGAAGTGATGTTATGGTATCAAATGGATTATAATCAATCTCCAGCTTTGTATAAGCAGTGACTTGTCAAACAGAAACCAAAACCGTGGATTATAACAATTCGTGGACTTGGGATTTGAACATATCCAGCCCCAGATTCCCAGCTTCAATATTGTATAAAACAGAATCGGTAAATGGCATGAAGATCTGTGAATTCCAAGATGGTTCTTTTCCAGAATCCAGATATTGTCTGATCTGTTCCTGTTCAGGTTCATTGATAACAAGTTGTTCATATATGGCGAATCTGCCCAGCAAACCAATCTTATTGCACTTTTTACATTCAGGAGTACCAGGAGCGACCCACATTTTCTGAAGATTAGCAGCTTCTGGAAATAGCTGTTGGAGTTCAGACAATGCCCCGGTAGAAAGGGTACGGCAATGTTTACATAATTTTGGAACAAGTTTCTGAGTACTTATTCCAGCCAAACCAGCCGCAATATCTGCGGTACTCATACCCATCTTATGCAGGGCATTTAGTACTCCGTTCACATACATAGTTTCAGCTCCATCTCCAAAAGGAGCGCAGTTGAAGTTAATTAAGGTCAGATATCCTTGGATCGCTCGATCCAGCGCAGCCTTGATCCAGGCTTCATCGAGACCGAGAAAGAGCAAAGCTTCGTCCGGATTGGTGATGGTCTGCAATGTTTTTTGGAGAGCCTCCGATGATTCATCTGTCTTAAATAAATTCCAGGTGCCTGGTAGGTTTTCACGGTCTGGGAGCTGTTCAGATATTTCAGAATTATCAGGATAAATCACATTGATGGTTCGCCCGGATTCAGCGACTACACCTGCTATACTTACCAAAGTTGAGGTTTTACCGCTGCCTTCCCAACCGGTGACAGCAATCATCCCCTCTGTTTTTGCTGCCATCTGATTGATGAGCGAAAGATGTTTGGGATCAGGGACTATTTTGTTGATATTGTATACTTCCATCGTTACTCCTCTTTGTTTATGTTGAATAGAAATTTTTCACCTGTGTATTAAGCAAGTTACTACTCATCTAGAATATTTGATTAATTGATTCCGTAAAAAATAAGTCCGCTTATAGTTAGTAGAAAAAACCAGTTTCCAAGTATTAGATAATTCTTCTTAAACTGTTTTGAAATAGAAATTATAAGTAGCCAAACAATAGCATATCCTAAAAAATAAACTGCTAATATTTGAAGTAATGTATTTTCATTTTCAAAAAAGTCAGTAAAGTTTATTAATCCAAGTCCGATGGTTGCAAAAAGTAAATCAAGCGAAACTAAATGCCAACCACATCTTTCCATCGTCCATTTCGAAAGTAGAAATTGGTTTTCGTCTTGGTCAATTCTTGGTTCAATTAGTTTAAATTCTCTGTCATACAAAAATGCATGAATGAGAAAATATATTAGTGTCAAAATACTTGCAATTAAAATAGGTGTATTCATCTCGCTCCTTTCTTATTTTCTTTAATGATGCTCAACATCCTGATAAACACTGGCAGTACGTTTATCCGACTATATCTTCTATTTCGTTTCATGTATTATTTAAATAATGAAATAACTATTGGGGGATAGATAAATCTATCCCCCAATAATCAGATTGTTTCTTGAGATTATTTCACCAACATCAGTTTCTGGGTGCTGGTGTAATCTGCAGTTATCATTCTCACAAAATAGATACCAGATGCCTGATAAC
>JABMOW010000014.1 GCA_013204025.1 Fidelibacterota bacterium | reverse complement strand
GGATCATGCTGGTCATCTGTCTGTCTGGTGTTTTTGCGCTGTTTAATCTTCAGAAACGCATCAATCCCAAATTTGAATTGCATGAAATCTCCATTGATGTCCCCTATCCAGGCGCCTCACCTATAGAAGTTGAAGAGGGGATTGTCATAAAAATTGAAGAAGCCCTCCGTGGCCTGGAAGGTATTTCTGATGTCTGGGCTCGTTCAACAAACAACTACGGCTCTGTCACGGTTGAAGTTGATGATGACTATGATATGAATAAGGCGATTCAGAATATAAAGAATGCGGTAAATTCTATTAACTCTTACCCCGTAGGCGCTGAAAAACCAGTTGTTTATCAGGAAGCAATGTGGAATCGCGCCATCATGATAAGCATATATGGACCCGATGATTTATATGTGACCAAAAAAGTAGTTGATGAGTTCCGTGATGAATTATTAAAAACAGGGAAAATTTCTAGTATTAGAATTTGGGGGTTACCAAACCGCGAAATTTCTATTGAGGTCTCACCCACAACCCTGGAAAGATACAAGCTTACTGTCAACGATATTGCTCAGGCTGTTCGCAACTCAAACTTAAACATATCTTCGGGCTCTGTTTTGACTCAGCAGGAAGAAATTCTTATTCGGTCCTATGGACGGAAATATGAACAAAAGGAGTTCTATGACATAGAGGTGGTTTCCTCAATTGGTGGAGAAAAAGTGCGGCTTGCAGATATATGTGACATTCGCGAACAATGGCCCGAAAATCGATTCTATTCTGAATTTAACGGAAATCGCTCGGTGGCCTTCAATGTAATGTATAACAACAATGATGACGTAATAGAAATCGTTGATATAGTTGAAAAAATTCAACAAGAATTTAGTGAAAAATACGCCGGACTTGTTTCGTTTGAAACTTTCATCAAGGAAACCGATGATCTTCAAGAACGAATGCAATTATTAATGCAAAACGGATTAATCGGTTTGTTTCTTATTGTCATTTTGCTGGGGATATTTTTAAATATTCGACTGGCTTTTTGGGTCTCCCTGGGAATACCTATTTCGTTTTTGGGTATGTTCTTTGTTCTTTGGGTTACAGGAATAACGATAAATGAAATGTCGCTCTTTGGAATGATTCTCGTAGTGGGTATTCTGGTTGATGACGCAATCATTATCGGCGAAAGTATTTATGCCCAGGCCGAAAGTGGAAAGCGAAAATTACAGGCAGCAATTGATGGTACGCTTGATGTAATAAAACCTGTATTTATCGCTGTATTAACTACAATTATTGCCTTCATCCCTTATTTTTATTTTTATGGTCAACTAGGAAATTTTGTTTGGCAAATTGGTGCTGTTGTCATTTTCAGTCTACTTTTTTCACTGGTTGAAGCTATAATAATACTACCGGCACATATAAAACATTCCAAGGCTCTTGACGACGCTCGCCACAAACGCAAACATAACAACCCGTATATTGAAATGTTACGTGGTGGATTAAATAAATTTCTCATCACTTTTTTCGATAAAGTATATAGCCGTTTTCTACGATTTTGTCTTAAAAATCGTTGGAGCGTAATGGCCACAATGTTGGCCGTACTTCTTATTATTTCCGGGATGTTTGGTGGTGCACATGTTCGTGCCCAATTCTTCCCTGAGATGGAATTTCCTTTCGCGCGAATCTCCATTGAAATGCCAGCCGGGGCTTCAGCAGAGGTGGCCAGTGATGTTCGACATCATGTGATTGAAAAAGCATTAGAATATGGTCGACATAAAGAAGATGAAGACGGAATAAATCCTATTCAGCGATATACATCGTGGCGTGGTGGAAATATAAATATTTTTCTCGGTCTTGTCCCGGCAACAGAGCGGGATTGGTCTGTCAATGATTTCATGGAAGAACTCAATGAATATATTGGTTCTGTCCCTGAGGCTGATAATGTCAATATCGGCACTGCAACATTTGGCGGCAGACCTATTTCGGTAAAACTCCTCAGTTCAGATTATTCTCAACTCCTTAAGGC
>JABMOW010000013.1 GCA_013204025.1 Fidelibacterota bacterium | reverse complement strand
GCAAATGTGAGTCTATTGGTGTACAAAGGGAAGCACAAAATTGGACTCACATTTTTAAACGAAATGAAGGAGATCATAAAAAAAGGCTCATGGAAACTATAAAAAAAATCGGACTGGCGCTGGGCAGCGGATCTGCCCGGGGATGGGCACATATCGGTGTCCTTGAAGCATTAGACGACAACCACATCCCAATTGATTTTATTGCAGGTAGCAGTATCGGCGCATTCGTCGGTGCCATTTATTCTGCAGGAAAGCTGGATAGTCTGAAAGAATTTGCCCTGCTGATGGATTGGAAAATGGTGTTGTCTTATTTCGATGTGGTCTTTCCAAGAACTGGATTTTTAGACGGGAAAAAGGTCCATAAACTCTTTTCCATGCATACGGATGTGACGACCTTTGATGATCTGACCATCCCCGTGAAAATGATCGCCACTAATTTAAATACCGGCGAAAAGGTCATCCTGGATTCCGGGAATATTATCGATGCCATCCGGGCAAGCAGTTCTATCCCCGGTGTGCTGACGCCGGTCACTCGAGGCTCGGATATACTCATTGATGGCGGGACAGTTGACCCGGTTCCGGTAGGTGTCACCAGAGAGATGGGCGCGGAAATCGTCATTGCCGTTAACCTAAACACCGGGCTGATTGGCAAAAGACATCACAAAAAACCGGTAAAGATCGATCCACCTAAAAATCGCAGAATGCCAATGATCACCGAAAATGAATTCATTCAAAGGATGACTCGACAGTATGAAACCGCCAGTAAATCGGTACAGACAAAAATCGGAAGCTGGCTGACAAACGATAAAGGCGTCCCTAATATTATGGAAGTCATGGGCACATCCCTGAATATCATGCAGGAACGGATCACTCGTATCAACCTGGCAATAGATCCGCCGGATGTTCTGATCCAACCGGAACTGTCAGACCTGAGTTTGTTCGATTTTACACAGGCGGAGCGTTCCATCCAAGAAGGGTATGATAAAACCATGGCACAGATGGAATCTATCAAAGAATTGTTGGAATTATGAAAAAAAGCAATCCACCTTATGATGTGATCATCATCGGATCCGGATTTGGCGGAAGCGTTAGTGCCCTTCGAATGGCTGAAAAAGGGTACCGCGTTCTGGTGATTGAAAAGGGCAAACGATATGGTGCCAAAGATTTCCCAAAATCCAACTGGAATCTGCGAAAATACATGTGGCTGCCGTCGCTGTTCCTATACGGAATCCAGAAGCTGACGTTGTTGAAAGACGTACTCGTCCTCCATGGAACGGGTGTGGGCGGAGGCAGTCTGGTCTATGCCAATACCCATCTTGAACCGCCAGATTCCGTTTTTACAGACCCCCGGTGGACAGATAACGACTGGCAAGATCGTCTGAAACCTTTTTATCACCTTGCCAGGAAAATGTTGGGAACCACCCCCGTCAAGACCACCGGGGAATCTGATCATCTCCTGGAACAGGTTGACGCAGAAATGAACGCGCAGAAAACCTTTTACAAAGTAGATGTGGGCATTTATTTTGGTGAACCGGAACTCACCACCCGAGATCCCTATTTTAATGGCGAGGGTCCCGATCGCACTGGCTGCACCTATTGCGGTGCCTGTATGACGGGGTGTCCTGTGGGTGCCAAAAATACGTTAGACCAAAACTACCTGTATCTGGCAGAAAAATTGGGTGCACACATTATTTCAGAACGGGAGGTCACCGGGATCATTCCCACCACTGACGGATACCGCGTCACTACTCGGAAGAGTACGGGGATATTCCACTCTCGGCAAACCTTTGAAACCGGTAAAGTGATCCTTTCCGCCGGTGTACTGGGAACAATGACACTACTCAAAAAATGCCAACAAAAAGGGTGGCTCCCGGAATTATCTCCTCAACTGGGGAAATATGTCCGCACCAATTCAGAGGCCATTTTGGGAGCACGTGTGCCCAAAACCCATCCTCATGATTTGAACTGCGGGATAGCCATCTCCGCCGGATTTTATCCTGACAAAAATACGCATATCGAGACCGTGCGGTTTGGAAAAGGAAACGATGCTTTGAGTCTGCTGACCACGCCTATGGTGAGCCGCAATGGGAGATTACCTGCCATTATAAAATGGATTGGAAATCTGATCCGTCACCCGGTAAAGATCATTCGCTGCTTAAATCCCTTTGGGTGGGCGGCTTCAACCATCATTCTACTGGTGATGCAGCCGGTGAGTAATCATCTGGAGCTAAAATATCGGAAACGATGGTGGCGGTTCGGTGGCAAATCGCTGAACAGCAAGCGGGAAACTGCGGAAAAGATTCCTTCCTACATTTCGGTTGGCGATGACGTGGCGAAAAAAATAGCGGACTTAACAGACGGAACTCCCATCACGTCGCTGAGTGATGTATTTTTGAATGTCCCGACGACGGCACACATTTTGGGTGGGTGTTCGTTGTCTTCAAGCCTCGACAAAGGCGTGGTGGATGAATGTGGTCGGGTGTTCAATTATCCGGGGTTGTTCGTCGTGGACGGCTCCATTATTCCGGTGAACCTTGGCGTGAATCCCAGCCTCACCATTACCGCCATGGCAGAATATGTGATGAGCCGAATGGAAGAATCGGGGGAAATAGAAACAACGAATTAGCACGAATTTGCTCGAAGAATTTTAAGAGATAACAAGTCTATGAGTTTGGGAAGTTGACATTCCTAGATTAGTTCCACATTTGAAATAAGGTTAGAGTAAGTTCGATCATAGAATAAATAACAGAATGAGAATCGGATTATGGTATATTCTTTTTATATTATAATCGTGTTATGATCAATAATATTTTAAATAATATGATTTTCATCCGACGAAAAATACGTTATTTATAATAATTTGTTAAATTACTTGATCTTCTCTAAAATTCATTGACACGCTGGTAAATGTCAACCTTAATTTTCGTAAATTATCATCAATGAAAAATAACAATTGATATGGAAATAATTACAGATATTATCTATGGCGACTACACTGAAGAATTAAAATTGCTTGATGAAAATTCAATTGATTTGATCATAATATCTCTGCCAAATGCTGACCAGCAAAAAAACACATATGGTGGTGCTCGCTCCGATAAATATGATGAATCAATAACTTCTGAATTATTATGACTCCTGTACAAAATAATACTCTGGCAGAATATGATGTAGTCGATATGTTTTGTGGTATAGGAGGGTTGACCCATGGGTTTATTAATGAAGGTTTTAATGTTGTTGCTGGATTCGACACTGATAAGACATGTAAATATGCTTATGAAAATAACAACAATGCTACTTTTATCCGCCGAGACATTAAAGAAATAGACGCATCCGATATTTTACCATTATATAGAAATAAGAATAAAAAAATATTGGTTGGATGCGCACCCTGCCAACCATTTTCAAATTTAACCAATAAACAAAAGGTAAATTCCAAAAAGTGGGATTTATTGTACTATTTCTCTGATTTAATTGTCAATGTCATGCCAGAGATAATCTCAATGGAAAATGTCCCAAATTTAATGAAATTCAACAATGGGTCCGTTTTTAAAGATTTTATTCTAAAGCTAGAAGCAAATGGATATTTTTTATGGCATGCCATTATCAATTGTCCAAATTATGGTATACCTCAAAATAGAAAACGTCTTGTACTGCTCGGTTCAAGATTGTGTCCCATTAACATTATTCCCCCCACCCATAATAAAGATAATTATGAAACTGTTGCTGATACGATCAAGTATTTAGAGCATATTGATGATGGAATGAGTTCTTTAAAAGATCCATTGCACAGAGCTGTTAAACTTTCACCATTAAATATAAAAAGATTAAAAGCAACGGCAGAAGGAGGATCTTGGAAAGATTGGGATGATTCATTAATTTTAAATTGTCACAAAAAAACAAGCGGGAAAAGTTATGGAAGTGTATATGGTAGAATGTTATGGAATGAACCATCTCCAACTATGACAACATTTTGTACTGGTATAGGAAATGGTAGATTTGGGCATCCCCAGCAAGATCGAGCAATATCATTAAGAGAAGCAGCTCTCTTACAAACCTTTCCCCATGATTACAATTTTATTGATCCCAAAATTGGACTCAAACCCTCAATTATCGCCCGACATATAGGAAACGCAGTACCTGTCACTTTAGGTAGTGTGATTGCACGTAGTATTCATTCTCACTTAAAGGAAAATGATGAATTCGAAAAATAATACTAAATTTCATATGACGATGAGTCTAAATGTACTAAATCATTTAGGAATGAATTTATATAGCAATGTACCTTCTGTGCTATCGGAGGCTATAGCAAATTCATATGATTCAGATGCAACCGAAGTTGATATTACAATTACCAATGATAAAGTAATAATTAAAGATAATGGCTGTGGTATGACAGATAAAGAAATAAATTCAAAATATCTTCATGTTGGCTATCAAAGAAGAAAAATGGGTGAAGCGGTCACACCTATTCATAATCGTCTTGTTATGGGTCGCAAGGGGATTGGAAAATTATCATTATTTTCAATCGCGAATACTATTGAATTACACAGCTTCAAAGAGGGAAAAATCAATAGTTTAAAAATGACGAAAGATGAGATAAAACGTCAAATCACAAGTAACCATGGGACATATTATCCAGAAGAAATTGAATCTCTTTCTATAAAAAAAGGCACTACAATAATTATATATGAATTTAAGAAAAATATTAATGGGACAAATTCATTTCTAAAAAGAAGACTTGCAAGACGTTTTTCCGTGATTGGGAAGAAATATAATTTTATAGTT
>JABMOW010000159.1 GCA_013204025.1 Fidelibacterota bacterium | reverse complement strand
TGATCACATAACTCAGGCAGTCATGCCTGTATCCAGAAGGATCTCAGTGGGTAATTTTACCCCTCGAGAGCTAACCCTTCTGGGCTTATCATGTGGTCGTGTCGCAACTACTGCTGAGGTTCTCCGGGGGGCTTTTTGTACCCCAGTCTTGGTATAATTCTATACTTGGGGTTGCTATGCGGAAAATACCTGCTGTATTAATCTTTGCTTTCATCATACTTGTTTCGTCTAGTTTTAGTCAATGGAAGGTTGTTGATTCATCCACCAATACTAAGCCATCCTGGGTGGCTGAAACTCCCACGGGAAAAGTGTTCCGCTATTATTCTGGCATGGGGAGCAGCAATACTTCCCTGCAACAAGCTCAGGAAAATGCAGTTGCAAATATTCTTCAGCAAATTGTTGAAGAGGGCACTTTCAATGTCAGTGTCGAATCAATGACCGAAATTTCAGAGTCTATTCAGACCACCGCTGGTGGGACAAACTTTGAAATAACTGACGATTTTATTCGTGAAGTTGTTCGTACAGGCACATCCAAAGCCATTCATGGACTTCATAAGGAAGAAGAGTATTGGCAATCAGTAAATTCTAGCAACGGTTTAGAGCATCAATTTTGGGTTCTATTCAAGGTCCCTAAACCGGGGATGAGTTCAAACACCTTTGCCAATCAGGGTTATGGATTTGACCCAGTATGGCGCTCCATCATTCTACCAGGTTGGGGTCAGCGATACAAGGGAGAGAAAAATAAAGGCTCTCAATACCTCACGGCCACAGCTACTGCAGGTGGAGCCACCTTTTTAGCCTTCTACATGAGCGATTCATACACCCGCAAGGCTGAAAACGAACGGGATCTTGAGAATCGAAAATT
Organism: Fidelibacterota bacterium; assembly: GCA_013204025.1. GTDB lineage: Bacteria > Fidelibacterota > Marinisomatia > SCGC-AAA003-L08 > JACNLC01 > JABMOW01. Next base: position 4,777 of record JABMOW010000159.1, on the reverse strand, counting down.
CTATAATGATTGGTCAGGTCGGTCACATACCATTGGAATTATCTCTGGTCTGATTGCTGGGGGACTATACGGATATAACATTTTCGATGCGATGACAGCCCCAGGGGCGAAAAAGTATGCGTCAGTTTCGCCATCGAATGATCATGATCTGTTAGCCTTATATGATGGCTGCACAACTCAAGTCGCCATTAAACTTTACTTCTAGGGATATTTATGAAAAAACGAAACACAATGCTAATAACCGTCCTTTCAATTTCAATGCTGATTGTGATGGTATTCAATTCCTGTGACCCACCGACTGAAGCGGAGACGACAGGTTCAATTGAGGGTATTGTCTATGATGCTTCTAGCTCTCAGCAGTTAGGGGGTGTCACAGTAACTACAGAGCCAATTACATCCTCAAAGATTACTGATACAAACGGTGGTTTTATGATTGAGGGGGTTGAACCAGAGACGTACACCTTGCAGGCGGCAAAAAGTGGGTTCAACACAAACTCAACGACCGTTATGGTGGTAGCCGGAGAGACAACTACAGCTGATTTACAATTAGAACCCCTTGCTCCAGAGTTATCAGTTTCTACAGTCCTGCTTAATTACGGGACCAGTGCAACAAACCTGACCTTCACAATTACAAATTCCGGGATTGGTACTTTGACCTGGAATGTAATATCCACAGCGAATTGGATAGCTGTTAATCCAGCTAATGGATCTACAGAGAGTGAATCTGATGTAGTCTCAGTGACAGTTGACCGCACTGCCATGAGCTTTGGCAATCATTACGAGACCATCACTATTGCCTCTAATGCAAACAGCAAAACGATCGATGTACTCATGACAATTCAGAATCCAAATGTTCCTCAACTTTCAGTTTATCCTGTTTCCATGGATTTTGGCAATAGTGAGACACAGATGTCATTCAATATTCAAAATACTGGTAGTGGCCTATTAACCTGGAATGTTACTGATGATAAATCATGGCTTTCTGTTTTACCACATTCTGGTACCACAGAGTCAGAAGTTGATGAGCTGGTTGTGACCATTGACCGCCTTAACCAGAGCTCAGGTACCTACACAGGCTCAATCACCGTTAGCTCAGATGGCGGAAATCAAAATATAAGTGTGTCGTTTACTATCCCTGATGAACCAACCCTTTCAGTTGCTCCCTCAATCCTGGAGTTTGGCTCATCTGAATCAACGATGTCTTTCACTGTAGCCAATGCAGGATCAGGTGAACTGAATTGGTCTGTATCGGACAATCAGGAATGGATCACCACCAGCCCATCCAGTGGAGTTGGTTATGGGACCGTAAATGTTTCAATCTCACGCGAAGGTCTAGAAATTGGAGATTACAGTGGCTCAGTGACGGTCAGTTCCAACGGGGGAACTGGGGATATCGAAATATCCATAAACATTCCAGAAGACCAGGCTCCTGATGCAGTAATTTTAAATGATCCCGCAGAAATTACTTTTAATTCAATGGGCCTCTCCTGGTCTGTGAGTGAAGCGTCAGATTTCTATGCCTACCAACTGTATCGTGGGACAACGGCAAGTGTGGACGAAAACTCGATACTGATTACCACCGTTACGAATAGGTATACATTAAGCTACAGCGCTACTACTCTGACCGAAGGCACTGAATACTATTTCCGATTGTACGTTGTAGATGCCTCTGGTCAAACTTCAGGCAGCAATATTGTGAATGCTACTACCCTCGTTGAACCGGGAACCTGGGGCGTCCAGACCACAATAAATCAGAATATCGACTTATTTGGTATTGATGTTTTACACGAAGACTTTGCCGTCGCTGTGGGTGAATTGGGTAAAGTGTATTTTTATAATGGATCCAATTGGACAGAACAAGTGAACATGGCAACTGAAACCCTAAGGGATGTGTCCATTATTGCAGAGGATAATATCTATATCGTGGGGGATGAAGGCGTTTTTTACTTCAACGGAACAATATGGAATCGACCCACCGGAGAACCACCGACCACACGTTGTTATTGCATTGACTATGCTGATGATTCTAATGTTTGGGTGGGGGCAGACAGCAGCACGATTTGGCATTTCAATGGGACTAATTGGGTTGAGATTTCAACAGGAAATGTTATTTCATATTTCGCCGATATTCAGATTGATGATTCACAAACCGGTTGGGCAATAGAGAATCAGATGGGTAAAGTATATAGATATAATGGATATGCATGGAGCGAATATGTTAGAATTCAAAGTTGGGCGAACGGCTTTGCTGTAATGAGCACAAGCGAAATCTGGACCGCAAATTGGGCTGATGATCATTCAAATATAAGTTATTGGGACGGTATTAGTACCTTTGAAATGGGTGCATATTCCAATTTTTCATTTTATGCTGTTGCAGGACAATCTTCAGATAATGTCTGGGTTGTGGGTGAAAGTGGACACATCAGGCATTGGAATGGAACTGAAATGATGGCTTTTCCTAGTCCAACATCCAATACTTTGAACGCTATCAAAATGATCACAACAGAAGATGGTTGGGCAGTAGGGAATAATGGTGTTGTTCTAAGGTATCATTGAAACAAATAGTTATCAAATCGAACGTAGGACCATCATCATTCCAGATCAACAAGAAAAAGAATGGTTGGGAAATTTAGAAGTGGAATTCCCCTGGTTTAGTAGACACCTGCTAAGGATAATTCTAAGCAAGCTGGAGGAAGTAACGAAAATCAGCGCAGGCCCTAACTGTGATGAGCCTTTCAGATAAGGACCTATTTCGGGATACAGGCGGAATAGCGACTATATCACTATTCCGTACTGATTAATCTACAGCCCTCGTAACGCTCCTCGCATGCCCAGGCATATATTGTATCTGGAAAGTAATTCAACGAGCGACAAGTGGCCCTGAGTTGAATATTATACTCACCTTTGACATCAGGTGAACCAGCACAGGAAGGCAAATACCAATGTTACTTTTGTTCGGACTTTCAGGACAGGGCTACTTGTCGGTTTTACAACATGCTCAGCAGAATTTATGCTAATTATTTTTTGAGGTTTCCAATCTTATTGTCTGATACTGGAACCCAAAAATGTTTCCTCCGAGAGGATTGCACCCCAAAAACAACCGTCAAAAAGTTGTCCGGTTGTAAACAAATTGACGTATGTAATTGAGAAAAATGAGGAAATCAAAAAAAATCAATGCTCGTTGCAGCTGCATACGAGAATCTGTGCCGTGGGTGTGGTGAGCAAATCACTGAGCTTGGTGGAATAAAAAAGAGAATAGCTGTTGGTGTCGATGAATTCCCAATGGGGGTAGCTATTGTAGTTGACCATCAAGAGATCGCAAGGCTCGACAATCACAGGGAGCTCGCACATGAGTTCAAGCGATTGAAGCCAGAGGTTGAGTCTTTGACAATTGAACGTGATCGTTACAAGGATGTAGTAGAGAAGAATGCTGCGAGATTTGCGGAGGTGGATCCTATAGATTATACTAAACATTGAGAGGAAGAAAATAGATGGCAGATGTACCAAGAAAGTAAACTCTAGTATAATCATGGCTGACTTCGAAATTCAGTCATGCATATTCAAGTCAAATCACAACAAGAAAAAGAAGGCTCCAATCAGGGCGTACAAATGTCCTCATTGCTGACAGTGGCACACCACCTCACAGCCCCGTAAAAATCACATGAAATTTATGGAGCCAAAATAGCCAAAAAAAACCACTCGGAGTGCTCGAAAACATCGAATCCTGGCAGTAATCCACCTCGAAGCGTACTAAAATTATACCAATATCGCACTAAGCTCAACATACCTACAAAACAGCACCACTGTTTCTATTGAACTTAGAAATCAAATATCCTCCAGAGTAGGGGTTAGAGCGTGCGATGCTCGGTAGATATTTTCGCACAACTGTGGTTGTTTCTATGGGACTCGGTATCGTGTCGGCAAAAAACAACCGTATAATGCGATATGTAGTATGGAAAGCAGTAAGGTTTGAGCCCTAACAATGGGTTAGTCTTTCATCAAAAAAACAGGAGTGAAAATGCTAAAATTAATGATTGATGGGAGGGACAGTAATCTGGCTAAATCAATATTCAGCGGATTTGCCTTGGCAAGCGTTGGCTTTTTTACCGCATCCTCTGCCCAAGACAAGAAGTATGAGAAGGCTTCGAGGTATTGTCACCGTAAACGTCGAAGGGATGCAATATTTACTACTCGTACGGCTCGCCGGTTGATACGAGAAGTTTTTCCGGATTCCCAGAATAGAGATACCGCCATCCACCTTCACTCCTTTAGTACCAGTCATGATGAGATTAGATCTGGTGCAGTCGAGGGCACACGAATGCTCTCAGAAGCCACGAGGAGCAAGTTTGTTGGTCATATCTACCACTGGGCTCAAGGTATCACCGAGACCGGTTCCTGCACGAGGTGGGGCACCTTAAGGATGATTATGAACTATGGCTCTCAAACCGAGATAGCTTTATAGATGAACTTCAGGCAATTACTTATGCCAAGACAGCTTCTATGATGGAAGTTAGTATAAAAGATCGCTTGCTTCATGGGAAGGAAGTGCTTGTTGAAGAATCTGCTTGGAGGCAGGTAAAAGGATCAATCCGCAACAAGAAAAATAGGGCTGCAGCGATTGATACCTACAGACACAGTAGAAAATCGGAGTTGTTGAGTCTGGCAGGTGCTGGATCACTCATGGTTGCGGTCTATATCGGTAGCAAGTCTGTTACAGAGATGCTGATTCAAAAAGTAATCGGTCCAACTTAATTGATCAGGACATATCTGCCTGTAC
>JABMOW010000158.1 GCA_013204025.1 Fidelibacterota bacterium | reverse complement strand
TTCAAATTCTGCAATAAGTTCAGATGCCTTAGCTAGTGAATAATTTGCTTGGTACAACTCCGGTGCAATTCTCATTGCAACTTCTTTGTCTCCTACATTCGCATTTACCTATAATTGATATGTCCCATCAGAACTCTTTAACAATACATAAGAGGATTGTTTTACATCCAAGATAAGAACTGTTTTATAGGGGATTCAAAAATCTGCATCTTCGTAGATACATGCAAATCTCTTTAGCGTAGTATAATCAGTCTTATACTTACTGTTTCTATATTTAGTGAGACTCATATCATGGTAAGACACGTGATTAAATTCTACTATCACGCGGAAATTTATTAAAATTATGAGAGCAGTGACTGATGATGATTTTAAAGTAGTCATACAGTTATAGATTAATGATTAAAAATAGTATTAATCATTTCAATGTCATTGGTGAATGAGTAATAAGTGATACCATATTTGTCTAATTCGACATGCTCAACAGAACTTGGATTATAAGAAATGTAATAAACCGTTTTAAAAGTATTAATGTATTTATCGGCTATTTCATTTAATTCAAGATTTTCATTGAATATATTTCTATACTGCGAACTCACCATGTCCTCTATGGTACTCATAGTATTTTCAATTGAAAGCGTATCAATAATTCTGACTGGCTCAAATGAGAATAGCCTTGCTCTTATTTCATCCTCTGATATTGCACCATCCTGAAGAAGCCAATTTCTTAATTCGTCATAGTTTGACCGCTTGAGGGTTTTAACAATATTATTATGCTTATAAAATATTTCATTAATATTATATCTATTAAAATCAGTTAGGACAGCTGGTAATATATTTAAGTATTTATATAATATGATGTTGTTATTATATGATTTATTATATAAGGTTTTAATAAGAGATTTTCTAAATTCAGGAAATCCCTTTTTATTGCTGCCAAAGGTGGAATTAAAGTCAACAACAACCAGTTTTAATTCTTCAACTTCGTAGATCCCATCTTCCCTGATATATACAGCGAGCTTTTTGTCATTTTCGTTTTGTAAGTACGCATGTCTTATATCCTTGTAGGCACTTTGGATTTCAACAGAATTATTTATTATTTGCTTTTCATTAGGTATGTCTTCAAACAGAAAATGTAAACTCCGATACTGGTCTTTTGATGCCACATGTATGGTAAATAATGATCTTTTCGCTTTTCGTTGCAATAGTGCATCATCTATTATAATTTCATCTGTGTTTAAAGGTATTGGATCCGTTTTATGTTCTATATTATTATATGTAAAACATATTCTTAAATCTTTATATTCATAATCTTCTATTATAATCTTTTTACTGTTCCCTTTGATGTCCTGAATTAACCAACTTCTATCTCCATAGTCATCAAATGCTTTTAACGAAATATCGGAAACCAAAGAAGCCACATTATTAATGACATTAATTGTTCTTGATGAAGATAATTTTTCCGCCGATTTTAGAAAATCAATGGGAATTAGTGTTGATTCCTCTTTTTTTATAATGCTGAGTATTGAATATTTCGAACCCTCTTTTTTTAACGAAACAACCCCTTTGATCTTGCCATCAGATATAATTTTGACATCCACATCCTGATTTTCATCAATGACTAATTCAGACCACTTCCAGCCTGTAGGACTATAATTAATGTTTTTTGAAAATGATATCATTTCAATATTCTCTTGATCTACTCCTTCATAATCAGGTGCAAAGGAAAAGAGTGTTTTATAGGAAGATTGCTTGTGCAAAGCTACTATTGGACCACCATGATTGATCCCAATGTAAGTATAGAATCCACCATCGATTGCAACCTTATTAATAGCCCCCCCTACCACTTCTATATTGATGTGTTCTGGAAGAACACTATCAGTTCCTGTTATATATATCTGTGATATTAGCATAGACAATAATAGTAAAAGAAACAGAAAAATATGCTTATTCATTTTCAACCTTTTTAATGGAGTAAATAAATCCTTCTTGCATTTTATCAATAGAGCATTCACTATGATATTCTAATTCTAATGCTTTATCTGGTGAATCCTGAGAGATTTTAATACATCCACTATTTATAGTAAATCTTGTCCGATTTTTATCAGTAACAGATGTCGGATCGACAAGATAAAAGGTAGAGTAGTTTTGTTGTGGATTAATTTTAATCCACAATTTATCCACTTGATTGTTGTCCTTGATGGTTTTCACAAACTCCCTCAACATCTGTGTATTCATGTAACTCGCATTTTTCTCAATGTGATCAAAATCATGGAATACCGTATTGTATATTTTCTGGGAAGGATCTTCTACTACTACCAATGTGTAAGATTGCTCTGCAGTGGCTTCTCCATCATCCACAATAAAAGAAATATAATATTCACCCTTATCAAGACCAAAACGAGGTTTACCGGATAGTATTAGGTCATCACGCCTAAATGAGAGCCACTGCTCTGGTAGATCTGTATGCTGTATTTCAAACTCCTCATTGGGATCGGGGTCTTCAATAATTAACTGATATCTATAATATTGACCTTCTTTTGCCAAAGTATCTGGCACGCTGGTTATTAATGGAATATCGTTCACATTCTTAACTTCGATTACAAATTCTTGTACAGTTGGTGTCTCAACAATTCCGTCATAAGCTTCGATCAGAATTTGATGAAATCCAATATTCTCATCTGTTGGGATTCCTAACAATGATTTATTATAAAAAGAAAGCCAATCTGGTATTTTCACAAGGATGAGATTAATTGAATCTTTCGCATCTTCATCTGTAACGATTACTTCGTATCTATATTCCTGATCTTCCGTTGCTATTTCAATTGGTGCACTTGCAAAAACAGGTGGATCATTTATATTTTCAACATTCAAAGTAAATTCCTGCATAATCGGTTTACTTAAATAGCCATCAGTGACAGAGAGAACAATCTCGTGTGACCCAACTGCTTTAGCATCTGGCGTACCCCTAAGTACGTGGCCTTCTTCAATTGACATCCATGCAGGACCCTTCACGATGCTAATCATCAATACATCAAGTGTATCAGGATCACCCACCTTAACTAAATATTTGTATAATTCTTTTTCGTATGCTATTGAATTCGGATTGCTTATAAAAAAAGGTGGAGAATTCAGATTAGAAACGAATATCTGTATTGTTGTATCGATTACAAACTCCCCATCTTTAAAAGTGACTCCTAGCTGATTGTTACCTGTATCTGCAATTGAAGGAGTTCCCAATAACCTAAATTCCTTTTCATTATACTTCAACCAATCAATGTCTCCGGAGATTTCAACATCAATCTTCGATTGTACATCAATATCTTCTATTTCAATCACATGATTGTATAAGCTGTCCACAAATGCATTAGGAAAACCCCAATTGACTGTGGCTATATCATTTACATCAATCACTTCTAGTGTAAAATAATTGAATAGTGTATCAACTTCATCATGAACCATTATATTAACAACATGATTGCCTACATCTACATTCTGAGGAGTACCGATTAATTGACCAATAGCATCGTCAAAATTCAAAAATTTAGGTTTCTCATTTGCTAAGAATGTAATCCTACCAACAGCATTTTCAACTTTTATTGTATATGAATACAGATCTCCCTGTTTTACTTTTTTAACAGGAGAGCTTACAATACTTATGGGATTCCATATCCATTTTACCAAAAGGAAAACAACAATAATTACGCCAATAATTCCTACAGCTAGTACATACTTGGTTGGAGTGTTAATCTTAGGGACTTTCCAAAATTCTTGTCCACACTCACAAATAAAATCTTCGTCAAGTGATTTTTCGAATATTGTCTCATTGTCAGCGTGTTCACAATTAATATAATTGGTACATTTACCCTTTATTAAATCCATCTCTCAATCCAATCATTATTTGATTTTTAAGATTTTCTCTATGATCTCGTTTGCAGCATTATTAAACCGTCTATAAATAATATCTTGACTGCTTCCACCTCTCTCTTCCTTAACAGATTTTACAATGCTAATAATCTCTTTTTTTAATTTGTTTTTACTGTCGATATGGACGTAGTCGCGATTAATGGCTCGCTTTACTGAATTCATCAATTTAGTATAAATTCCCTCATTTGAAATTCTCTCATTTGCTTTTAGAAAATCGCTCCCCAATGCAATCGGATCATCTTCTAAGCCACTTTCTTTTGTGACAATGACTGAAATAGTTTTCTCACCAGTTTCGATGTTCGTCGCCTCTTCAATCATCCCCAATGCTTTTGCCATTAAGACGTATATTATAGACTTCTCTTTGTATCTACGCTTCTCTTTTTCAACTTCATTTACAGATTTAAGATATAGTGGCGGATGTTGAGTTCCATCTTCTTCTAAATGTAAATGAAGTCTTGCTTTATCGCTTTCATCTTTGTTGAGTCGAAGTTTGTATTTGTCTCTAAGCATTTTAACCTGACTTACAAAGCGCAGTGGGAAAAGATTTGTAATACTGATTAATGTAATTTCATTTGGTTTGATATCGCTTTCAATGAAATCAACTGATAGAGTTGTACTTTCAGTAAAAATAGTTTTCAGTTTATCCACAAACTCATTGTAACGCTCATTAGCCCTAGGAAGTATTACAGTAAAATATGAAACACACGTATCAGCATCTGGTACCCCTGGACCTGACATGTTAACTTCTTGACTATCGAAGTGTACATATACCCCTGCATAATCAACTAAATTTGTTATATATTTACGTAGCTCATTATCGCTATTATGGTATCTTATCATGAGCTTTTCAATAATACTCATTCCTAGTATTTTGTCATCCTTGCTAATTATCAGATTACTATGTGCAATCTCAGCATTTTGATCACACTTAGTCTGCAGCATATCAAGTAGATTACTAGAAATCATTCTCTCACTAAACTTGGCGAATGATGGATCATTGTAAAAACTTGACAAGATCGAAGTCCTGACACCATTTGTTTGTTTTCTTTGCTCAGACTGATCAGTTATTAGTTCTTTTACGGTTCTTTTTACTTTATCTGGTTCATAGAATTTAACTAGTTGATTTTTGAAATCCGGGGTGGATCTGTCTAAAACTCTATTGGCAATATTGTCATCAAGGTCTTCTGCAGCGTTATTGAATATGCTAATACATTTTTGAATATCTGAAACAAGATGATCCAACTTATTGGTTACTGTGTTCATAAGAAGGGATGCAAAGGCGTAACCCTCGATTTTTGTTCGCAGAGTATATAACTTCTGACATAAGAATGTGTATCTGTCAAACAGTTTATTTCGTTTAATGAAGAGTATTTTAGTTTTCTGCCATATTTCTTTGATCCGATCTAAGCGCTCTTCTACTTGTTGTTCTTCTTGAATCAATTTGTCTTTAATTGCACCAAAACCGGTATATCTCTCTCTAGAGTATTTGATGAATGATTCCAATATTTTGTGGATTTCATATAAAGACTTTGTCCCTGTTTTGAAATCATCAAATAACCTACTTTGAATTTCGGTAATTATCTCATTAGCTATATCTGCTTTTGCATCTTCCTTCGCAGAATAAAAATTCTTTACTCCCAAACCTCTGTATCGATTCTCAAAATGGTCTACACATATTTTTGTCAGCTCATCAAGCCAATCTCGTCCATTTTTTGTATCCTCTTTAATTGTCTTTTTAATACTTGGCATAATGGTAGCCCAATATACATTTATTGGGGTCCATTTCTTATTTTTAACATCTGACTCAAGTATTCCGTTTGATAGAATCAAATGCTCATCTGTCATCTTCCAGTTCAGTAATGTTTCCTTCTGTTGTACTATTTCGTTGAAATCGGTGTTTTTACCTTCACCTAAATAACCAGATTCGTCATTCCAGTTATTGTACAGCATTTGATTACAGGCCTGCTGGGCATAGTTAAATGTTAAATATTCTCGAATTTCAATTTCAGGTATAGCAAGCTTTTTAAGACCAAATGTTAAAAATCTTTTACTCCTTTCACCAGACTCAGGTGTATTGTCACCATTCTCTGCGTTTTCTTGACGATCTAATGAATGCCAAGCAATATTATTAGTTGAGACTATTTTTTCATAGAGAAATTCGGCCATGACTTGTGGTACTGTTTCTTCAACATCTATTTGTATTCCACGCTCATTTTGGTTTGTAAAAAGGTAACAACCATTAAACGGTTCAAATGCATTCACCCTGTTGCCTTGACCGGTAATATCATATGGTTTGAAATGACCAACGCTTAAGGAGTTTAATTCCACAAAAGCCGCATACCCATTGGCGTGATAATTTCCAGTATCCCAGTTCGAAGGCGGGTCCACATCAGGTAATAACACGTATAGCAATATTTTATATTTTATATTATCCTTTGGGGTATATCTTTGCCGAATTTGACTAATCACATCTATAATGGTGCCGCTCCCTGTCCCACCGGCTAAACCAGCACAAATATGGAACGTGACATCTGATTCTTGACTCTTTTCAGTTAATTTGGATTTCTGTTTTTTCAGTGCATGGATGAATTCATTAGGATTGCTTGCAAACAAAAATCTTCCAAGTCTTCTCTTTTGTCCACCTGCAGCATCGTCTTGGATTGAATTTAAAATATCATTCCAGAATTTTTTGTTACCAATCCAGGGTTTTATCCATGGATAGTTATCGATATTATCTAAATAATCCACAAGCTTTGCACTAGATATATAGACCCTACTGTCTTTCCCAAGCTGAACGGATCTACCAAGTATCTTCCAATCGGGATCATCATCATTCATCATTCTATTATCAGAATCTAAGTAGATGTAACCGACACCCACATCATTAGGATTAATATCGTTATACTCTCTAAATATGGATTTGCGGAATTCTCTGATAATTTTACCACCGGTTCCGCCAAGTCCTATTATAAGATGATTTTTCATAATTAACTCCTATGTTAGATGTTGTTTGTAATTTACGTCCATCAATACTATATTATTTATATTTAGTGTATTCCTAAAATACATAGCTAACTTACCTTGTGCATCTGGATTCGCTATCCGACTTTGTAATCTTCAAATACTTGATTCTAAAAAACTTTACACTTTTATATTAGGAATATTTATCATGGTTTATTAGATATTATCATACATTGTCTTCTATTATTGGTAATTGAATGTTATATGTAATATAATGATAAAGTATACACTGTCACAAATTATTTATTCACATTTCTAATATCACAAAACCCACATGTCTCCCGTCAGACTATAAATTGTTTGTAGTTGTATGGCAGAATAAAAAGTAATGTTTATATCTTTATCTGTTTATTGATTCCCTTTGTTTAAATTAAAATTATTACATGATTCACTATAAATCCAACAATATTATTACTGCCGAAAAAGGGTGCATAGTCTCCAAAAAACTTATACCGGATGATATTCATCTCCATTGGTTCATTACCATAGATCCCTGTGATGAACTCGCTGAATGTGAAATATGCCCAGAAAATGGAAAAGATCAGTAATAAAAGACTCAAATACTGAAAATGAATTTCTTTCAGGTAATTCTCGAAATGGTACATTTTTCTAAAGGCGATCATTATAACCAATAATGTGGCAGTCCCTGAAAAAATGGCACCAACCACGAAATAAGGACCAAATATGGTGCTGTGCCAGCCTGGTTGGATGGTCATAGAGAAAATAAACGAAATGACTGTATGAACACTGACAGCTACGGGGATTACGATGACCATCAGAATAGTCATGGCTTTCTCCAATACCTTTTTATGGTGTTCAGTGCCTTGGTATCCCCAACTACAGAAACTATAAAACCATTTGAATTTATTTGTCCGATCGCGTAACAGTGCAATGTCAGGAATCAGCGGTACATATAAATACACTGTGCTGGCTGTGAAATACATGCTGATGGCCGTCACGTCCCATAATAGAGGAGATTGGAGACGTCCGTAGAAAAACACATTCAAAATCCTGTCTGGACGACCCAGATCAAGGATGGGATGAACCGCTCCGATCAACAAAACAATGGCGGTGATCACTTCAGCCATCCGTGTGATGGGGCGACGCCATTCTGCCTGGGACAATCGCAAGATTGCTGATATGAGGGTTCCTGCGTGGCTTATTCCGATGAAGAAAACAAAATTGATGATATAAAATCCCCAGGATATAGCACGGTTCAGTCCTGTTACCCCCAGACCAGTTTGTAACTGTCGGAAGTACATGAATCCTGCCCAAGCTATCACAACCAGCAAGAAGCTGATGATGAAGTAAAAACTTCTATCCGTTTCGAGAATGGGTCGGTAAAGCGTGTAATCCTTATCTTTTCTGATATCGTCCATCATTTATCTTCCCGTTTCAGATAGTAAACTTTTGGATCGGTTCCCAGGCTTTCTTCCAGTCGGAACGCCCGGTTGGAGTGCATGAGATGGTGGACTTCATGCTCTTGATTATCCAAGTCACCAAATGTAATTGCTTTTGTAGGACAGACTTCCAGACATGCTGTCTGATAATCCTCTTCACGAACTTCTCTTTCCTCATACCGGGCAGTATCTTTGGCCAATGCAAGTCTGTGATGACAGAAACTGCATTTTTCCACCACGCCATTCATTCGACGGGTCACATCCGGATTTAACAGAACTTCGTACTCTTTAGGGGTTTCCGGCTTAAAATAATTAAAGCATTTAGCAGTGTATGGACAGGCATTCATACAATAACGGCAACCAATACAGCGGTAATATACTTGCCCCACCAGACCATCTTCATTCACAAAAGTCGCATGTACTGGGCAAACGATGACACATGGGGCATTTCCGCATTGAAAACAGGGGCGGGGGATATGGGTGATCCGCACGTTTGGATACTCTCCGTCATATTCCGTGATAATCTGCATCCAGTCCATGGTGCGACCTTCCTGAGCGGCTTCTGCTCCCACCACAGGGATGTTGTTTTCCATACGACAGGCGTTTACGCAGGATCCGCACCCCGTACACTTATTCAAATCAATGACCATTCCCCATTTTGGCATGTTTATCTCTCTACAATAGTGTGATTCTTATGGGTGTACCCGATACAATTGCCAGACCTGTGCTGACTTCTGGTTGTGGCACCATCAGTTCGCGAGGATCAGATCCGATACCCGTTCCGTATCTTCCAACATCGATTCTCCCCAAACCTAATGGGACAAATACCACATCAGGATGTATGATCGGCTTGACTCTCGCTTTTACATGGATTTCTTTACCCACATGGGAGACGAGTTGTATGGTGTCTCCGTTTTTTAATCCGAACTTTCGGGCAGTGGCTGGGTGAATTTCAGCCCAACTTTCCCAATAAATCTCGTTTCGGATTCCGATTGTTTCCAACATTGTCGGCGAATAAACTGTTCGCCCAAAAGGATTGGTAATGGGATAGCCTGAAATGAGCGTCAACGGGAACTCATCTCTACCGGAAGTCTCATACTGAATGAGACCTGATGGATATTTCTTAGCAGCAAGAAGATTTTTTAAAATTTGAGATTCATCCCCGGAATATCCCTCAAAATAAGTAAGTGTTTCAGGCAACATCTCAAATTTCCCCGAGGGAGTTTTGATCACATCATCCAATTTATGTTGAACCTGTATTGCCGGGTCCCACCATCCACCGTTGTCTGAAGTTGTTTTCAAGAACTGGGTTTCTGTATATCCACCTTTGAGAGATTTGTGATTTTTGTACGCGGATTTCCATTCCTTTTGCGAAAGTGATTCAAAGGGTGCACCTCTTTTTTGAGCATGGATTTGTTTCATGCGTGTTCGAACGAGGTCTTCCGGCATCTTGGCAGAAAATATCTGTTGGGTTGAAATACCTGCCTGTGATGCAATCTCCTTCACTACTTCATACCCTGACCGAGTGCCATACATCGGACTGATCACCGGTTTTTGTACAGATAGAGAATCCATCGGGAGACCCGGGATATTCTCCACAAGATCCCATGATTCAAAGTCTGAATGGGTAGGAAAAATAACATCCGCATATTTACTCGTCTCATTGGGCAGGTCACCCAGGTAGATCACCCTGGGAATATGTTTCAGAGTGGCTCTCCATTTGACCCGATTCTCACCATGAAAGCAAGGATTGGCTTTGTTAATGATCAACAGTTCAATATTATAGGGAGCGTATCCTTCAACCCGCTTTGCAAACATATCGATTGACGGCGCTTCTAATGGATGCCCGCCATCTGATTTGAACAGATTGGCAATCGGATTTTCATTGTCAGATACCGGTTTTGCTACCGGGTATGGATCATCTGATTTGAAATACCACCCACCTGGATTTTGCAAATTCCCCGTTATAAAGTTCAGACAATGAACCGCCCATTGATGCAAGTCCCCTCTGGGAGATTGAAGCGCTTCCCTGCCACATAACACCACACTGTGTCGACGGGTGGCAAGTAGTTCAGCCAAATACCGGATCTCCTTTTCAGGGATGCCTGTGATTTCTTCTACGTATTTGGGGTGGAAAATGGTACGAACCTGAGTCTCAAATCGGATGCGTTTATTTCCATCTTTGTCTGTTTCATCAAAATAGCCGTTTGCATATTTTTTCAGATAACCTGTATCAATTGCGTTTTCTTCAATCAGAATGTGAGCTATACCCAGCGCCAATGCTCCCCATGTATCCGGGTAGATCGGTATCCATTTGTGCGCGCTGGTTGCAGTAATATTTGCTCGGGGGCCTACGTAGATCAGTTTATTCCGCGTAACATTTTCAACATCTTTAAATTCACTGTACACTTGATTGAAGTGAACCGGCGAACCATCTTCTTCAAGAAAGTTTGAACCCAAACTAATGATACATTCGGAGTTAATCAGATCCAGCATGGGGAGCCGGCGGATACCCTGTGTCGCATAACAAGAATTATCAGTAAGTCCTAAATCATTTTCCTGATAAAAATTTGGTGTGCCTATTTGGTTTGCGAATTCCTGCCAGACATGTTTCATAAGTGGGGAATTATCACCATTGATAATTGCAATTTTGTGTCCCTGCCCTGTGGATGTGAGTTCCCTAACGTTTTTGGCAACTGAAGGGAAAGTCTCCTCCCAGGAGGTTGGATTCAATGTTTTTCTCAACCGTCCCTCTGGACGTGTCAGGGGTTCTGTGTACCGATCCGGGTGGAATAGCAGTTCCAGATTAGCGTGAGCAGCGGGGCAGACTCCTCCACGATTTATGGGAGAAAGAGAATTGCCTTTCAGACTGATGGGGATGCCGTCAATTCTGCGTACTGTCAATCCGCACCCTCCTGGGCATAACCGACAGGTAGTGTTTGCCCAGCTTTCCAGCCCGGGTCCTTGTTTTAGTTTTTGTATTGTTTTGTTGGATAACCCAAATACTTGTGACATCATGCTGGCAGATAAACCTATACCTCCGGTGATAATCCCAGCGTATTTGAGAAATTCTGTACGAGTGAGTAATCGTTTTTTAGACATGGCAGGTTATACAATCATTTGAAATGGATTTATTATCGTGACACTTCATGCAGCGACCCATGGTGATGGGTACAATCTGCTTTCGAGGTGGGCTGTGTAAATTCTCTACTTCACCATGGCACACTTTGCAGGAAATTTTTCCAGATTTTACATGTCTTCTGTGGGAAAAGAAAACATGATCCGGGAGCACATAGATCCTTTGCCAGGGAATTTCATCCTCATTCGAAACGGCTTCCACCACCTGCGCTTCTGCTTCGCTTTCCCCATTCATATCTTCGTGACAGGATGAGCAAATCTCGATGGTAGGTATGGTAGCATTTATCTTATCCTCAACTCCCAGATGACAGTCCGTGCAATCCAGCCCAACGTCATTAAAATGCACATAATGATTGTATTCAATGGGCTGAACGATCTCTTCATTACTGTTACACCGAATCAGAAGAGTCGTCAGGAAACTGACAAGTAATAACCTGCCTCCCGATCTGACAATAGATAATTTCATTTTATTCATATGTTACTTAACCGGTGTGCTTCTATATGAGCCTGCGATCCGCAGATGTGGACAACTATGTAATAAACCGAATCTATTGGAGCCGTCAGAACGGATGATCAAACCATATTCAGCGATGATGTGCACTCCTTTGTCATGTCAATTTAATTTTCTGTAAACCGTATTGCATATCTGATGAAACTCGACTACTCTCTCAGACTGATATTAAAAGCAAAATAAATTCAAAATATCATTGGAGCTTTTAATAATTCGGATTTTGCAACACTATCATACTGTAACAATATTTGTACCAATATGAAATACCAATGGATAATCAATTGATAATAAACGGTTTAAGTAAATTCATAAGAAGTGTTCCCCATACCAAAATGCTGACGGTTTTTAGTCAGTTTGGGGTTGTCTATTTTTGTTATCTATTGGAATTACAGGAGGTTATTGATGAAATCTTGCCTGACGGTATTGCGTCAGTCTATGATAGCGAATCGTCATCTTCACTGATTTGCAGGGGGGGCTCGATCCGGGATAGTTTATCACGTAAGGTGGTTCTGGGAATCTTTAGTAATCTGGCGGCTTTCACCTGATTGCCCTTTGTTTGATTTAATGCCCAAATAATCAATTTTTTCTCTACTTCTGATATAGCTTCTGACAGGTCAATCTGGTTTTTCCTGTTGGTGTTCACTGCGAATATTTTGCTTTGGATGGGTATCTCGCAGAAATAATCGGGCAGGTCATCTATTGAGACTTGATCTGACTTCCCTAGAACAACAGCATGTTCCACTACATTTTCCAGTTCCCTCACATTACCGGGCCAGTCATAGGAAAGGAATATCTTTTCCACTTCTGGATTCAATCCAGTGATGGACTTTTTTTTCTCTTCCGTCAATTTTTTCAGAAAGTGCTGTGACAGTATGGAGATATCTTCCGAGCGTTCCCGCAAAGGAGGCAATGCGATTTTCACCACATTCAAACGGTAGTAAAGGTCTTCCCGGAATTTATGTTCAGCCACCATCTGTTTAAGGTCTTTTTTCGTAGCACAGACCACCCGTACATCGACTTCAAGAGAACGTTCACCGCCCACTCGTTCAAACACCCGTTCCTGAATAACACGAAGCAGCTTCACCTGAAGATCCAATGGAATATCATCTATTTCGTCCAAAAAAATGGTTCCTCGATCTGCTAGTTCAAACCGTCCTTTTTTTGTTCGGATAGCACCCGTAAATGCCCCTTTTTCGTGCCCAAATAATTCACTCTCGAGTATATCCCGGTTCAAAATTGCGCAGCTGATCTTAATGAAAGCGTTATTTTTTCTGTGGCTATTATAGTGGAGTGCATTGGCCAGCAGTTCTTTGCCGGTTCCCGTTTCTCCTTCTATCAAAATGGTTGTATCACTGTCGGCCAATACATCAATTTTGTCAAACACGGTTTGCATGATTTTTGATCGTCCGATGATGTTATGGTAGCGGTACTGGGACTGTATCTTTTTCTGCAGTGTTTCAATCTGAATCTTCCCTTTTTGATGTTCCAGCAAGCGACCAATTTTGATGGATAACTCATCATACGAAAAAGGTTTGGTGATGTACTCGAACGCTCCTTCTTTCATGGCTTTCACTGCATTTTCAATGGAGCCGTAGGCCGTCATTAATATCACTTCTGTAGCGGGGGAAAGTTTTTTGATCTTTTTCAGAAAAGTGATGCCATCCATAGAGGGCATGCGTAAATCTGTAATGACGGCGTCGTAAGATTGCTGTTTCAGCTTTTCTAGTCCTACCAAAGCATTTTCACCCAGATCAACAATGTACCCGTCATCTTCAAGCTGTGTCTTTAGCGTCACTCTTTTCAGCTTATCATCATCTACCACCAGGATTCTCGTTTTCATTGATTTTCCCGATAGTTGATGACAACGTTAGAAATATGATTCTGTAATTTCATTCTAATAATATTTTGATTGTTATACATGTCATTTATCTAATTATTCTAATCCATGATTGAGGACAATTCAATTCCTGTATGCAAAATACAAACACCGTGCCGAAGCACAATTTATGCGGGAAAAATCACGCTGACTGTGGTTCCCCGATCTTGTTTGCTAGCAATCTTGATTTCACCACCATGCTTCTCAATGATAGTGTTGCTAACCGATAGCCCAAGCCCCGTTCCTTTTTCCACATCTTTCGTCGTAAAAAAGGGACTGAATATCCGCTCCAGATTATTTTTGGAAATACCGATACCGTTATCAATAAATTCCACCTCAACGAATGAAACGGACTGATTGTTTTTCCACTTTGTTTCAATCGTGATGACCCCATCAGACTTTTCCTCTAGTGCATCGCATGCATTCAACAGAATATTGATAAACACTTGGGAAAGATTATATGAATCCCCGTTGATCAAAGGCAGATCCCTCGATAAATTCACATTCAGATGAATGCCCTGTGAGGTGATTTTATGTTTGATCAGCAAAAGTGATTTTTCCACCGAATCGTTTATGTTGATCATCTCTTTGTTCAGCTTATGATGTCTAGAAAATAGAAGCAATCGGCGGACCATGAATGCGATCCGTTCAATACCTTCGGATATGAGCTCCAACATTGTTTCCACTTTAGCAGGATCTTTCGGTGCCTTCCGGATGATCTGAATGCAATTCTGTATCCCGTCCAGAGGATTGTTGATCTCATGAGCAACCTCTGCTGCCAGCCGACCGATGGAAGTTAATTTTTCAGTGTGAATAAGCTGTTCTTCCAAAAATTTCCGTTGAGTGATATCCCGTCTCAATTCAATCACCTGAAAGACCTCTCCCCTCCTGTTTACCAAGGGAGAGCAATAGATCTCTAAAAAAATCTCTTTGCCATCTTTATCCAAATAAGAATGAAGCGTTTTCTGTAAAACCCCTTTTTCAAATGTCTTCCGCGCCGGGCAAGCGCCTGACAACGCTAATGGGCAAGCATTAGGGCTATCATCGAGGTACATCGTACAGTTCGTTCCGATGAGTTCGCTTTTTGAATCCCCACAATTATCGATATACGCTTTATTGACGGTGACAATTTTATAATCTTTGTCCACTACTACGATCTCATCTACAATCCCGTTAATCACATGCTCAAGGTAGTTTTTCTGTCTCTCCAGTTCAGTGAGGGATTCTTTCAGATTCGCCGTCATGTTGTTAAAGCTTTTTGCCAGGTTACTGATCTCATCATTCCCTCTGAAGACAATAACCTCATCCAATTTTCCGCCGGCGATCCGCTGAGTTGTTTCCGTAATCCTTTTTATCCGCTGAAGGATTAGTTTCTGTATCAGGATGCCTAAAACAAGGCTGGTGGCGATAACCATCAGAATCCCGGTGCCAATGATCTTTTTATTGTTGGATGCCAACTGACGCTTCATATTTTTCGTAGACACATCCAGTAAAAATATACCGTTGAGTTTTTCGTCAGGATCGTGACAGCGGAAACATTTTTCCCGGTTTTCCACAATACTCATAGTTCGGAATATTTCTTCCCCGTTTTTGTCAGTCATGATCGTGGTGGATTTCCGAAACTCGGATGTTTCCACGTGGCAGATGAGGCATTCTTCATCAGCGCTATTGTGAAAAATTTTACCATCCAATTTGCCATCTGACGATATTTTCACTTCTCCCTCGTCATTTAGGATCATAATCCGTTTAACGCCGGATTGTTCTGACAGTTTTTCTAGTTCTTCCTGTAACTGGTGAGGTTCGTTCTGGAGCATAGCGGATTCAAGCGTGTACATGATCAGTTTGCTGATATTTGCGGAAGATGTCTCCATGCCTTCGATGAGTTGCTGGCGGTGGAAATTGTAAAAATAAGCAAAGAATGGAAGCCCTACCAATAGCAGTGATAGTAGCACGCCGAGTATTAGTTTGAAATCGAGTCTTTGGGTGATGGGTGTTTTTGCCATGATTTACGTTTTTACATTTGGATCAATTAAAATATAACTAGCATGTTCAATGATTAACTACTTGTGGCTCCAGCTCTGCTATGAGTTATGATTCCCCTATTAATGGGTAATAATCCAGACTTAATTTAGTTACTATTTCGAAACGTTATCAAATACCGGGAATTAGGGGATGGTGAAGGCTACCGGCAGCTTGCATATTTTGCCTTTAGCTATTGGCTATGGGTGGGCTTTTAACTAATATTCTGAACAACCAATAAAAGCGGTTTTGCTACTTCTCTTGGAGGGTCCAGGTATGACTACAAGGGTGATTATTTTGAAATTAGCAATGTCCGTGTTTGGAGGTTGTCAACTGATTTTTGATTAGAGCTAATCCTTCTTCAGGCACTAGGCTGATCAATAATCCTTTGACATTATTCCTGTTATTGATTAATTGCTCCGTTGCAGTAGATTTGTTGGTGAGAAATGAGGGCTACAGGTTAATTTCTCACAT
>JABMOW010000157.1 GCA_013204025.1 Fidelibacterota bacterium | reverse complement strand
GGTGTGTACATATTTGATGGAGCCATTGATCCGCAAGTCGGCGATGAACTGGTTCTAGCTGCATTAGTGACTGAGTATTACGGATTTACCGAACTTTCTGGAGTAGCGGGATTTGCTACGTTATCTACCGGCAATACAATTCAGCCACTTGATGTTACCACCGCCGAATTGGGCGCAGGTTGTTCCGAAGCTGGAGAACGGCTGGAAGGTGTATTGGTGAAAGTATCGAACGTGATGGTTACACAAGAAGTTATTTCTTATGGCGAATGGTACGTACAAGACGCTAGCGGTATTCCGTGCCAGATCGATGACAATTTGTTTGCCGGAGATCCTTATTCCGCAACCTTGGGAGAAGAGATTGGCTACATCATCGGCGTTGTGGATTATAGCTACGATTCATATGCAATCCTTCCGCGCACCATGAATGACCTGGACGTTCAGGTTGAGACCATGTCTATTTATGATATTCAATATGCAACTGACCCCGGAGACGGTACATATCCCTCACCTTTGGATGGTCAGGCCGTGACTATAAATGGAATTGTTACCGCTGCTAATTTCTATTCTTCCGGGAATGCCAATCGCTTCTTTATGACTGACACTGAAGGTGGTCCATGGCATGGCGTATTTGTGTTTAATTATGACGCAATTGTTGCCGAAGGTGATATGGTAACGGTTTCAGGAACTGTGGACGAATATTTCGGATTCACTGAAATTACAAATGTATCATCTGTGACAATAACATCATCTGGTAACAATGTTCCTGCACCCGTTACTGTCACCACGTCGGGAGCAAATTCTGAAATGTATGAAGGTGTTTTAGTCACAATCGAAAATGCTGCTGTGACCGCAGCACCAGATGATCATTCTGAATGGTATGTTGATGACGGTAGCGGCGCTGTTCAAATCGATGATGGTATTTTCCAGTATCCTGATCCCACAGTGGGATTGGTTTTCGAATCCATTACCGGTGCAGTGGACTACTCTTATGATATGTTTGGTATTAATCCGAGGTGGGAATCAGATGTTGTGCTCGCTGGTGGAGGCTGCATTGCCGATGGCGATGTTACAGGTGAAGGAAGTCTAAATGTTTTGGATATCGTTGCGGTGGTTTCTCATATTCTTGCGAATAATATCCTTCCACCAGAGATCATTTGTCACGCGGATATGAATGATTCCGGAGCAGTGAATGTACTGGATATTGTGATTCTCGTGGACATGATCCTGAGTCCTCCAACTCGTGAAATGGATGCCACAAAAGCATCTCTTTTTATCGGAAATAATTCTGTCAGACTGACCGGTGACGGTTTCATTGGCGGCGTCCAAATGACTATTTCTCACGATGCTAATTTCAGATTGGATTTATCAGAAAATTGTTATCTGTCCGATAAAAATACGTCTTTTGACAAAACACATTTGATTGTCATCCATCCAGAAGAAGAATTGTTCTCCTTCGCCGGAGAGTTTACAATTGATGAAATGATAGTAGTTTCACGTTCAGATTATCTGGAGCCGCAGATCGTTCAGGATTTCAAACTATTGAACAACTATCCAAATCCGTTCAACCCGGTGACATCCATTCAATTTCAATTACCTGAAAAAAGCCAGGTAAAAGTGTTCATCTATGATTTGTCAGGACGGATGGTGGATGAGTTGGTGAATAATAGGATGGATGCAGGATATCATTCCGTTCAGTGGGACGCTAGCCGGTTTGCCTCTGGAATTTATCTAGTTCGAATGGAAGCAAATAATTTTACTGCAATCCAAAAGATCGCATTGGTTAAATAGAATTCGATTTTATTTATTTTTAGCAACCCTGTCAGGGTTCATAGGGTTTCTATCAAAGCGATGCTAGCGGTCTTCCCTGATCGCTCGCATTGGGAGTTCAATTTCATATGGGTTCACCAATACTATCGCTTAAAGTGTACCGAAAAAATCTCTCATAGCCGTACTTATAAATTAAAGGGTAATTTTGTGCCATGAAATTTCAACTAAAACAACTCACACTCCTGTTCGCTCTGCCGGTAATATTATTCGGTGAAGCAGCAGATCACCTGATCTTCAAACGGATCGCCCTGGCACCTACCAATGCTGAAATGGTGGTGATCCATAATCCAACAAATCAGGATATACCTTTGGGTAATTACTACATCACAGATGCAGTGAATCAATCATCGTTGAAATACTACTATAACCTTCCGGATAGTAGTGATTTCTGGAGTGGAGATTCTTCAGATTTTATTGCAAGGTTTCCAGATATCACTCTTGGGGCTGGAGATGACTTGATTTTGGGACTGCATAATGAAGAATATTACACTCGATATTACAGCGATACTCCAGATTTAGTTCTTTTTGGAGATATGTTGAATGCAATCGATGGTCAAATGACTATTTCATCAGGACCTGCTTCCTTTTCATTCGACATACTTCAAAATCCTGAAGTCCTTATCCTATTTCACTGGGATGGTATTTCAACAATAGTTCAGGATGTGGATTATTTCTTATGGGGAGATAACAATCACGCTATTAGTAAAACTGGTATTTCTGACTATTTTTCAGATACATATGTACTTAATCAGTACTACATGCCAAGTATTGGTGATCATAAAGTATATTTCCGATTATTTAGTAATGAAACTGAATCCACATTAATCGATGGTAATGGCATTACTGGTCATGATGAAACGAGTGAGAATTTCGCTTTATCTTGGCACATAATTGATAATGTCCCTCAGTTTTCATACACTTCCGATCATCTTATATTTAAACAACTTGTCATTGCACCAACCAAGGCTGAAAAAGTGGCTATTTTCAATCCGACAATCCATGACATTGAATTAAGTAATTATTATCTCACAGACGCCGTCAACAATTTTACTTCCAAATATTATTACAATCTTCCTTTTGGCGTTGATTATTGGAGTGGTAGCAGTTTCTCAGATTTTATTGCCAGATTTCCAGATATTACAATCTCTGCAGGTGAAACCATTACCTTGGGTCTGCATGATGTGAGTGACTACTTTGACTACTACTCAACTAATCCAGATTTAACATTAATGGATGATATGCTAAATGCAATTGATGGTCAACCCTCTAAACCAACCAATCCAAATTTCGATTTACTGCAAAATCCTGAAGTTCTGATTCTCTTTTACTGGGATGGAGCATCTGAAGTAGTTCAAGATGTAGATTATTTTTTATGGGGAAATACCAGTAACGCAGTGGATAAATCCTTAATTACCGGGTATTTTCCTGATACACCAAAGGAAAATCAATCTTATATGCCAATTAATTATGAAGAAAATAAACTGTATCACCGTAAATCAAATAGTGAAGCAGAATTTTTCAGAACTGGCGGGAACGGCATCACCGGTCATGACGAAACATGCGAAGATTTTACATCTGAATGGAATGTAGTATATAACAGTAATCAAATCGCAGCCATTTCAGACATTTTTGAAAATTATGATCCTGATACTGACTATACTGATTGTCCAGTAGAGTTAATAGTTGAAGGGGTTATTGTCGAGTTTGCAGATATTAGACCCAAAGGTGGTCCGCAAAATATTACAATAGAAGACAACGAGGGGTACCGAATTTCTTTGACTGTGTGGGATTGGGATGTAGCGTCCTCTTTTATTGGACCGATGGTTGATCCATATAATCCAGCTATGTACGTTATTCAGGCTAGTGGGTGTCTTGATTATTATAGCGGATGGCAATTGGAGATTCTTGCTCCTGAAAATATTATCGAGCACTCAATTTATAATACTGAAGGTGAATTTGTTATTGGTGATGTGGTAATTGCCAAGATCGAACCCGCACCGTATGTGATCATCCCATCCATGGGGGAACGTCTGGATTTCACCTATTCCTTCCCATCCAATTCACGGGTCGTGGTACGAATTTTTGATCTGTCCGGTAGATTCGTTACCTCTCTGGTAGATAGATATTATTCACAACCAGGTACCGTATTACGCCAACAAGATAACTCTGAGTGGGATGGCAGGGATCATCTGGGACAAATCGTCCCACCCGGTACCTATTTTATGAATATCGAGACCAATAATTTTTCAACAGGGAAAACTTCCATGGACACAGCTCCCGTTGTTGTAGGAGTAAAATTCTAATGAAAATAATGATAATCATACTCATTACTCTGTTTTCTTTTAGTTGGTCACAGGTTGCCAGTGATCATGCATACACTGGAGCCGAAAGTATGGCGCTGGCAGGTGCAGTGGTAGCCAATCCCGGTGCAACTGAAAGTATATTCCATAATCCCGGCGGTTTAGCCGAAGTTACAGATATCCAATTTATCACCGGTTCTGCGAAAATGGTAGATGTTCCTTTTACTTATTTTGGTGTCCTATATCCGGTTCGACAGTTTGGTACGGTGGGTATATCACTTCAGCAGTCAAAGGTGAGTGCAGGATCTACCTCTTTGTCAAAAGAGACTGACCTGGGTATTTCAAACGGCTTCTATCTACAAAAAGACCAAAATTCACAATTGATGTTGGGATACACTTTACACCTTTATCAATGGTCTCTGGGAAGAAGCGCGGGGATAAGCGGTGACGGATCAGATGGATTTCCCTCTGCGTCAGGTAGTTCCGCTGGTGTAGATGTAGGTGTACTCGCCGTCTTGCGAGGGAAACATCGCGTTGGTGCCTGGCTGAAAAACATCAATTCACCTACTATCGGTGAAGATAATTCAGCACAATATCTCCCACAGCGGATAACCATCGGTGTCGCCTATTTGCCTTACAAAGGATTGACCACATCATTGGTATTCGATCGGTTATTGGGTGTGAGTAAACAAGTCAAAGGTGGAATTGATTACGATTTGACCGACATCTGGTCGGTTCGGGTTGGCGTTCAATCCAATCCAAACCGTATGGGCGCAGGCTTCGGTGTTCATTACCAAGGATTCACTTTGGACTATGCGATATTAACACATCCTGTTCTTCCGCTAATTCAACAGATCAGCCTGGGGTACACGATCCTGTGAAAATAACCAATAGAAATGGGATTCGCTTTGGTTTGGTTGTTTACCTTCTATTCAACCTTACTTATGCATCCATCAATATCAACATCGCCACTCCGGAACAATTGAATATCCTCCCACTCACTGCCCAACAGCAGGAAGATATCCTGTTTTATATTGAATCCAGAGGGTATTTTTCCAACATCTATGATTTACTCGAAATTGATTCTATCGATC
>JABMOW010000163.1 GCA_013204025.1 Fidelibacterota bacterium | reverse complement strand
TTAAAATTAATATCTTCTTCTTTATCTTCTAAATCTTCAACAGCTTCTTTAACTGAAATCCATTTTTTTAAACCATTATCTCCGTTTTCTGAATGGGTTGGCTCTGGATGAGATATTTCTCCGTTTTTCTTTTTTCCTATAAAGATAACTCTTTCTCTTTTTTGTGGAACTCCGTAATTT
Organism: Fidelibacterota bacterium; assembly: GCA_013204025.1. Taxonomy (GTDB): domain Bacteria; phylum Fidelibacterota; class Marinisomatia; order SCGC-AAA003-L08; family JACNLC01; genus JABMOW01. The sequence continues at coordinate 1,520 of JABMOW010000163.1, read as the reverse complement.
GCAGAATTAAGAAGTTTAAATTTAATATCATAACCCAACTCATTAAATCGCTTTACAATTTTATCAGTTACTTTTTCTTGATAATCTCCTAAATGATTTTTTAATCTCTTAACTTCTTCTTTTATTTCTTCAAGTCGCTTTTCTTCCAATTCTGTCCATTTGTATTTTTCAGAATTATTTTTATGTTGTTTTCTCAATAAAAGAAGTTCTGCTCTTTCCTTTTCAGCATTTCTTAATTCTTCAAGTTCTTTCTTTTCTTCATTTGTTAAATTATCTTTTTCGTGTTTCATATTTAATATACCCTTTACATTTTCCATCACAAATATTTTTGGCTGTAATTCTTTAACAATTTCAACATATTCCTCAAAAAGTTTTCCTCTTGGGTCATTTGGGTTTCTTAATCCAGCCATAGAATATGCTTGACAAGGGGGTCCGCCAACAATAATGTCACATCCTTTTTCTTTCATATAAGAAATGACTTGTTTTTTCATTTCTTCATCTGTAATATCTCCTAAGAAAAATTTTGAGTTTGAATGGTTTCTCTTATAGGTTTCTCCTGCGTGGTCTAAAATATCGTTTCCTGCAACCACATTAAAACCCGCTAATTCAAAACCCTTACTTAATCCACCACATCCTGCAAATAAATCTAAAACCTTATATTCTGTCATCTTCCCTCACACCACTCACAACATTTACTTGGACAATCGGAGTTTAATAATTTAATTGCCTTTTTCCAAACCTTTTCAGCACTTTCCACATCAACTTTCATTTTAACTAAGGAAGTATCAAATATTACTTCTCCAGTTGCCATAACTTCTTTAGGAACATAAAAAAGTAAGAAAAAGTAATCTTCTGTTTGATAGCCATTCTTTCTTAATAGAAAATTATAGATATTTTGTTGTTGTCTATAATGTTCTGCTGTATCTTCATTAAGTGCATAACCACGAGTTTTATAATCTAAAACAATTAATTTCTTTCCTTTGACTAAGATATTATCAACTGCTCCGTGCAGTTCATTTCCATTTTTATCTGTCCAACTTATTCCTTTAAAGTTAGATTGCCATATTTTCAATTTTTCTTTATCATCAAATAATTTAAGATTCTGACATTCTCCATTTTCACATAATTCTGGAGGAAGTTGTCCTTTATCTCTAAATTTATCAAAATGAATTTTTAATATCTTGTCCATTCCAGAAGGTAGGGAGGGAAATATCCCTGAAGGTCTTTTCCATACTTTGTGCTGTGCTAACCAAAAACATCTTGGACATTCTTTCATTAAGTTTAGTGCCGAAGGCGATAATCTATATTCCATTTTATTATACCTATTTTTTATTTTCAGTATTACGAGGTTTATTCCAATAAGGTGACTTACAATTTGGGCATACAATCGGAAGTTCCTCACTTCTTGTTATCCACTTATGTTGACACCTCTCACATTGACACTCATAAACTTTAATTTCTTTTTTTGCCATAATGATTAGTATAATCTATCCTTTAAATACTTTACTATACTAATACAC
>JABMOW010000012.1 GCA_013204025.1 Fidelibacterota bacterium | reverse complement strand
TATTTTGAGTGATGTCATTTTCATCCGCGAAGGAAAGGTCGTTCTGTTCGAATCCATGGAGACTCTAAAAAATCGGTATTTTCAGGTGATAGTATCAGATGATAAAGTGGAGGATATCCGAAAAATGAATCCCGTTTCAGAAAACCGTTTTTTTGGTAAATCAGTTTTCTTAATGGAAAATATCGACAAAGCAACGCTTGAAGAACTGGGAGAAGTGAAATCCCCCTCTATTTCTGATATTTTTGTTGTGATTATGGGAGGTCAGTCATGAAGTTGTTTTTAGTTCTATTGAAACGTGAGTGGTGGGAATGGAAGAATACGATTTTCTGGGTCGCAGGTATTTACACATTTATTTTGATAATGCTTTTGGTCCCAATCACAAAACTGTCACATAATATTGATCCGAGCGAAGTAAATTTCAATTTTGACAATGTTGAAACAAACTGGGACGACCAAAATTCGTCAAAATTTCAGCATCAATTTGAGAATTGGAAATTTGCTGAACCAGGCGTGAAAGCGGTTGTTGTATATGGAATGAGTTTGGTCAGTGGCATCCAATTATTACAGGTATTATTGCTGTTTATCGGTTTGTTTTACTTCGCAGATTCTCTGTACAATGAGCGCATGAACTTCAGCACACTGTTCATCAGAAGTCAGCCTGTATCGGATCACATGGTCATAGGTTCAAAAATAGCCGGTGGATTTCTGGGGATCATGGGAGTATCACTGGTGATGTCTCTGGTTTTTCTAACATTTACAAACCTGACACTCTGGATTCTCGGCTCAGATTTTGGTGATTTGGTGTTTTCTATTACAAGAAAAGTAAAATTGTTTGACCTGTATACAGATATGATCATCTTTCAATTTGTTGCATTAATCTGGCTCAGTCCCTTTATTCTCTTTCTCATGTGGGTGTCCGCTAGTGTCAAGAAACGCCCTCTTATTATCGGACTGGGAGCACCGATTTTAGCTGCAATATCTCTGTTCATTCTGTTTGGGAATGCCGATATGATAAAACAACTCTTTCTGATCACCAATAGTATTAAAGAGATGCTTTTAGAACAATTTATGGTCCACCCGAAGTGGGAAGCGCTACCTGCAAAAGTTGAAATTTTTAATTCATTCTGGGGATATCTGGCTACACCACGGACTGTAGTGTCCATCGTATTGGCCTCTGGTTTCTATGCTCTGTCACTTTTTTCATACCGTAAAAATATTCCGGTAAGCTGACAAACAGAAACTAATAATTATGTCATTGGAACAAATCGGGGGAAAATGGGTGTCAGGTTTTGGATTTCCTCTAAGTAACCTCGGTAAACGGAATAGGAGTTTCAACATGAATCTGGTAAAATTAGCAATGGTTTTATGGATGTCTACGGGAACAGTTTTTTCAGCGCTCCCGGGCTTTACGGCCCCGCCGGAACTTACAGGCAAATGGGCTGGTAAAGGCACAGTCATCGTATCATGGTGTGAAAAGGTCAGCCTGGATTTTTCCATCTCGATTAGTTCCGATGGCAAAGTTGTAGGCATGATAGGCGATGCCGTTCTTGAAAATGGAACCATTCGACGGAATAATTGGTTACTCCGTTTACTGAACAACCCTGAATTTATTGTGGAGGGAGATCTCTCTGGTCCATTAGTGACGGAAGAGGGCATTGTTCGCAACTCAGCAAAATATCTTATGTTGGATATTGAGTCACCGAACCAACTTTCAGGCGGTTTTCATTCCAGCGGTAAGCATGTGGGTGGAAAAGACTCCATGATGTTTACTGTTTTTGGCATTAATTTAGAAAGACTGGTGCGTTGATTTATTGACAGACCCCGAAGGAATACTCCTAAAAATGTAATTGTAAAACTGAATTTGGAATTCTGTAATCTCCATCATGACCACAACCTTTCTATCATGAAAGCATCGCAGAACTTCCTAAATTTCCCATAAGAATAACTGGAGAGTTTATGGAACATATACAGCGAATTTTTGGCGTCTGGTTGTCGCCATCGAAGACATTTGAATCTTTCCCAAAGCAAATAACTACAGTACAGTGGTTGATACCTTTGCTCATTGTACTCGTGTTTATATCCATAAGAACATACATCTCTACTCCCTACGCACAAGAAATGCAATTGGAAATGCTTCAAATGAATCCCGATATCCCGGATGATCAGCGGGAAGAAATGATTGAAAGTTTGAGCTCGGATTCTATCGGGTTAATCGCCTTCATTGCAGGTATTGGTGGAGCGACCATCTGGTATCTATTGCAAACTCTGATCATATTTGGAGTCGGTACTCTAGCCCTGGGAATTAACACCACATTTAAACCCCTTTGGGCAATGATTCTACTGATCAATACTACAAATATTATTGAGTTGGTGGTAAAGGTTCCACTTATTGTTTCAACCGGCAATTTGATGATTGAAACCGGTTTATCTTTATTGCTCCCCAGTTCACTCACCGAAACATTCGTTTATAATTTTCTTTACCAATTTGATATTTTCTCAATCTGGAGAGTCATTCTGATCGGGCTTGGTTTGTCTATCGTGCATAATACTGAAAGAACCAAAACGTATAGCATCCTTTTCGGGTTATGGGTTGTCTACGCCTTGATTTCCGCAGTATTAATGGACAAATTCGGATTATTTATGATGAGGAGTTGATGAAAAATATATTCTGTCTGACTTTATTGGCTATCTTACCATTGTTTGCTATCGATGGTAGTGATCGGCAACTTAAGGATTTAATTGACATAGGATTGAAAAATAACCATACTGTCAATATTGCCCGACTTCAACTAAAAGGGGCAAAAGCACAACAAAAAGGATCGTATTCGGGATTTCTTCCAACCATAAATATGTCATTGGGAAAAGGACTTAATAAAACCGAACTGCCAGATTTTTACACTTCGGGGATATCCATAGATCAAACCATATTTGATGGCGCAACCTCCTGGTATGCGAATCGGAGTGTTGAAAACCAGATCAATCTATCCGAGATAAATCTGCAAACGGTAGAAGAGCAGGTTATTTACTCTGTAAAATCAGCTTTCTACTCCTACCTCCGTGCGAAAGAACTAACTGATGTGGCGCAATTATCATTGGAATTAGCGGTATCTCAGCTTGATTTGGTGCAACAACAATTCCATCTTCACGCTGTTAGTGAGACAGACCTGTTAAAAGCAAAGGTCAGAAAAGGACAGGCAGATGCACAGATCATTCAGGCGGAACAAGTGGAAAGAACAGCACTAAACGCTTTAAATATTGCTATTGGTGAATCGGCTGGTAATCCGTTAGTAATAAAAAGCACACCCATTGAACTGAGAACCGTTCCACTTTATGAAGATGCAAAATCAGCAATTCTCATCCAAAATGCGCAACTTCAGACAGTCAGATATAATGAGGAAGGATCCAAGATTGCACTAAAAACACAGATGGGTATCTTTTTCCCCACAGTTTCAATTTCCTCCTTATATTCCACATCGAAAAGTGATTTCGGTGATCTTTTGGGTGGATACACATCTGCCAGTCCCACCACCGAGATCAAAGTTTCTTTTCCTATTTTTACCGGACTTTCCAGAGTGAGTGGGTATGATGATTTAAAATACAAAGTTTTGGTATCCAGCGTCGCCGTATCGCAAACAAAGGATAATCTTTTCGCCGAATTGGATAACGTTCTAGCACAGCTTGACACATATCATCGGCTAATTCCCATAAATGAAGAGATCATTTTGTCTGCTGAAATGGATTTCAAACTTGCAGAAGAAAAATACAATCTTGGTGCCAGTGACATTCTGGAATTGCTGAATGCCCAAGTATCACTTATCCAGGCAAAAAGTGACCTGGTACGGCTGAAATATGATGCGAAAGTTTCAGAATCAAAGCTGGAAGTGCTCATGGGCTCTGTTACCCAAAATTAATATCATTACGAGGGATCAATGAAAAAAATTATTATTATTTCTGTTGTCATCATCGCTGTTTTACTCATCGTTTGGAAGAATATGTCCAAAGATCAGAGTAAGGTTTTCGAGGTTCAAATGGAAGAATTGCAGCGTACCGATATCGAACAGATCGTATCCTCCACAGGGAATATCCTACCGGTTACAGAGGTAAAAATATCTGCGAATATCAGCGCCGAAATTAAAAATATCATGGTAGTTGAAGGAGATGTGGTAACAGCTGGACAGACATTGGTCATTCTGGATAGTCTGAAATACAGTGCTTTTGTTGAACAGTCCCAATCAGCATTGCGGGCATCTCAAGCCAGTTATCGGAAAGTAAAAGCCGAATATGAACGTGCGCATCAACTTTTCAAAAATAATCTCATCAGCAGTCAGGACCTAGAATCGCTGGAAGCCTCATTTAAGTTAAGTGAATCCAATGTCGAGCAAGCTCAAGCCCGGTTGGACCAGACAATGGATGATTTGCATAAAACTATCCTGTTAGCGCCTATTGGCGGAACCGTAACGACCATCAAAAAAGAAGCAGGCGAAATGGCGCTTGGATCCATGTTCCAGGCAGATGTCCTCATGAGCATCTCCGATTTATCAGCGATGGAAGTGCTCATCGATGTAGATGAAACTGATGTGGTGGATATTGCACTGGGAAATTCCGTGGAGATCGAAGTGGATGCAATTCAAGATATGATCATATCGGGATCGGTCAGTCAAATCGCTAAAGCAGCGCAAGCAACTTCAGGTATTAGTTCTCAGGATGAGATCGTCAATTATGAAGTCCGTATTATGATTGATATGTCTACAATGGACTCAAGAATTTTGCCGGGTATGTCTGCTACTGCAAACATTACGACTTCATTCAGAGAGAACGCTCTTGCTCTGCCCATCCAATCTCTCACTGCGCGTCCCAAAAAAGATAAAACTGAATCAGATGAAGATGAAGAAGAAAAATTCGTCGAAATATCTGTCTACAAAAAAGAGAAAGAAGAATTGGAAGAGATCGTTTTCATTGCTATTCCTGAAGATGAAGAAGAGAAGTCCGGATTCAGTTTTGGCAAGAAAAAGCCCGTTTTCATCGTTGAAAAAAGACCTGTTGAGATTGGTATCTCATCATCTAATTTTTACGAAATACTATCAGGAGTTGAAGAGGGTGAACTGATCATAACCGGGAATTATAAATCCATCAGTAAAGATTTAAGCGATGGAAGTAAAGTCAGAAAAAAAGGTGGGAGAAAATCCGGAAAAAACCGAGGAAAAAAATAATATGACCGGTCAAAATACGTTGATCAAATTTGATCATATTTCCCGTATTTATCAGATGGGGGCCGAGACTATCCGCGCACTGGATGATATCAGTCTGACCATCCACGTAAATGATTATATTTCTATCATGGGACCATCCGGATCAGGTAAATCCACATTAATGAACATTATTGGATGCCTCGATACGCCAACATCCGGTGTGTACCAGTTCGAAGATGAAATCGTCTGTGATATGAATTCAGAGAAAATCATTAAAATGAATGACAATCAACTGGCGAGTATTCGAAATAAAAAAATTGGATTTGTATTTCAAACATTCAACTTGCTTCCCAGAGCGACTGCATTTCAAAATGTTGAACTTCCGTTGATCTATGCAGGCATTCCCAGACATGAACGTCGTGAAAAAGTGCTAAAAGCCCTAAAGGATGTTAGCCTGGCAGATAGATCGACTCACACACCAAGCGAGCTATCCGGGGGGCAACGTCAGCGAGTGGCAATTGCCCGGGCATTAGTCAACTCTCCTTCAATTATCCTTGCAGATGAACCTACGGGAAATCTGGATTCTGAAACCTCTCGTGAAATCATGGTATTTTTGGATGAACTGCACCGTCTGAATAATACGGTAATAATCGTAACCCATGAACCTGACATTGCCGCTCACGCCCATCGGATGATCCATATCCTGGATGGGAAAATTGACCGGGATGAAATTAATCATCAAAAAATAAAAAATCCTGTGAATGTTTGATATCCTGAAAATGTCCATCTCCGCGTTATTGGCTCACAAAATGAGAACTGTTTTAACCACCCTTGGCATCACTATCGGTGTATTTACTGTGGGTGCCATTACCGCTATTATTGAAGGGTTGAACTCTTCATTTGAGAGCCAGATATCCATGATGGGGTCGGATGTATTTTATATCAGCAAAGGCAGTTGGTTCGGTGGGTACGAGAGCTGGATAAATGCCAGAAAAAGAAAACCCGTAGATGTGGATCTCGCTGATTACATTTCTGAAAACGCAATTAACGTGTCAGCTACCTCTCCCATGGTAAACAGACACCGTACGCTGAAGTACAAAGATAAATCCATTGAGAGTGTTGAGGTCACGGGTGTAAATCATTTAATGCCCATGATCGAAGGAACAGAGATTGATGCAGGGCGATTTTTCTCTGAATCCGAATGCAGGCATCGAAAAAATGTCGTTGTTATTGGAGAGAATATACGGAAAGAGTTTTTTCCTGATACCAATCCAGTGGGTGAAAAAATCTACATTTCAGGTCATCGCTTTATGGTTATCGGTTTGTTTGAAAAGAAGGGGAAAATGTTATTCAATGATATGGATAACCGGGTTCAGGTCCCGTACCTTACGTTCAGTAAACTGTTCCAACGGCGGAATCGGGGAGCGAATATTGCGGTAAAATCTACAAGTACTGCCATGCTGGATGATTCAAAAGAAGAAGTGCGGAATCTGGTGAGACATTATCGCCATTTAAAACCATCTGATGAAGATGATTTCGCTATCAATCAGATGAACACACTCGTTGATATGTATAACCGAATGACTGCTCTATTATGGGCGGTAGCCATTGGTATCGGAAGTATATCTTTAGTGGTTGGGGGGATTGGTGTGATGAATATTATGCTGGTATCCGTAACCGAGCGTACCCGGGAGATCGGTATCCGGAAATCTGTTGGCGCCACCCGGCAGAAGATACTGTTCCAGTTTCTGTTCGAAAGTATGGCAGTGTGTTCCATCGGTGTGATATCCGGACTTTTATTGGCAACAGGCGCAGCCTATATCATTCATACATTTACTCCGCTGGCAGCAAAAGTACCGGCAAACTGGGGGATTCTGGGTGCAGGCGTCGTGGTTCTGGTAGGTTTGATATTTGGCATGTGGCCGGCAAATCGGGCTGCCCGCTTGGATCCTATAGACGCACTCAGGTTTGGCTAGATGATTGAATATTTTAGATCAGCTATTTATTCTTTGATCAGCAACAAGCTGCGATCTGCCCTCACTATTTTAGGAATATTTATCGGTGTGTGGGCGATTGTAAGTATGCAATCCGTGGTTGAAGGATTTGACCGTTCCATGAGAAATATGATGGCGGAATTTGGTACGGAATCCTTTTTCATTCAAAAATTTCCTGCCATTGTAATGGGACATAACTGGCGAAAATATAATCGCCGGAAAGACTTTACGTATCAGGACGCATATTATCTTGAAGAAACCGGACTGTACATTCAAAGCGTTTCAGCGTATATGTCAACCGGCGCTCAAACCATCAAATATAAGGACAAAAAAACGGGACCGGTCGTGGGAGTACTGGGTGCAACTGCAGGATTTTTCTCCACCAATGCCACAACCATCGCAGATGGACGCGTTTTTAATAAGAATGACGAGGATAGAAACAGTAATGTAGTTGTGTTAGGGATGGATATTTATGATGAACTATTCCCATTCGAAGATCCCCTTGGAAAAGAAGTCCGTATCGGAAACACCAAATTTACAGTTGTCGGTGTACTGAATCCGTTACCGGGATTTTCCTTTGAATCACCGGATAACATGGTGATCATTCCCATAACCACATATCAAAAAACATTCAGTTGGTCGTCCGGATCCATGCAATTGATGTTAAGGGCAGTGTCCACTGAAGTTCTTGATGAAGCCATGGATGAGGCTATCGCATTGATGCGAATTCGCAGAAAAGTCGAGCCCGGTCAACCCAACGATTTTGAGATTTTCACCGGAGATTCAATAATTGATACCATGCAGAACATGACGATATACATCCAGTTTGCAACCATGGGCATTGCAGGTATCTCACTGGTCGTTGCGGGAATTGGAATCATGAACATCATGCTGGTATCCGTTATTGAGCGTACACGTGAGATTGGTACCCGTAAAGCGGTAGGTGCTAAAAGTTCGGCTATTTTGTGGCAGTTTCTGATTGAAGCCATAATCCTCTCTCAAATCGGCGCTATCTTTGGACTGATCCTCGCATATATAACTTCTTTAGTTTACACTCAGCTAGTACCCGGGCTAACTGCAAATATTCCCTTATGGGCGGTTATATCTGCATTCGGATATTGCTCACTTATCGGGATTGTGTTCGGATTATTCCCCGCAAGAAAGGCTGCAAGACTGAACCCTATCGACGCTTTACGATACGAATGACACCCAATTATCCTTCAACCGTATTAAATTTCGGCATGAAATTAAATCCAATTTATAGAAATACCCTGATTCTTGCACTATGGATATCCTTCGCTTTCAGTCAATTCAGTGAAGTGAGCGTCACAATCGATACTCGGATGTTGAGGGGAAATACGGAAGAATATCTGGTGCAATCTCTGAAAGAACAGGTACAATCATATTACCTTACTTCGCTATTCTCCCCGGAAGCCCTCGATTTGGGATTAATTATGGATATTCAGCTCGTAGTGGAAAGTATCACTATCACCGGAAATAAGAAATTGATCAGTGGACAAGCGCTTTTTTCCAACAGTGATGACCAGCAGTATTTCGCCCGTGGATTTGAATTCAAATACGATGCAGGGGAATCGATGGTTTTCTCTCAGATGTTCCAGCCATTGACTTCCTTTTTCGATTATTATGCATTTCTATTCATTGCCGCAGAACTTGATACTTATGATGAATTTGGTGGAAATCTGTATTACAGTAAACTATTAGACATATCCGATTCAGGTAAATCCTCAACCTATTCGCGGGGTTGGGATGTCCGTCAGAAGCGAGCAAAAGAAATAAGAGAAAATCTTGAGCTTCGCCGGGCAAAATTCTATTTCTTTCAGGCGTATGATACTGCTTCTATTCAGAAAGTTACAATTTCCGAGCTACGGGAACCGTTGATAAATTTTTACACTAATCTGGAAATTTCCATTGGAACCAATGGAAATGATCGTTACACCGAACCATTTTTAAAAGCCCATGCCAATGATATTGCCATCATGTTGAAAGCAGTTAAAATGATTGACGAATTGAATTCAATGATGGAGTTGGACCCAGAAAATGTTGACGTTTATAAATCGGTGCTAAAGGACAAAGATTAAATTTTCCGCTCATTTCCTGCACCTGTATAAACTTTCATCACTGATAAAATCCAAAATATTCTACTCATTCAAACGGGAAGTAAATTATCCATGTTTATAATCATTCTATTAATCCTCACTCTTATTTCCACTGCAATCCACATCCGTGCGGAGTACGCCGGTCCTCGGATTCTGGTGTACATTTTCAAACCATTGATGACCATTCTCATTATTCTGATTGCCGTCATCCAACCGGGCAGTCAACCTGATATCTATCGCTATGCCATCATCACCGGATTGGTTTTTTCACTGGCCGGGGATATCTTTTTAATGTTCCCTGATACTCGATTTTTATCGGGTTTGGTGAGTTTCCTGATTGCTCATTTGGCATATATCTTTGCGTTTACCTGGGGGATTGGCTTCGGGTTAACGCTGTATATCGCTCTCCCATTGGTAGTCGTTGGTGGACAAATGTTCCGTTACCTGTCTCCGGGACTTGGCAAGATGAAACTGCCGGTGTTGGTGTACTTGGCGGCTATCATTGTGATGGCATGGCAGGGGTGGGAGCATTGGGAGATTAACGTTCAATGGTACACAATGTTAGCTGCAATAGGGGCTTTGTTTTTTGTGGTGTCCGATTCACTTATCGCAATAAACAGGTTCAGATTTCAATTCAAAAGCGCACGGGCATGGGTACTAGTCACTTACATGATTGCCCAATTACTCATAGCCTTTTCAGTGTAGGTAGGCTACAACCTTCCTAGCGCAGGCAGGCCCGCCTTCGGCAGGCAGGGCTTCAAGCCGCAGGCATAAAATGATTTACGGTATCACGGGACAAAAATTTATGAAAAAATTGAGCATCACCATTACGTTTTTCATTCTACCTATGGTATTGACGATAGTCTTCATTACAGGATGCAAAACCTCCACCACTCCCCAATCGGCGGACTGCGACACCGGATATCTGCCCTGTGACAACAACATAACCGAATGCTGTGAAGTGCTCTGCGAGAATTTATATCATAATTGTGGTGATCTCATGAATGAATGCTGTATAGACACTACGTCGAGTACTTTTATTTTTCAACTGGATACCATCGGACTTTACGGTAGCTATCTGAACGACATAGTAATTGTAGATGAAAACAATATCTGGGTAGTAGGTGCGTTATCAATTGATGATACAACTTTAGTTTACCCAACTCAAATAAATTACAATGCTGCTCATTGGAACGGCAATGAATGGGAATATCAATTAATTGTTAATACTGCTCCATTAAATGGAATTTTCTATTTTGATGAAGATGATTTTTGGGTGATATCTGGGTATCCAAAACATTGGGATGGAGAGGAATGGACGAACTGGTTACTTCACAATTATGGAATAGATGTACATCTAGTTGATCTTTGGGGAAATTCATCTTCTAATATGTATTTTGTAGGTTGGGAAGGTGCTATCGTCTATTATGATGGCTCAAATTTTATCCAAATGGAAAGTGGAACAAGTGTAGATTTGGATTTGATTGTTGGTAGTCCAGATGGCAACCATGTTTTCGCGGTGGGGCGAGAACCTGATGACTATGCGCTCACAAATGTTTTGGAATTTTTAAATGACTCATGGAATATTCTATTTTCATCAGATGATCCCCAATCTCAAACAGGGTATGTTTTTGGAGTCGGTGTGCTAAGTGATACGCTGTATTTAACTTCAAGCACTGGTCTGTGGAAATATAATTATTTAACAGATGAATTAATAAGTGTACCAGACCTACCACTTGATTTTGAGACTGACATAGTTAAACTGATTAAAATCAATACGATTAATGATATTCTCTTTTTCAGTGCTGGTTTTATATATACCAAATTCAACGGTCTTACTTACTTTACCAACAATGACATTATGAATTTATATTCACAACGATCTTTGGGTGGTGCTGATTATAATGGTGAGATATTTGTGATGTGTGGATTTTTTAATTCTTATAATCATGCATTGGTAGCAAGAGGGTACAGGCAATGACCAGTTTTAAAGGGTATAACTCAAACTCTGTCAGAGCCACACAATGACTAATTATATTTTTTTGTTCTGTCGCCCTGAGTCTCACCCGCAGGTTAATCTTGACGTAGCCGTCTATGGCGAGTCCGACCGAGGGCTAGTCAAAGGGCACTAAACACAGTTAGACGGGTGTCACATTTCAATATTCGCTTCCCTGCTTGTCGGCAGACAGGTTACTTCACTTCAGAATTTCTTTCGTTTTTTCTTCCTGAAATTGGTTGGTGTACAACTGAAAATATCTACCCTTTAATGTGATAAGTTCATCATGATTCCCGTCTTCGGTAATATTTCCTTTTTCGATAACGAGTATTCGATTGGCGTTCCGGATGGTGGACAGTCGGTGTGCGATGATGAAACTGGTCCTGCCTTTCACCAGTTTATCAATGGCATGCTGAATCAATCGCTCGGTTTCAGTATCTACTGATGAGGTGGCTTCGTCCATGATAAGGATGGCTGGATCAGCGATAATGGCTCTTGCCAGACTGATAAGCTGTTTTTGTCCGGTGCTCAGATTGGTGCCGCCTTCGGTGACGATAGTGGAATACCCATCCGCCAGTTGTGAAATGAACGCATCTGCCTGAACCTGGGTTGCAGCACGGATAACTTCTTCGTCCGTGGCTGTCAATTTACCATAACGGATGTTCTCCATGATGGTGCCACTGAAAAGATGAGGTGTTTGCAATACTACTCCCAAATGAGATTGCAACCATTGAAGGGGATAGAGTGTATAATCCTGCCCGTCGATTGAAATTTTCCCAGATGTGGGTTCGTAGAATCGGCATACCAGACTGATGATAGATGTCTTTCCGCCACCAGTTTCACCCACAAGGGCGATAGAGGATCCCGCTTCTACATCCAGATTGAAATTATTGAGGATCTTTTGCCCTTGTTTGTATTCAAAACCTACGTTATCAAACCGGATATCCCCTCTCAAAGAAGATGGGATGAGTTGGATGGTATTTTCGTGATCCCGTATTTCAGGATCCGTCTCAATAAGAGAAGTGATGCGTTCTGCTGCTGCCTGAGCGTTTTGTAGCTCTGCGAACACACGCGCCATTTCCTGTACCGGTTGAAAGAAAAATGTGGCATAGGATAAAAACATGACCAGCATCCCATAAGAAATATCCCCTGCGATGACGCCACTGCCCCCAAACCAGATGGCCAATCCTGCCCCCATTACAGAGGCAATCTGCACCAGTGGCATGTACAATGCAGATTGTACAGCGGCTCGGAAAGATGACGAGTACATTTTATCCGTCAGATGCGTGAATTCCCTCAGATAGTCTGTCTCTCTCACCAGCGTTTTGGTGGTTACGGCACCCATAATTCCTTCATTGAAGGACGCTGTGATCTTGGAATTGGTTTTTCTAACTTCACGATAACTGGATAGGATGAGTACCTGAAATTTCTTGCTCACCCAGAAAAGAAGCGGCACCACCGATAACACTAACAGAGTGAGTTTCCAGTGCATGATGAACATAACCGTGGCGATCCCGATCATCAGTGACCCACCCCAGACCAGATCCACCAATCCCCAGGCAATAATCTCGGATAATTTTGTAGTATCAGACGTTATTCGTGTCATCAGCCAACCCACAGAAGCGTGATCATAGTACGAAAACGAGAGCTCCTGCAATTTGGAAAATCCAGCTTTTCGGATACCGTAACTGACACCGGTTTCTACTTTGCCGGCAAACAGAATAAAAATAGCAACGTTCACAGCCTGAAACAGGGTGATACTCAAATAAATGATAGCGAAAAGACCCAAACCATCCGCATTTTTTGGAACGATGAAAGTATCTACGGCATATCGTGTCATAAGAGGCATGACAATATCTACTCCGGCAACAGCGATCATAAAGACCGCCAGAAGAATCATGGTCGTCCTGTATGGGCGCGCAAAGGGCAATACCTTTCGCCAGGTTGAAAACTGGAATTTCTGTGTATAATCGGTTTCTCTGTGGTCCATACGCTTAGTCGTCCTTCTCGGGGGGAGCAAGATTGTCCGGTATATTTTGTAACTCCCACAATCGACGGTAGAATCCTTCTTCCTTGATAAGTTCAGAGTGCCTGCCCTTTTGAGTAATGTGTCCCTTTTCCATTACCACCACTAAATCGGCATGGATAGCCGTACTTATTCGGTGTGCAATAACGATGGTTGTGGAAGATCCTTTGCGCAGGATAAGTGCTTCACGGATACGGGCTTCCGTTTCTGTATCTAATGCGCTTAATGCATCATCAAAAATGAGAATGGGCGGATTCTGCAAAATAGCACGGGCTATGGCAATACGTTGTTTTTGTCCACCGGACAATGTGACTCCCCGCTCTCCGACGACTGTGTCATATCCTTTTTCAAAAGATTCAATCTCTTCATGGATGGCAGCGATTCGAGACGCTTCAATAATATCCGATTCGCCCGGATTGCCTGACTTCCCTAGTTGAATATTTTCCTGAAGTGTCTTTGAAAACAGAAATGGTTCTTGTAGAACAACCCCGATATGGTTCCGGATGTACTTTCGTTGAATGGTATTCAGTTCCCTGCCGTCAATAGTCACTGATCCGTTGGAGTAGTCCCATAACCGGGGCAATAGATTAACCAGTGTGGATTTTCCCGATCCTGTGGGACCCATGATTACGACTGTCTGTCCGGATTTAATAGAGATGTTGATATCCTCCAAGATGGGGGTTTCTTCATCATACCGGAAACTTGTCCCTTGAAATTCGATATCTCCTTTCACCGGTATTGTATCATTCGACCATCCGGACTGGTTTTCAATCGGTTCATCTAGAATTTCTTTCACCCTGCCCAAAGACACCATCGCTTTCCCCAGATCGGTAAGGGTCCTGCCTGTCATCCGGATGGGCCACAATAAAAATTCCACATAGGCGATAAATGCTACCAGCGTACCTAAAGTGATCTGCCCGTTGATTGTCCAGTACGTTCCCATAATCAAAACGATACCGGATTGTGTGTACACCAATGTATCGGAAATCCCCCAATACACTCCCAGCACGCGGATCAGCCGATACACATTATCCCGGTACTGTGCGTTTTTCTCTTCGAATTTATCGATTTCAAAATCCTGACGGGCGAACGCGCGCACCACCCGGGTACCCGTGAGATTTTCCTGTAATACGGCGGACATAGCGCCCTCCGTCTCATCAGCAATCTGAAATACAGACTTGATCTTGAGAAAGAAAATCACTGAAAACATGAGGATGATAGGTATAGTCAGCATGGAAATCGCTGCCATTTTCGCATCCAACATGATAAGGATAGGGATCACTACCGCCAGCATAATCAGTGACTTACCTACCTGAACCACTTGAACACCTAAAAATTTCCGGATGGTCTCCACATCGGATGAACATCTCTGGATGAGATCACCAATCTTCCATCGCGAGTAAAAATGAACTGGCACTGACTGGAGTTGGGCGAAGAGCTTTTCCCGCAATTTTCGGGCGATGGATTCGGATGCCCCGGAAGACCACCTTCCGATGAGGTAGGTAAAAAGTCCGCGGCATACAGCCAATGCTACAAGGCAAATCGCCACTATCCACAATTGATCCCTGATGGTTGATACGCCACCCACAAATTCGATAAACTGGTGAAAAATCCCAGGTGCCACAATCGGTTTGTCTCCGATAATGGAATCAATAGTGGTTCGAATAACCAGCGGCGACATGTATGTGAACATGGTTTCGAAGGCTATTGCCAGAATCGCTCCTGCATATAATAAGCGATTACCGGCCATAAGGTGCCACAATATCTTAAATTTGGAAATTGGATTCTCCGTTTTGCGTTTAAATGGGTTGTTTGGCGGTGCGATTATACCCAATAATTTAAAGTTTTTAGCCAAGTTACAGACAAGGTGAATTTAATAAGGATGCCTGACGATGTGAGAGTTTATGAGTTTACAAGTTGATAGTTTGAAATGCTCACCAAACATGAGTTGGGGAAGTTCAAAGTTCATCCTTGCGTCAAGGGCAACTAACCATTAACTAAAAGCCAAAAGTCTGAAAACAAATTCATCGAATAATCTTCATATCATCCGGGTTAATTTCCCTAACAGAATTTGAGTTTCAAACAATGGAATCAAGGAGAAAATATGAAAAACCTGGTACTGTTTTTTGCTGGTATTTGTATACTAACCGGTTTAACTCCTACAACGGAATCCCGACCGGTCAGCACATACTCTATTGTGGCGTATGACGAAGCGACGGGACAGTTGGGCGTGGCGGTTCAAAGCCATTGGTTTTCAGTTGGGTCCGTCGTTCCTTGGGCGAAAGCCGGGGTTGGCGCTATTGCTACCCAATCCTTTGTGAAAGTAGAATATGGTCCTGACGGGTTAGCGCTCATGGAGATGGGATTTACACCGCAGGAGGCGCTGGATTCGTTGCTTTCTACTGATGATGCCAGGCAGGTCCGTCAGGTGGCAATGGTTGATGCCTACGGGAATGTTGCGACACACACCGGCGACAATTGTATTTACGCAGCCGGACATACAAGTGGTGAGGGGTATTCCGTTCAAGCGAACCTCATGACGAACCCAACGGTATGGGATGCCATGGCACGAGCCTATGAATCTGCAGGCGACGATCTGGCTGACCGGATGATGGCTGCGCTGGAAGCGGCACAGGCGGAAGGCGGAGACATCCGCGGTCGTCAATCGGCGGCACTGTTGGTGGTGGATGGGAACGCCGGAGACCAGCCTTGGGAAGAACGGATTTTTGATCTTCGGGTAGACGACAGCCCTGAACCGTTGAAAGAGCTGAGGCGACTCATCCGGATCAACCGAGCATATATCCACGCCAATGCAGGGGATATTTTTCTGGAAAAAGGGGACATCGATAAGGCATTGAAAGAGTACTCTTTGGCTACAGATTATTACCCTGAAAATCCCGAACTGCCATTCTGGACGGCGGTGACATTAGCCAGTATTGGTAAGGTGGAGGAATCACTTCCTATTTTCCATGATGTATTTCGAAAGGATCCCAATTTGAAGTTGCTGATCAACCGATTGGTACCCGCAGGACTACTGCCCGATGATAAAGTGATCCTCAAGCAGATCATGGATCAGTGATTTGACAGGAGTCAGGGAAGTTATTTAGGTTACAAGTTGACCGTGCCGGGAGTATTTAAATTTATACAAATAGGTTCCAAAAATGTTATTAGATGATTTAGGATACAATGAAACGTTTGAGCAATTTCGGATCGACCAAAAGTTGGACGATTATGAAATCGGGAGAGTGATCATTGAAAACAAGGGACGATATATCGTCAGAACTGCCGAAAACCTCTATGATTCCGAAATTATCGGTGCATTGAGATATAAGGCTGAAAATAGAGCGGATTATCCTGCCGTCGGAGATTGGGTAGCTGTCATTCCTTCTGGTTCTGATTTGGCGATCATCCATATCATATTTCCGAGAAAATCCACCATTGAGCGACAGTCAGTGGGGAAGTTCGGTAAAAAGCAAATTATTGCGTCTAACGTGGACTATGCTTTTATAATTCAGGCAGTCGAAACGGATTTTAATATCAACAGATTAGAGAGATACCTGACGATTTCAAATTCCTCAAATGTAGAACCCATAGTTGTACTTACCAAAATCGATCTAATCACCAAAGTTGAGCTCAAAAAAATACTGCAGGAAGTCAAAGAGAGAGTTGTTGATATTTTGACGATCCCCATTAGTAACAAGACAAAAAAGGGATACGAATTATTTGATACCGTTTTTATGAAAGGAAAAACCTATTGTTTTCTGGGTTCCTCGGGAGCGGGAAAATCGACTCTCATCAATAATCTTTCAGGTAAAGAGCTTATGGTGACCGATTCAATTAATGCGATTACCCACAAGGGCAGACATGTTACCAGTCATAGAGAGTTGACCGTCTTATCAAGTGGTGGAATTCTTATTGACAATCCCGGTATGCGAGAAGTGGGAGTAACAGACACTACGAGTGGGCTGGAAGAAACATTTGATAATATCATAGAATTATCGCACAACTGTCGGTTTAGTGATTGTTCACACACTCACGAGAAAGACTGCAGTGTTTTGAGTGCAGTTGAAAATGGGGAGATCAATAAAACTTCTTATGAAAACTACTTAAGAATGGGGCGAGAAAAGACCCATTTTCAATCAAGTGTTGTTGAAAAGCGGAGGAAAGACAAACAATTTGGTAAAACGATTAAAGCATATTTGAAGAACAAGAAAAATGGATAGGCATAAAGCGCTGGATTCAATTTATTCAAGGAGTCTTTCACACGATCCACCCAAAACTTTCATTCAAGATTCTCCTTAAATCCCGTTGCTGGGTGTTGATAAATTTCGACGACTTTAACTTATGAATTTTATAATTCCGACAGGTGAAGTGCAGCCATTTGTAACATGGACACTCAGACAGGTTCACCGTCTGAGTAAAATAGCAAAATACCAACTGATTTTCAATTACGATAAGACGCATACATGAATAAATTAAAAACAACACACGATAGCAAATCCTCATCCTGGACGGTGGATTCTTGGAAATCCTTCCCGGCAGAGCAACTCCCTGATTGGGGGGATGCGAAGCGTTTGGACAAGGTACATCAGGAATTAGCCACGTATCCGCCACTGGTATTTGCCGGTGAAGTGCGATCTCTCACCCGTGAACTGGCTGATGTCGCCCAGGGGAAGGGCTTTCTGCTACAAGGCGGTGACTGCGCTGAAACGTTCACTGATTTCACTGCTGATCACATCAGAGATAAGCTAAAGATTATTCTTCAGATGTCAGCGATTCTCACCTACGGCGCAGGGATGCGTGTGGTGAAAGTGGGACGAATCGCCGGTCAGTTCGCCAAACCGCGTAGCCGGGTAACGGAAACCATAAACGGTGAGACCTACCTTGCCTATCGGGGTGACGCCGTCAACGATGTAGCGCTTCGAAAAGATGTGAGAGTTCCAAATCCGAAACGGATGCTCCGGGCGTATAATCAATCGGCCGCCACGCTGAACCTTCTACGTGCATTCACTCAAGGTGGATTCGCTGATCTAAAAAAAATTCATGTATGGAATCAGGAATTTATCAAACGATCTCGTCAGGGTAAGCGATACGAGACCCTCGCCAACCAGATCGAAAGCGCTATGGAGTTCATGCAGGCGTGTGGCGTGAATCCCGATAACGCTGATCAACTGCGACGAACGGATTTTTTCACTTCTCACGAAGGTTTATTGCTGGGTTACGAACAAGCCCTCACTCGGCAGGACTCACTCACTGGCGACTGGTACGATTGCTCCGCGCATACACTATGGATCGGTGACCGCACTCGTCAACCGGATGGTGCTCATGTGGAGTTCATGTCCGGTATAAAAAATCCACTGGGTATTAAATTAGGACCCGGGATTACAGAAGATGAACTATTGCGCCTCCTGGACAAATTGAATCCCTCTAACGACTGGGGCAGGATATCGCTTATTACCCGATTCGGAGCAGACCGAGTGGATAATAAGCTGCCCGGTTTTATCCGAATCATCCAACGCGAAGGTAAACATGTAGGCTGGATCTGCGACCCTATGCACGGCAATACTTACCAGACCGCTTCCGGGAGAAAGACTCGCGCATTTGATACCATCCTGAAAGAGATCGAACAATTTTTTATCATCCATCATGCTGAAGGCACAATTCCCGGAGGTGTTCATTTTGAACTCACCGGTGACAATGTGACGGAATGTGTAGGCGGTGCGCAGGAAATTGATGTGCCCCAGCTTGAAAAGAAGTATGAAACAGCCTGCGATCCGCGGTTGAACAACGAACAAAGTTTGGAGCTGGCTTTTCACATATCAGATTTACTCAAAATAAGAAACCACAGGAGGTAGAACCCATGCAGATAAAGCGTTTATCAATGATTATCGTCATTACGTTTTTCGTCATGAGTTGTGTCGGAACCTTAATCCACAATAACCACAAGTTTGACAAGATCAATTATCCGACTCCACCCAGAAGTGAACAGGTGGACGACTATCACGGCAATATCGTTGCTGATCCGTTCCGACCTTTGGAAGATCTGGATGCACCCGCCACAAAACATTGGGTCACCGAACAGAATACCCTCACGCAATCGATTCTACAGAAGATTCCCTTCCGGGAAAAGATCAGGGAACGACTCACAGCACTTTGGGATCATCCCCGATCAACCCTGCCGTTCAGAAGGGGAGAACGATATTTCCAATACCGAAACTCCGGCCTTCAAAATCAAAGTGTGCTGTATTACAGAGACGGTATTGATGGTGATAAAAAAATAGCCATCGATCCCAATCTGCTGAGTGACGACGGCACTGTGGCGCTATCATCTCTGGATATCAGCAAAGATGGGAAATTAGCTGCCTACGGAATTTCTCGCTCGGGAAGTGACTGGGTGGAATATTTCGTTCGAGATATCGAATCAGGTAAAGACTATCCCGATCATTTGACCTGGGTGAAATTTTCAGATGCGCATTGGCATCCAAACGGATCTGGATTTTACTACAGTCGGTACCCTGAACCGAAATCCGGTGATGAATTTGAAGATGTGAACCTGAATCAGAAATTATTCTTTCACAGAGTAGGCACATCCCAGGATGAAGACGAGCTGATCTACGAAGATCCTGCACATCCCCAATACGGATTTTCAGCTCACGCCACTGAAGACGAGCAATATCTCATCATGACTGTCTGGGCAGGTACCGAAAACAAAAACCTTTTATACATTAAACCCCTAAACTCAACAGATCCTTTTCAGCCCATTATAGATGAGTGGATCGGTGAGTTTTCAGTCATCGGTCACGAAAATCACCAATTATATGTGATGACCACCTTTAATGCACCGTCAGGAAAGATCATCACCATCGACACCCAGTTTCGTCATCCGGAAAATTGGATCACCCTGATCCCCGAAGACCTTGCAGTATTACGCTCTGTAAAGATGATCGACCACCATTTGTTTGCAACCTATCGTCGGGATGTAGTGGATGAAGTGAATATCTACGATTTGTCCGGGGCACATCTCCGGTCCATGACATTGCCTGATCTAGGATCTGTAAGTTTATCTGGCAGGTATGACGATCCCGAAATATTTTATCAATTCACATCGTACCTTTATCCCAGCACCATCTACCAATACAATTATCAAAACGATGAAAGTCAGATATTTGAAGTCCGCTTCATTGATTTCAATCCGGACTTATTTGAATCGGAGCAGGTCTTTTACGAAAGCAAGGATGGCACACGCATTCCAATGTTCATCGTTCATAAAAAGGGATTGAAAATGGATGGGCAAAACCCAACGTATTTGTATGGATATGGCGGTTTCAACATCAGTTTAACGCCCTACTTTTCCTTTAGTCGACTGGTATGGCTTGAGCATGGCGGTATCTATGCGGTTCCATCACTGCGTGGAGGAAGCGAGTATGGCGAGGCGTGGCACGAAGCAGGGATGCTGGATCGAAAACAGAACGTCTTTGACGATTTCATCTCCGCAGCAGAGTACTTGATCAACGTCGGTTATACATCTCCAGAAAAACTAGCCATCGCCGGGGGCAGCAATGGAGGATTGTTAGTTTCTGCCGTTATGATGCAAAGACCGGATCTGTTTGGTGCAGTGGAGTGCGGAGTTCCCGTTGCAGATATGCTCCGTTATCACAAATTTACTATCGGATGGGCGTGGGTGAACGAATATGGGTCCGCAGACGAATCGGATCAATTCCCGTATTTGTATGCATATTCGCCATTGCATAACGTTAAACCGGGTGCGTCTTATCCCCCCATTATGATCATCACGGGAGATCACGATGACCGGGTGGTGCCATCGCATTCTTTCAAGCTCATTTCCACATTACAGGAAAATAACGGCGGTGATAATCCTATGCTCATACGGATCGAGACTGATGCAGGGCACGGTGCCGGGATGCCTACGACTAAAGCCATCGCTAAAGCCACCGATGTGTGGTCATTCTTGCTGTACTCACTGGGCGAAAACTGGGGAGCTGAAACACCCTAATATCTTGTCACGAAGGAATGTGAAGGAAAGCTGTTACCGATCGTAAAAGTCAGGTAAACTGAACATTATGAGAAGAAGATTTTTCAAGATCGTTTGATGTTATCTCCAAAACCAGTTTTCCTCAAGATGACGGTTGGCATTTTCTTTACAGTGAGTTCATAAATTTTGTACCAATAGAAGAATGCCTCTGGATTGGATTTTTTGAGTTTATTCAATTTGGTATTCATTGGTTCTACAATCAACCATTCTTTTATCTGTAGCGGATTCTCGAATTTCACAATTTTTTCTGCATTATACATTATCAAAGCAGATAGATAAGCTGCTTTCGATGCATAAGTGATCGCTTTTTCTAAATGGAAACTTTCGGAAAATATGAAACTCGATATTCGTTGTATTCCCATTAGTAACTGTTTATAATCGCCGTTTCCGTCAGTGCCTCGGGTGACTATACAAAGAGAAGTTTGCAGAATATCATCTAATACATCTTTTTCGTTCTTATCAGCTTTATTCCTGTAAGCCAACTCTGTTTTTGCAAAGCGAAAAAATGTAGATTTTATAATCTGAAGATCGCTTACCACATCCAGTAAATTTCCAACGTCATACAATTGTTTGATGATTTCCATACTCATACTATCACCGTTTTTAAAATATGGAATACCAGTTGTGTTTGGGGCGAAAGCTGTTAACTTATCACCGAGCATATCTTCCAAACAAGGGACATCGACTAAAATCGGTTCTTCCAGAATTGGTACTAATGTTGACTGGATAGGAATTTTTACAACCTTAGCATAATTCACTTCTTCAAATAAAATATCGAGTAATACAAATTCTTCTGCCTTATTCGATTTATGAATGGGCGTATAGAAAAATTTATAGTGCTCTTTAATAATTTTTAATTGAGTTTTTCTGTGTTGCATTTCTTTTCGAAGAAAACCTTGTTCATTTGCAACACTATCAAAAATATCATCTAGCTTTTCAGGTGTGTTTGGCAGAATAATATCAATGTCAATGGAAAGTCTTTTTGTGGAATTCAAGTGAAGCATTAATGCTGTACCGCCTTTAAAAACAAAAGGTAAATTTTGTTTTACAAGTCCTTCCAATAACAGCAAAGCACGGATCACTTTTTCTATGAGAATTTTATCTGCATTATGGTTTTCTCTAGAAACTTTGTTAATCCACTCTAATGACAGTTTTTCTCTATTAATCATATACTATAAATTGGCAGCAAATGTTTATTGCTGCCGTAAATTTGTAATTGAAATCAGATATTTATTGAAGCTCTTCTTCTTTCTCCTTCTGTCCGCATAACGCAGCATTCTGCTTTGATTTACCGAATATTTATGTAATGCTTCTCTGAAAACAGTTCGCATTTCAGCGCCTTGTTGATTTGAAAAAAGTACTTTATCGCAAAAAATATCAACAAGCATTTTTTCTAGCGACGCGGTATGAATTCCTTCTACTATCTGAATTGGTGCTTCTGAAACAAGTGGCTTAACAATTAATGCTTCTTTTTCTCTGGGTAAATATTTTTCTAAGATGTCGCTTGTGGGCTCTATGAATACCGATTTTTTAGCTTCTTTTAAGAAGTAAAATACGGATTGGGTTGCTACTTTCTCAACTTCAATGAGTAAATAGAAGCGTCCGAGTTGATGGTGCATAAATTCATTTAAAACAGATGTATTCCAAATACACGTTTTCAGATAGGGGAATTCCTGGTTAAGCTTCTTATTGATGGCTTTCATCTCTAGAGAAATTTCGGGGATAAACAATTTACTCGTTCCAAGAATAAATCGTCCTCTGCCAATACGGTTAAGTATCCCCCGTTGAATTAAAGTATACACTCTCCAATTGACTGTTGTTTGCTTTATTCCAGTTTCATACTCTTCATAAAAGGCGGCAATATCCTTCGTTTCAAAGCTATTCATGTCTCTGAAACAAACTTTTAATTTATCGATATTTAGTTTGTCAGTTGCGATTGTGGCTCAATATTTTAGCAAATCTACAACTACTATAATACGGCAGCAAATAAAAAAAGCTGCCGATAATTAGAATTGATGATATGGAAACAAAAGTTCTTATGTTTTATCATTGTGTTGGCGATAGAATATTAAAATTTGTGTTTTTGAGATTGTGACAGTAACCAGTTCGTTATTGATCAACCTGATATTGAATTTTTATCCAATGATGCATCACAGATTAACTCGAGTGAGGATTGCTTATCTGCTACCGAAAGATTATTCAACTCACGAGAGATTCCGTAACCTAAAGAATAGTTTGAAAGATATGGATTAAGTGGGATTCAGTCGGCTTTTTCGTCTGAGGATGGTCAGCATCCAGACGAAACTGGTAGTAGAAGCGATCATGGAAGATATGAGTATGGCGATCCAAACAAAGTGTACGGGCTTATCCAGCACGCGGGTGAAATACCAAGCCAATGGTGCACTGATGAGCACAACCCGAAGGGAAGTCACTACCAACATGGGATAGGCTACGCCCAAGCCCTGCATGATCCTGCCACTGCTTAATCCCACGGTGATAAATGGATAGGCAAATACCAGAACTTTAAAATACGAAACCGATATTCGGACAATCTCCGTATCATTGGTGAACAGGGGCATGAAATACCCTGCACAAAAGAAGAAAATTACACTCACAGATACCGATACCAT
>JABMOW010000011.1 GCA_013204025.1 Fidelibacterota bacterium | reverse complement strand
GTTACCTTCAACGCCATTAATGGCGAAAACCATTGTCTCCTTGACAGGGATAATATCTCCAACAATTGGATCGTATATTGAGAATTCAAGTGGTTGTCCGTTCTGATTAGAGTAAATGGTAAGGAAATAGACCCAACTACCCCCTACATTCACAGGAGAAGTCACACCCCTTAATTCATTGCCCGAGAATGCAGCCAAGAGGTGATCTACACTATTCGTCGCTCTGTGGCGAACACTAACACTGGCGGTGACCGTCATACTGAATTGAAATGCGCTGGGATTTACTGACCACGATGGTGCAGCATCTCCAACTGTTGAAGTAGTAAACTCATAACTCCAACCAATGTCATCTCCATCCATTTCTATTAGAGAATTATCCAGATCAAAGGAAGTGAAATCTCTTACTTTACCAACAACCTGATCATTCAATGCCATGACGTCGGGTGGATTATCAATGGGCTCAATTGTAAAGGTAACGTCTTGAAACCCGATCAATGCTGCATCTGTCTCATCCGATACAATAAACCGGATTGTTTCGCTTCCTGTCCACTGGGAGTTTACGGGTGTCACAAAAACGATATGGTTAGAATTGATTGCAACCGACAGATTAACGTTGTTTAGATACAGATAGGAGACAGGATTTCCATCTAATTCCACAAGATAATCATCAAGATCAAAAGGCGTAAATGAGTTACCGATTTCAATGGTCTGTCCAGAAATTTCTGATAATTCCGGATTATGATCATAATTTAGAATCGTGTTCCATACAAACGGACTTAATGGACTACCATGGCTGTTATTTGCATAAAAAGTAATCGATTCCATCGTATCCAGAACCAGCTCCTGGTCTGCGATATAAGCCTTGAAAGTGATGGTTTCCGCATTTATATTAGCATATAACGTCATGAAATACATCCATGTAGATCCTACTAAAATTGGGAATGCGGTTCCACGTGTCTGCCCGTTGGAAAATGCAGCCACTTTATTGTACTGTGAGCCGATTAATTCATGGTCGAGGTACAGCACAGCAGTCATACTTGCTGTGGATTGATAATCAGAATAACTCACATTCCAGTCTGGGACAATAATTATATCAGACGTTGTATTTACAGTACCACCATCCTCTTCTGTCACTGTGAGAGAAACAGTGAATGTACCATAATCTGTATAAGTGTGATAAACATCAGGTCCGGTGACTGTAGATGTTCCATCGCCATAATTCCAAGTATAAACAGGTGTATCAGTACCAGGATCTGTTGCTGCTGCTGTGAAATGAACTGCGGTTCCTTGTGTACCCATATCAGGGATACTATGAGTCTGGATTGTAGGATTCACATTAGCGATAGTAATACCACTTTGATGAATCGTAGAACCATCATTCTGGTCAGTTATAGTCAGCGTGATCGTATAACTTCCATCATCAGCAAATGTATGCGTTGCGGTTTCGCCTGCTTGGTTTGAAGTATTATCTCCAAAATTCCAAGTATAAGTAAGAATATCAAATCCCGGATTAATCGCATACGCACTAAATGAAAGCGTTTGTCCCTCATCTCCTGCGCCCGGATTTACAAAAGACAATATTGAGGGATTTACATTGGTAATTGAAATATTATTACTCACGGTATGAGTCCCATTATCACCATCGGTGACTGTCAGGATCACGGAATATGTGCCGTTATTCGCGTAGCTGTGTCGTCCACCGGTGTTTACCCATTGAGTATTACCACCGAAAGTCACCGTATGTCCATTACTGGTTTGATCAGCCGAAGAGCTTCCACTTCCCTCATCTAATCGATTGTACGTCAGAAGACCGGATTCATTACCCTGTAATGTAGAAAATATATTATCGCGGATTTGCGTTTGTGTCCGTGCGCTGTTCCAAAATCTGAAATCGGTCAATTGTCCCGTAAAATCATCAGAGCCATCAGATAATCTTCCCAGATACGATGCAACTGAAGAGGTATTAATCAATCCTGACCCTGATTGTGAAGTAATCAGATTACCATCGACGTAAACCATTAAAGATAAACCGTCATATGTCATCGCAACATGCGACCAAACATTTTGTGGAATGCCATCAAACGCCTGTGAAACGGATCCCGCACTTCCATAGTATTGTGCAGTCGAATTAAAACCTAATTGAATATATCCATCAACACCTGCTGAATTTCTCGAAAAAATGGTTCCCCCTGAACCTTTAACCCATACTTCTACTGTAAATTGGGAAAGCGCGTTTGAGACTGGAGATGAAAATTGTAGATAGTCATCTGTACCGTCTAAACCGACGACATAATTTCCAGTTGTATAGATTTTGTGAGCGGAGCCATCTCCATAATTCCAATCATATGTAAAGACATCGCTTGTACCGGCATCAGTGACGTTTGCACCGAATTCAATAACAGAAGATTCATTTGAAGGAGAGATATAATTTAATTGTGATATCACTGGATTGACGTTCGATATTGAGATAGTACCAGTCTGAGATCCATTCCCACCTTGGCCATCTGTAATAAGAAGGGTTACCGTATAAGTGCCGGTTCCTTCATCAATGTAAGCGTGAGTGACGGTGGAACCTACCGCAGAATTACCATCTCCAAATTGCCAAGTGTATGTGAGAACATCCTGTGTTCCAGGGTCGGTTCCGGCACCGGTGAAAGTAAGTGATTGTCCTTCTAATCCGGTGGTCGGTATTGTAAATTGGGTC
Organism: Fidelibacterota bacterium; assembly: GCA_013204025.1. Lineage (GTDB taxonomy): Bacteria > Fidelibacterota > Marinisomatia > SCGC-AAA003-L08 > JACNLC01 > JABMOW01. Next base: position 32,373 of record JABMOW010000011.1, on the reverse strand, counting down.
ACTGTAGGGGAAACATTAGAGATATAAACAATTCCTGTGGCAGAGCCTGAACCTGAATTATTGGTCACAGTTACAGATAAATTATAGGTTCCATTATTTACATAAGTATGGCTGACCGGCGAGCCTGATCCAGAACCGGAATCCCCAAAATTCCATGCGATCACATCTCCTGGATTTACAGGTGTATAGGACACCGTGAATGTAGCTACTCCACCCTCATTAAAAAAGAAACTACCCAAAGATGAGACTTCAGGTATCCCTTGTGAAAATATCAGGGAGCAAAATAATGAGGTAACCAAAAATGATAACGTGATACGTTTCACTTCATCTCCTTAAAACATGTTTATAGGACTAAATAATAATTAGTATATTTTGAATTCTAATTTTACAACTGTAGTAATTATGATCAATAAGCAAAAAATCTGTCATTAATATTTCCATCCCCCCTTGGTCAAGGGGGGATGGACTGGATACTTGATAAAATACTTTTTCTGCGAAGTTTATAATATTATTTTAATAATACCATCTTCTTCATTTCGACGAAATCTCCTGCCCTCATCTGATAGAAGTAGATTCCTGTTGAGATAGCAATTCCGTTTTCATTCGTACCATCCCAAATCACTTTATGGTATCCTGCAGATTGTGCACCATTTATTAAAGTTCTAACTACTCGGCCATTCAGATCGTAAACAGTAATTGCTACAACTTGATCAATCGGCAGATTATACCGAATTTCTGTGATCGGATTAAACGGATTTGGGAAATTCTGTGACAAACCGATCTCATCAGGTATTTCGGGACCATAACCTTCACTTCTCAGAAGCAAGGGCGATCCGACAGTACCCAAGTGGTCATTTCCAATAAAATATATCTGATCTGAAATTTCCATCGTCGTCTTTCGATTAGCATCCCATAACTCGAAACGAATTGTTTCGACTTCCAGGTAGTCACCATACATCATCATGAAAAAGACATATTTATCCTCATTGCTTATGAATACTGGATGCGCGACTCCCCGAACCTCATCACCTACATATGCCGTAAGGACGTCATTGGCTTCGATGTATTCGGTGTCGGATTTCTCAATATCTATCACAGCTGTCATGTTACTTGAGAAGATATGGGGATGGACCATAAATTCAGGTTGATTTTCGACAACTTCAGGAAAATAATAAGATCTTGAAAGTGTTGGATCATTACCATTCTCTGTGGGAGGGTACGTCAGAATACTTCCTTCAGTAACCCTTAACAGGTACCCCAACTGTGGTGTCATATGTGTGAGACTGCCTAACCATCCTGCTCCCTCTACAAACTGCGCGAATCCAAACTGGCTCTTTACAAGGTCACCAGTAGTTTTTGTCAATGACTCCAGGCCAATATCGGTAGTTGCGTTGAATTGCGGAGCATACCCAACCCAATTCCAACCGGAAACAACATTAATGTCCAACTCCTCAGGAATAACGCTCTCCCCTACAACCTCAAGCTGATCGCTTTGAGCAATTCTAATCTGATACATGGACGAATTATTCAAGTCGATTAATGAACCAACCCATCCTGAACCTTCAATGAATTGGCTGTAGCTGGTCTGACTTTTGATAATATCCAGATTGGGCGTTGATGACAAACTACTCAGTATTGAGTTCACAGAGAAATCGTCCGGTATGAGATTCATAGACAACCATGTCCAACCCTGTGGCAGATCATATCGCTGCACAATTGCACCGGTTGTCGTTAGTGTAACAGGTTCTATTGGTAAGCCATGCTCATCATTATAACCGAATTCAAAATGCTCAGCCACATGCCCATATTCAGTACATTCGGAGGAATCCCAAACTCTAAAAGTGATATCTTCACCAGAGAGCTGATTACTGTAAATTGTCAGAAATACCAGATTAAGGTCAATGATCTGGCCATTAATATTCACGTTTTCGTAAGTAACGACTGGTGCCATACCGCGAAGTTCACCGTCTACATACGCGGAGACCCGATCATATGAGTCGGTGGATAACAGATCGTTAATATAAAGTACAGCAGTAACCGTCATTGTATACTGGAATTGTGCAGGATCGACAACCCAATCGGGTTCAGGACATAACATTCTAACGGTTACATGCAGATCTTCGTTACCCCCAGGTGTTGAGGCAATTACCCGATAGTCATGGAAGCCTGAATTCATATTATTGCTGACTGTAAATGTAATAGTCGCGGATTCGTTGAAGTTCAATTCACCAGAAGTAATATCTGGAGTCAGCCAATTGGGTACATCAGTCAATTCCCAAGTCTCAAACTGCCCGCCAGAATTCCATATTGATGCGACAAAAGTAAGTGGAACATCAGGAATTTTTACTTCATTTACATTGGCGACAATCCATTTAACCGGATTCTTATTGAAATACAATTCCCATAATATGTCATCAGCTATTGTATTACCGTACTGGTCCTCAATGTCAATTAAACGAGCTGTGAGCGTACGATTTTCCATCCATTGATCAGGCATGGCAGGTTGAATTACAATCTGATTCTCTACACAGGTAAATGAATATGGTACGGTCAATGCATTCTCGAGATCATCCAGATGAATGTGCAAGGGTGGGTTAATGGCATTACAGTTAATATTTTCACTTACTGTGACCGAAATCAAATCGTTTGGTTCTAATACGCCATCGGCTGGTTGTGGGTTACCTACTATTTGTGGAATGTTTCTATCAATCACTCCTACAACTGGAGTAGTGTAAGTCTGATTCATTTCGCATTGTGAAAGGGCCCGAAGTTCATACGCGCCGTCTGCAATACCGCTTACATCCCAATTGATCGTGGCATAAGTCTCATTGGTATCAACAGAATCAACAGAAATGGAAGTAGCAGGTATCCAATTGTTGGTACCTACCTGACGGAACTGAATACCTAATTCTCTCAAATTGACGTCAGAAAGATCATAATTGTTCACATAGATAGGAAGCAAATTATTATTGGTCTCATTGATCACCCAATTATCAGTCAACGTCATCAAATTGATAGGTGAACACGGTGATACAAAGTGAGCTGTCAAAGATTCTATTATATACCTACTTGTATCGTTTATAGCTTGAAAATGTAACTGTACATCCTCATATTGGTAGGCTATTGGGCCTCTTTCAAGCGTCAATGTTGCGTTAATATTTTCAAATGGAGGAATAATGTACGAAAGGAATCCCTCAAGATTGACACCGCCGATTTTAATAATAGCTCCGTCTGGATTTGTATTTTGGTCAATGAACAATACGTATTCCCTAGCTTCACCATTTGGTGGTGTCTCACTGGCATTACCGATCAATAAACTGTATACCGCAGGTTCATCAGGAGGTACATTTAAGAGTACGTTATTTGATTCAATGGAAAATACCGGTACATCTCTGGGAACTGTTGCCGCGCTAAGAATAACATTAGAATGGACAGATCCATCCGGATAGGTGATATCCACCTTATGTTCACCCTCGTAAGGGTTACTGGTCACGGCGGAGATCAGTTTAAATACGGGTGTGCCATAAACAGGATCTTCTAAAATGTCAATGGTAAATGCATCTCCAATATCGCTGTCGGAAAGCATGAATCCCATTGACGTGGTTTCATTGTTTTCAAATGTCTGTCCCATACCCATCGAGATACCAAAATTCATATCGACAGTTACACCTGCTCCAATACCAGCTACGGTAGCACCCATTTCTAATCCTATTGAGCTTTCGACTCCCATCGTAAATTCCTGAGTCACGGTCTGGGTTCGGGAACCAGAGAAGGAATATTCATAATTTGCTCCAGCAGAGAATGAAATATTTTCCTTGAATTCAGCAGTATCCTTTAGATAATTATTATAATTAACATGCGACATCCATTTATCTATGTCGCGATTATAATCATGGATATCTTGTTCATAATCAGCATCATATTGGCTATTGAGATTCAAGTCAATATAATCCTCTCCCAAATCCCACTGATTGTTTCCATTCGCATCTGTAAATGGTTCTCCCGGCTCTATCTGATCAATATTTGCCGCAAGAAATTCTAATTGTGGGACCATGTATGAAATGATGTACTTCTCTGTAAAAATGTATGTTGTAGCAAATCCTTCAGGGGCAACAAATAATCCACGATCAGATTGGATCACACATCCACCGTTATGGATAATTGTGAAATCCACCACCTCCTGGTTCGGGGAAGGCTGCATATGATCCCCTTCCGAATAATCGCCTCCTAATCCGGTATCTACAGTATCAGCAGAAAACAAATGAATGTTATCAGTGATACCGTACAATACATTTAGTGCGCCGCCCACAAATACATCGCCATCATGACCTACCACCTGATCATCATCAGATGTAGAATACGTTTCTGTGACTTCCGTGCAAATATTCAGTTCTTCGCCGGTACTACCTTCAATATTCATTCCAATCCCGGTACTAATATTCATTTCAACGTCAGTGGCTACGGTCATGCCAAATCCAACTTCAAAATCCGGCCCCATCGATACAGACGCACCCATATTCAACCCGAAGCTGGTTCCTAATGTCATGCTCATTGCGGTGCAGGAAGACGATCCCTCACTATAAACTGCCTGACTGGCGTCACCGGGAGGGTCTCTCAATATAATGATCGGAACATCGGGTCCGGTAGTTGCAAAAGCGACATTCCTGGATTTATTACCTTCCACAAATGCCCAAATAATTTCAGAATCTGTACCTAATCCACCGGAAGATGCGACTAAATCTATTTTCTTCTGGTATGGATGTCCACCACCACTTAAAATGTTGGGATTTCCTGGTTGAACGGTATATGATCCTGTTCCTTCAAGCACCGTTATATCCTGTATGGTTGAAATATCGCTCACATTATCCACAATTGAAATATTTGCAGAATCTACGGGACACGATGCCAATGCTTTCATTTCGGCTGAAGCATCTACATATTTAATGTATGTCTCTCCCTCGTAAAACCCATATTTTTCAAATAAAGCGATTGATAGTGTATCGGGATAATACTGGAAGAAAATTGGAATTTCATAAGATTGTCCCAGATCATCTTCACCCATACAACCACCAGGAAGCTCTCCAATGGTCAAGTTTGGATCTGCCTTATAAACATATCTTAATTCTTCATCTCCTGGCATGAGATTCACCAAAACAGTATTGAAGTTGGTGTATCCTTCATCTGGTGTCACAAAAGGATAATCTTCGAGAGTGACATCAACCAGATACTGAATAGGCGGAAGGAGTACTTCTAAATGGCCAGTTTTATCAGTATAAAGAACTTCATCATAACAAGTTGTGGGGTCGGTACTTCGTATATGAACTGCCACGTTACCCAAAGAGTTTTGGCATGCGCCACCGTAGGCATCTATGGTGAGTTTATGTTTTGTAAAATCAAAGAACGTGATATTCGTTACCGGACCGCTGAAATTATGAGCTGAACAATCTGAAATTTCTGGATTTGCATCGAAGCAGTACGGATAGTATGGTGGTCTATAATCTCCTGAACCGGAAAATGGTGACAAGTGATGAATACCTATTGGTACGTCGAATGAGAACTGACCAAACTGATTTGTTTGTGTATCTCCCGCCTGGAATTCACCATCCACTTGAATAAATACGTCGGCTGCGAAACATTCTGTATTAATATAATTTACTGTTCCCGCAACAGGGAATGTTGAAGTATCAGTGAAATCAACCGCCTCAGCCAGATTGTTTTCAGAATTCAGCGTTCTGAGTCTGAATGGTGGATCAAATACATGAATACCCAAAGTTGGTGTGAGCGTAAGTTGTGTTCCCGCAGCTTCATAAACAACGCCTGCGATGGTATAATTGCCAAATTCATCGGTATAGTCACCAGAATTTACAGGCGCATTTTGATCATCCCATGCTAACGCTCTTTTGAATTTTCCATGATTGTTCAACGTCGTGCGGTCATATACGGTAAGAAAAACGTTCTCACTGAAACGCCAATATCCTTTTAAAGTGGGTTCCTGTGCAGGGATTAAGGCAATATCATAAAATCTATTGATTTGTTCAGCAGATCTTGCAATTCCCCAATATCGAACTTCATCCAGGATTCCTTCAAATGCATTGTTGTTTTCATCATTACCGATGTAAATCTTACTGGCAGTTACATTGATCCCTGAAACTGAAACGGGGTCACCGGATGGGACTCCATCAACATACGTCTGGATGGAATTATTACTGAAGACGGCTGCAACATGATGCCAAACACCATCTGCCACATCATCGTTTTCATCTACCCATGGTTCGGCATCATCCCAAACATAATTGTTATTTGTATCATAAAGATATTCACCGTTGAACCACACACCATCACTATTACCATCTACAAATGGCTCGGGAAGATTATCGTCAAATTGATTATTATCATTATAATCCGTAAATGGTTCGGGACCATCCCACTCGCCATTAAAATTTAGATCAGTGTATGTTTCTGCAGCATCCCATTGTCCATTTCCGTTTGTATCGGTATATTCTTCACCAGAATCAAGAATCCCGTTTTGATTTGCATCGGTTAATGGTTCTGAATCTGTCATAGTACCATTTCCATCAGTATCTACAAATGGTTCAGCTTGATCCCAAATACCATTGAAATTCGCATCTACATATACTTCCACATCGTTATCCCAAGTCTGATTATAATTCCAGTCTGTAAAGGCTTCTGGAGGATCCCACTGGCTGTTTTCATTGGTATCAATGAAATCTTCTGCCGGTACCCAATATCCCAGATTGTTTAGATATGGAAGGGTCTGAAGGTCCGTATAATTCTCACTTTCATCCCACATTCCATTTAGGTTAGAATGAGCACCTGTGATTCCTTTGAAATCAAGTTGAATCTGGTTGGATGAATTCGTAAAGAAATACATCCCTTTCCCCTGCTCGGTATTGATAATGGAGAAAATCGCATTACGTGAATTGGAGGCTGAACTTTTTATCCACGCTTCAAATGTGAAGTCATCACCACCCAGATCAAAATCACCATTTTCATTGAAAACCGGATCGTACTGGCTTACGAATTTGGTCAAGTCAACATAATCATCAATACCATCAAAATTCGCTGACGAACCAAATGACGGTGTGGTTACTACCTTAACAAATTCAACAGGATTACCGCTATCAGTCTCAATAGTACCGGACATTGAACCGGTTTGATCAATGAAACCGACATCGCATAGTCCGTCGGATTCAGCATAATCATTAATGGCAGTGATGCAATATCGATAATAAATCCCTACAACTGCGGAGGGCCATTCATTTGTGTACGAATCTGCAGCAGCCAATGGAACGGTAGTGTAAACATTACCATTTCTATAGATCTTGTACCCGGTGTTTAAACTGGTTGCATCTTCCCATTCAACACGAATGCTGGTCAGGTCTTCGCCATCCTGTGCATACACCAAGAAAGATGCGGGTCGGTCTACTGCAACCCAGGAAATACTCGAATTTAAATATGCGGTAGGTGCGTCATTCCGGTAGGATGCACCTGTAATTCCACTACCCTCATTAAACTTATAATAAGATTTTAATCCTGTCTCATTAGGATTGACCAATGTGAAGTTCATATGATCTGATATGTCTTGAGCAAGTTGTGTTTTATTCCAGAGACGGACTTCATCGATTAAACCTGCAAAAGAGTTTACGGTAGGAGTCTCTACGCAGATTGAATGAGAACACGTATTGGGACACTGAGAGTACTCAGTATTGCATCCATTCGGGCATAGCTCATTTTGTGTATTACAACCGGATTCACACATAAATCCTTCTGTGTTATCATAATAATAACTTCTGCCTTCGTCAGCATTACTAATATCAAAGTGGAATTCAGAACAAACACCTGCTTCTGCCATTTGGTCATTCGCATATGGATGGGCATCCTGATTATTATATCCCCAGTACAGTGAACAGTTATTTGCACAAGTGTGATATCCGCATAATTCACTATCAAAAAACCAATCAGTATCAGGATCTTCATTACAATTATGAGTGCCACAATCTTCAACGCTTAGCGACCAACCACCATCGGGTTCGCTGGAACAGTTATATGTTCCACAAGTGGCTGCATCTGCATAGTAATTACACGGTTGGCTGTATTTCCACGTCGTATTTTTCCCGACGATTGTACTATGAAGACTGGGTTTTACCCAAGTTGCTGAAAGTGCAGAATATTCCGGGTTTTGAGTTCCAGGATATTCATCGTAATGATCGCTGCCAATCCATGGAGAATTATTATGAGCTTCAATATTCAATTGAGACACCATTTCACCATTTACAAATAAATTCAATTTTCCGTTACCAAAAGATCCAGCAATATGATGCCATTCCCATCCATAATCTCTGATTGTAGGATCGACAACACTATACAATTTATATTTTCGCACGTATTCATTGTTATAGCAAGTATCTGTGCAAACGTCATGATTGCAGGAGTTTGGACATTGTGAAAACTCAGTATAACACTCAAGGGGACCGGATTCATAGCAAGTATCCCAACATGTGCCCAAACCGCAAGGATGCGGATTACATTGATATGGAGCACCATCAGAAGTTCCGCAATAGTCAGCATCGGCGGCCCAACCTGTGTCTGGATATTCTCCGCAATCATGTGTTCCACATACACTTGCATCAGGATAATAATTACAATCCAAATCACGACAATCATATGGACTCACATACATGGAATCCCATTCCATGTACATAAAGAATTTAAGTTGTCCACCTTCGATGGTTAATCCCCATGAATCTTTTTTAGACGCAATCAACCCGTTTGTAGCTCCCGGTTCTAATTTCACCCATGCTTCAGCAGTGAACTCAGGTTCGTGGACAACTTGACTCGAAGGCCATGTATCCAGAGTTACCACACCATTCTGGTTGGTTGAAAAAGACAGAGAGTAATTGGTCAGGTCTACTGCACTTAACATTGCAATCACGACCAACCAAATACATATTGATACTGATCTGCTGACTTTAGATTTCATGGTATTAATCCTATTTTTATCAAATTTATTTACGTTATTGTCACAAATTTGATGTGTGACAAAGGCTGATTCATTGGTATTCATTTATTTACTCAAAATCTTATTTTATTTTAATATGACCATTTTTTTCATATCTGAAAATGATCCTGCAGTCATTTTGTAGAAGTAAACGCCGGAGGCTACCTGCATTCCGTCTTCATTTGTACTATCCCAAATCACTTTCTTATATCCGGACGTGGAGAATTCGTCGACCAGTGTTTTTATTTTCCGTCCTTCAAGATTATAAACGATGAGCTGAACATGGACATCATCAGGGATATTATAACGGATCTCTGTGGTTGGATTAAACGGATTCGGGAAATTTGGGTACAGCGCAAAATCGTCAGGTATCAACGGAACATATCCGGCAATATCTAACTTAAGTGGTTCATCAGTTGTACCAACGATTTGATTTACTGTAAAAGATGCAGAGTAATAAACATCATTGTATTCTTTATTGATGGCATCATAGTGCTGGAATGTGATGCCTTCACCGGATTCATATTTACCATAAACTGTGAGGAAAATCTCAAATTCGTTGAGATAAGGAATCCAAACTGTTGCTTCATATCCTCTAACCTCATCCCCTACCTTTGCAATGATCAAATCAGTATCCATTATCTTCTGATATTCGCCTTTGTTCAACGAAATAACAAAATGCATGGTATAAGGATTTTCCTTAGCAATTGGCCCTAAGTCCGGAAGGTCATCTACGAGTTCTGGCGAATAATATAATCTTGAAAATGTGGGAATATTTCCATCGTCCTGAGCAGGGAAAAATAATGAATCTGCGTTTGTTGCTCTCAACATGTATCCCAGTTTCGGATTCATGAAAGGTAAACTTCCTAACCATCCGGCTCCTTCAACATACTGGGCGAAACCATACTGACTTTTTACGATATCCCCGGTAACACTGTTCAATGCACTCAATGCATTGTTCGTATTGGTAATAAATTGAGGAAGATATCCGAGCCAATTCCATCCATTAGTAATTGAGACGAAATTGGTATCTGTATCTACAGCTTCACCCACAATCTCAAAGACTTGAGCATTCTGAACGCGTGTTTGATACATGGATTCAAAATTAATTGTGCTCAAAGCGCCAATCCAACCCATCCCTTCAACATACTGGCTAAATTGAATCTGATTCTTGATCAAGTCATTAGTATCAGCAGACAAATTCTGAAGCACATTATTAACTGACATATCTTCAGAACTTACATTCATGGATATCCATGACCAGCCAGGATCAATGTCATAACGGTAAACAATGGCACCGCTGGCAGAAAATGTCACCGGTTCTGTGGGCAGCCCTAACGGGGTATTTGCAGCGAAGTCATAATTTTCTTCCACAAATGCGTACTCCGTACATATTGAAGAGTCCCAAACTCTGAAACTAATCTCCTCTCCTGAAGATTGATTGCTGTAAACGGTAAGAAATACTTCACTTAGGTCGACGATATTTCCATTAATGTTTACATCTTCATAAGTAATGACAGGTGCAACACCACGTAGTTCATCATCTACCCATGCAGATACCATATCAAAGTTGTCTGATGACAATTCACTTTCAACATACAGAACTCCGGTAATGGACATGTTGTATTGATAATTCGAAGCAATCACTTCCCAATCCGGAGGATTCGTACAAAGGACCCGTAAATGAATTCTCAGGTCCTCATTTCCGCCGAGTGTTTCAGCATAAACTTTAATATCAGTTATTCCTGTGTTGACATTATCACTTACATCAAATGTAACAGTGACAGATTCCAGTGCTTCTAAAGCGCCTGACATCACATCCGCAGTCATCCAACCTGGGAAATTTGTCAGTTCCCAAGGTTCATAATCCGGACCGGTGTTTGTGAGAGTAGCCTGGAAAGTGAGATGAGTATCAGGATATTTCACTGGATTCACTCTGGCAACATCCCATCGAACCGGATTCCTATTCACATACACATCCCAGCTAACGGGGTCTGCAATAGCATTACCATACATATCTTCAATAGCAAGTAGCTGTGCACTAACCGTTCGGTTTTCCATCCATTGATCTGGCATTGTGGGCATAATGAATATGGAATTGTCCATACAAACAAAATCCCTTGGGATTGTTAACGCATTCTCCAAATCTTCGAAAAAGATGTGATCAGGCGGATTAATATGACTACAATTGATGTTTTCAGTGAAGTCTACGAAAATTTCATCATTGGGCTCTAATACACCATCCTGTGGGCTTGGTGAACCGATAACTCCCGGTCTGACACGATCAATTACTCCAATCACAGATGCGGTGATAGATTGGTTGGCTTCACATTGTGCAACAGCTCGAAGATCGTAAGTTTCATCTCCAATACCACTCACATCCCATGTGACTTGAACATAATCAAAATCACTTGAAATCGAGTCAACCGGTACGGCGTTTGTGGGAATCCAGGTATTCGTTCCATGTTGTTTATATTCAATTCTTAATTCCCGCAGATATTGATCACTAAGGTCATAGTCCGAAAGGGTCACATTCAATGAATCTTCATTATTAATATTTATTACCCAATTATCACCGACATCCACGATACTAATAGGAGAACAAGGTGGAATAAAGTGAGCACTTATGGCTTGAGTCACATATCTGCTAGTGTCGCAAACAGATTTAAATATCATAGTAATATTATCATACTCGTATTCTACTGGCCCCCTCTCAACAGTTACAGTAGCATTGATATTGGTAAATGGATTAATGATATAGGACATTTCACCCTGTAACGGCACGCCACCAATCTTGATCGTTGCTCCATTTGGGTTTGTATTTTGATCAACGAAAAATGCATATTCCCGAACTTCACCACTCGGTGGTGTTTCACTGGCATTTCCCAAAGTAATTGTATAAACGGCAGGATCATCAGGCGGCACATTTAGAAGAATATTATTTGATTCAATATTAAATACTGGGACATCTCTTGGAACAGTAGCAATACTTAACACCACATCAGAAGAAACTGATCCGTCCGGATTTGTAATATCTACTATATGAGAAGATTCATACGGACAACTTGTCACGGCACTGACCAATTTAAATATGGGTGTCGAGTAAACCGGGTCAACCATGATGTCAATTGTAAAACCATCGCCAATATCATTATCAGATAGAGTAAATCCAGTGGTTGTCGTATTTTCATTGGTGAATGTTTGCCCACTACCAAAACTCAAACCAAAGGTCATTTCCATCGTTGCACCAACACCTATTCCATTAATATCAGCCCCCACTTCTATAGCTAGAGAATTTTCAATCCCCATTGAAAATTCCTGAGTAGAAGTTGAAGACCTGGACCCACTGAACGAATATTCATAATTTGCACCAGCAGAGAAAGAAATATTTTCTTTAAATGTAGCGTTATTTTTTTGCCAATTATTTCGGTTCACATGTTCCATCCAACGAGTAACATCAGCATTGAAATCATTTACAGATTGAGTAAAGTCAGCATCGTATTGATTATTTTGATTCAGATCGACATATTCTTCTCCAATATCATACTGACTATTATTATTGCCATCAATATAAGGTTCACCTGGTTCTACATTTTCAGCATTTGCTGCAAGGAACTGTAGTTGGGGTACCATATAATTCACTATGTAGTTTTCAGTATAAATGTAAGTTGTGGCAAAGCCCTCAGGCGCAATGAAAAGTCCCGAATCTTTTTTAATGACACAATCTCCGACATAATTCACGGCATAATGAAGGATATTATTATTTGGTGCCGGCTGCATGTGATCACCAGAATTCCAACTACCGTCTGAATTATTTAAGGTATCAGATGAGAATAGCCAAATATTATCAGTTATCCCGTATAATATATTTATCGCCCCGCCAACGTAAACATCACCATCGTGTCCAATAACCTGGTCGTCGTCTGATGTTGAAAAGGTCTCACTGGTCTCCGTACAGACATTCAATTCCTGACCATTTTTACCTTCAAAAGTGACTCCCATCGAAGTGCTGATATCTGCATGGATTTCTGTATCCACACCAAAATAAGGTAATGGTAACGGTGTACCTACTTCAAATTCTGCGCCTGCATGAACTGAAGCGCCTGCGTTTACACCAAAGCTACTTCCCAATGTCACACTCATTGCAAAACAGGAACTCGAAGTTTCATTCATATACGCAAAACTTGCGTCGCCTGGAGGATCACGCAAGACTAGGGTTGGGATATCAGGTCCAGTAGTTGCAAAAGCCTGGTTTCGAGCATATTTTCCTTCGATAAATGCCCAAATGGTTTCTGTGTCCGTCCCATAATTATCTTCAATAACCACCTGGATCTTTTCCTGGAATGGATGTGCACCACCAGACAAAATATTCGGTTGCCCTACGTTCACTACCCAGAACCCTGAACCATTATAAATTTGTATGGTTTGAGTTCCACCCGGAATATCCGCAATATTATCAGTGATATAGGCAGTCACTTCATCAACTGCACATTCAGCATTGGATTGGCTGTTTAGGGGGGCACTCGCCCAATGAGTATAGGCGGTACCGTTGTAATACCCATACTTTTCATACGTGCGAATAGATAAAGTATCTGATTCATATTGGTAATAAATAGGGATTTCATTTCCATCGGATCCGGCACAGCCTGAAGGGATACCGCTAAACTCGATGTTTGGAGGTGCATAATATTTATATACCAGATCAAGATCACCTGATCGCATATCAGCAGTTCGCGGGCCAAACTGAGGGTGTGTTTGCGGAGTAATCAAAGGATAATCAATTGGATCTACATTGACAATGTATGAAATGGGAGGAAGTAAAACTTCCAAATGTCCGGTTGCATCGGTTTCATAAGTTTCATCCATGCAAGAGGATGGGTCTGTACTTTGAATCCGTACTTGTACTTGTCCCATTGACCGGTTACATGCACCACCTGAGACGTCAATCGTTAATTTGTGTTTTTTATGGTCATAGAACAAAATATTAGTAACGGGGCCTGTGAAATTATGAGGTGACGAGCAATCTGAAAAGTCGGGATCAGGATCATAACAATATGGATAATGAGCCGGTCTGAAGTCACCCAACCCATGCACCGGTGATAAATAATGTTGACCTATCGGTACGTCGAAACTAAATTCACCATACACATTTGTAGTACCACCAGATACAGGAAATCCATCGGAATAAATGAATACATCTGCAGCGTAACAATCAGTTCCCACATATTTCACAACACCCGCAACGGGATAGGACGAGATATCTGTAAAATCAACTTGATCAGCGATAGGATTGGAGCCATTCAGCGTCCTCAATCTAAATACCGGGTCAAATTCGTGAAGCGTTTTCGATGGGGTAACTTTATATTGAGTACCGCTACCGTAAGAAATTTTGTTTACCGTATAATTACCATAAAAGTTTGTATAGTCACCCATAGTTACAGATGAATTTTGGGAGTACCAAGTGGCACTTTTTAATGTCCCGTGATTGTTGTTTGTGGTAACATCAAATGTTTGATTAAATACATTTTCGTCAAACTTCCAATATCCGATCAAACCGGCTTCATCTCCTTTGAGAGATAGATCAAAGTACCGCTTCATTTGTGTTGCAGTTCGTGCATTGTTCCAAATTCTCACTTCATCGATGTATCCGGAGAACCGTCTTCCTACATTATCCCCACCAATCAGGACATCATTTGCATCGATATTATGTGACATGTAAACCGCACTGCCAGAAGGTAGGCCATCTACATACATCTGGGACCATCCACCATTGTTGACAACTGCCACATGATGCCAGCTATTATTTGTTACTTCGTCATTGATATCCACCCACGGTTCGGCAGCATCCCAAACGTTATTATTATTCATATCGACCAACTGCTCACCAGAGAACCATTGACCATTTCCGTCAGTATCTACGAATGGTTCATTGATGTTTACATCATACTGACCGTTTCCATTATAATCTACAAATGGTTCAGCAGCATCCCATTCCCCGTTAACATTAAAATCTGTGTATGGTTCAGCTGCGTCCCACTGGCCATTCTGGTTTGTATCGGAGTAGGATTCTGGAGGATCCCACTGACTATTCCCATTGACATCTGTAAAGCTTTCATTATCATCTCGGGTATGATTATTATTGATGTCTGTAAACGGCTCACCGTCATCCCAAATATGATTCCCGTTGGTATCATTCAGTGGATCTGCATCATTCCATGTTCCATCACCATTGATGTCGGTCCAACTTTCCGGTGGATCCCATAATTGATTCACATTGATATCTGAATAAGATTCAACATCGGTTGTCCGGTATCCGTTTAAATCCCAATCAGTAAAAGATTCAGACCCATCCCAGACACCGTTCCCGTTACTGTCAGTGTATTGTTCAGGCGGTGCCCAAGAACCAAGGTTATTTAAATAGGGTAAAGTGGCTAAATCTGTATAACTCTCACCTGCATCCCAAACGCCATTCAGATATGAATGAGGTCCTGCGCTGTTTGTCAGATCGGATTGGATTTGGTGACCGGAATTGGTGTAAAGATACAGTCCTCTATTCGTTGTCGTACTTTCAAGAGATACAACAGGCATACGATTACTGGTGGATGATGCTTTAATCCATGCCTCGATGGTAAAATTACTTGTTCCCAAATCAAAAGTATTTGAGCCTGAACCGGATTGTTGCTGAGTGTACCCATTTTTATCCCAATTTGATAACGGTATAAATGGTGTAAGGTCAACATAATCATTCACACCATCAAATGCGACTGAACTCCCAATTGGGGATCCATCGTTTGGAATAATCGCTAATTTTGCTTCTTCAACGTCGCTTCCGCCTTCGGTTTCAATATGCCCTGATATGGTTCCAGTCTGGTCAATAAAGCCCACGTCACAAAATGCATCGGTTTCAGTATTTCCATTTACTGCAGTAATACAATAATTATAATATATTCCTACATCTGCTGCTGGATAGTTATTAGACCAAGATTCTGTGGTGCCTCCTACTGTTGCGTAGGAATTGCCATTCCGGTAAATCTTAAAGTTTTGATTTTCGTTGGTATCATCCACCCAGGTCACCTGGATGCTATTCATGTTTTCACCATCCTGAGCGTACACATTAAAGGCGGAAGGTCGGGGTAAAGATACCCAGGTTACACCTCCATAAAGACTAGCAGTTAAATTGAGGTTTGAAGATGAAATTCCTAAGTTACCAGTATTATTAAATTTGTAATAATATAATAAGCTCATTTCGTCAGGAGTAATTGCTGTAAAGTGTTTGTTCCAAGTTATTTCACTTGAAGATCGAGCAATACCCCAAAACCGGACTTCATCTAATAAGCCGACAAAAGAACCGGACACTTGTGTGTTTTTACCGAGATTGATATAATTGGAATTATTGTACACACGTGTTGCAATATATCCAGATCCATTTTGATGAGCGTAACTATACGTATTTACATTATTATACCCAGGTGTCATGTATCCGTTGGCGTGATAATCTGTTCTGGAGCCTTCGGCAATACCATTTACATATACTTTCATAGTCAGACCGTCAAAGGTAACAGATATGTGATGCCATTCATGTGAAAAGTCATAGGTATTTGTTGAGGTTAGAGTATATGCCCCAGACTGTCTGGAAGAATGGATTTGAGAGCAAGTGTTACGATTACCATAGTCTGCACATTGAGAATAATTATGGTAGCACGCACTTTCACAATAACCGTTAGCGCCATACCAAGAGCCACTCCAATATGCTGACCGACCATTTGATAAGTCATAGTGCCATTCAGAACAGGTCCCCTCATATGGGTTTTGACTGTTAACTGAGGTATTCCAATGCTGGTTACTGTAGCTTCCATAATAATTACAATCATTAACACAATTGTGATAGCCGCACACAGCAGCGTCATAATAGTAATATAAATCTGGAGAACTTTGACAATTATGATTTCCGAAAAGTCCAGAATCCTGGCCGTAATTACATAATGCATGGGAAGACACGTAATATTGGTCATCATACTGAGTCGAGGTACCGTATCCATAACTTGTAGTCCAGAGATAATCCCACTCTTGAACGACGGTAAGTTGTACCCGATCGTTAACGATTTTGACCTCCCAGGAACCATATTTTGAAGCGACTAATGCATTCGAATCGTTGGGTCCAAGTTTAACCCAAGCCTCAAAAGTCATCTTGTCGACGTTACTGTTTCCCATTGAAACATAACCATTACCATTAGAGGGAAAGGATAAGGAATAGTTGGTGAGATCTACGGTGTGGATGAATGATATTGCAAGAAGACCATATAAAAAGTACCAAATATATTTTTTCGTGCTCATTTGTCTATTCCCACAATTGTTGTTGGTTCGGTCTTCACGATACATAATTAAGACCTTTTTTAATTTCTCTGAATTATTAAATCATACCGTCAGTTTAAGAAAGAAAAAGCATGAATGAATGGATTATCCTAAACTGATCCAAAATATTTGAGGTAATTTAAATAATATTCGGCTAAAATAAAATTATTAATGGAAATTAATTGCAATTAATTTTCATAAAAATAAATGTGAATACTCTAATAAATCCTTTAGCTACTTCACTTTATAATAATTTATCACATAATATTAACTAAAATAATCGATAATAAGATATGCTAGTGTTATTTTAAATTTTCATCATCCATTTTTTAATTCAATTTCACAACGCTGTTGATTATTACTTCAATAAATATCAAATTAAATTTATCTTAAGAGTTAAGTGTCCAAATGTCCTTTGATTATTTAATTTTATACGTATTATAACTTTTTTTATAAAAATGATGAATCATTTTAGAAATTTTGTTTCCCCAAAACAAACTAAACATTTTCAAATCTTCATCTTCTTTTATATTTCCAAGTAAACTTCTGTGAGTGACAGAATCCTCGTGGATACGATGTTCAAATAAGCGCGAGGACAAATATAAAAACGATCCTTGGATTTTCGTCATCTCAAACCAGGCATACCAATCTAAATTATTTGTAAAATGGGAAGAAAATTCAAAGTCCTGCAGTTTACTCTTGTTATAGATCACACCGGGGCACCCTATTGGATTTCCAAATTCGATCAACCCTCGCTTTAATATCGGATTTTTTATTCTATCAGTAAGCAAAAATGACAACATTAAAATCGATTTAATTCGATTTGAGATGCCTATTGACGATTTACCCTCTACGTCACAATCATAATAGTTTGTGAAGAGAATTAAAAAATCCCTTTCAAAATGCTTTGAACACCGAGATAGATAATCCGGGTGATAGATATCATCCTGATGGGCAAGAGTTACAAATTTAGTTTTTGATTGGCTTAGTGCAAAATTCCAATCATCTGATATGCCAGATGAATCATGTTTAATAGACAATTGGATATCATACTTTTCAGCAAGCTGTTGGATAAATGGCGAAGGTGTAGATGTACAAATGATAACTTGATCAAGAAGTTTCTGATTCTTAATAGATTGTATACATCTCTCAAGAAAAGGAGATTCACCGAAAGACAGGATGGCAAATGTGTGATCATTCATCTGCGTTTTCCGAATTTTTCGCACCAAACAATTCAATTGCAGATGCATATTCTTTTAACACGATTTCACTGCTAAAATGAGTTTTGACAAACTGTTGACCGTTCTTCCCAATTTTTCTTCTGGTTGTTCCATCTGAAAGTAAGGTTTTTATTGCCGAGACAAAGTCAGATGCATCGTTTGCCAACAATAGATCGTTCTCATTTACTCCCGCGATACTTTCATTCGCGAATGGCGTAGTTATTACAGGAATTCCAAATGACATGGCTTCAATATTTTTATAGATCATTCCCCCACCGGTAAAAATTGGAGAAACAAACATTGTAGCCTTTAAATAATATTGGTTCAAATCTTCAACAAATCCTGTCAATTCGATGTTACGATATTGGAACATCAATTTTTCCAGTTTTTTTCCAGGACTATTCCCTGCTAAAATTAACTTCAGATGAGGGATATCCACTTGAAGCACACTAAATATTTTTTCTATCAGAAAGATGGCAGCCAACTCATTATACCTTCGGTTGAATGCACCCGTAAACAGAAGTGTGGCCGGTTGGGGATCAACCTTTGAGCTATCTGTAATTTCATCAACCATTAAAGGGATAACCCTCACCATTCCGGAATTGAAATGGGTATTTACGAAATTTTCATCCATTGTCAATCGCACCAATGATCCATCCATTTTTTTTATCGCGAAGCCTTCAAGTGGTCGATACAGCATGAATTGCAGACTGTGGATAAATTTATAAAGGATATTCCTCGCGAACTTTTGTTCACGGAGTATCCGTTGTGTCACTACATCATGAAGGTTTAAAATCATTTTACTACTTTTTAATTGAGGTAGAAAAAAAGCTGATTCCGAATATTCAAACTGGATAAGGTCATACGGATACTTCCGAAGTATCCTGTCTCTCATTCTGAAAAACGAAAAGTAAGACAGAATGGTTTTCAATAATCGAACCCAAGAGTACTTCCCATGACATGAAGCATAAGTCGCATAAACCTTTGTACAAAGGGTAGATACTGCCTGGACGTGCATCTTTTCATCCACATTAACGCGAACAATCAAAGTCACCGAATGGTATGAAGACAGGTATTTTAATAACTGATATGTATATAAACCTCCTGCATGGGGAGCTTGTGCGTAAGGCAAGAAAGGTGTGATAAGTGCAATTTTCATATAATTTATATTTTTGCAGGATGGAATTTCATAGAAATCTGTTTTTATGGAATTCAATCTGGCGGTAAATTTTTGCATTAATGAACCAATAATAAAAATAAAAAGAGTCCAACCTGAACCAGATAAAAATAATTACCCCAGAAAAGACATCAGTTTTTAACGGATTGAAAAATATCTTTATTTACAGAAATATTTTATTTACGCTGTCTGTAAGGGATATTAAAGCGAAGTATTCCCAGACGTTTTTAGGGATTTTATGGTCGGTTTTACAACCACTCACAGGGTTGTTAATATTTACGATATTTTTTGCAAAACTAATCAAAGTTGATACTCATGGAATCCCATATCCGCTATTTGCATTTACGGGTATGATTGCATGGTATTTTTTTGTTTTCATCGTTAATCAGGGTGGAATGTCTCTGGTTGATTCTGAATACCTCCTAAAAAAAATCTATTTTCCACGGTTGATCCTGCCCATATCAAAAGTATTGGTAGGTTTGGTGGATTTTGGTATATCTGTCATCTTGCTTCTTGTGATCATGATTATTTCTGGTCATCTACCCAAACTGACTCTGGTTTATTTCCCCATTTTCTTGGGATTAACTATCTTATCCGGGCTATCAGTTGCAATATGGTTAAGTGCGCTGACGATCCGATTCAGGGATTTTCAGCATATTATCCCGTATCTGGTGAACTTCGGTATTTGGATGACTCCCGTATTTTATCCTACTACACTCATCCCGCAGAAATATCAATTTGTGCTGTACTTGAATCCTATGGCCGGGATCATAGGTGGATTCAGGTGGTGTTTGTTGGGCGATGTAAGGCCTCCAATCCAGTATTTAGTCGGTATTATTATCATGGTGCTGGTATTCATTACCGGACTGATCTATTTTGATAGAATCGAACGCGAAATCGTCGATTTGATTTAAGGAATATCTACAAATTGAATAACATTCTCATATCTGTTCGCAATGTATCAAAATACTTTCACATCAATGATGAGTATCGGAAGAATTTTCGAGAACTTCTTATGTCCTACCTTACCTTTAGAAAAACCAAATCGGATACTGTGAATGACCATACTTTTTTTGCACTCCAAAATGTGACATTTGAAATGAAGCGAGGGGAGTCAATCGGAATTATTGGACGAAACGGTGCTGGAAAAAGTACGCTATTGAAAATCATAGCCGGCATCACACCGCCTTCCGAGGGTACAATCAGTATTCAGGGGAAACTGGCGTCCATTCTTGATATCGGCACTGGATTTCACCCTGATCTATCCGGTCGAGATAATATTTATTTAAGCGCATCCCTGTTGGGGATGAAAAAACGGGAGATCAAAGAGAATTTCGATAGAATTGTTGAATTTAGTGGAATCCCGGATTTCATCGATACACCAGTGAAATACTATTCCTCGGGAATGTATGTTCGATTGGCTTTTGCTGTGGCCGCTCATGTGAATGCAGATATCCTGTTATTTGATGAAATCATTTCGGTGGGCGATGCAGAATTTAAAATGAAATGTCTTGAAAAGATCAATGAACTGAAAAATAATGGGGCAACAATCCTTCTGGTAAGCCACAGTTTCAATGATGTTATGAAATTCTGTGATCACGCAATATTGATGGTCAATGGAAAGATATCTGCAATGGGTGACCCACAAGAAACGATCATTGAATATGTAGAAACCATTCTGAAGCAATCCAGTGAAGGGATTTCCCGGCAGAATAAAACAGAAACTGATAGTGGTAACCAAATATCCAAACCCGAGGCAGAGGACACTCATTCCCATTTCAAACAATGGGACGAAGATGACCAACCACCTGGTAACGATTATATCCGAATTATGAGAATTTCCGTAACCACGAAAGGTCTGACTGAAAAAGAGTTAATCACGACAGATGATGATATTGAGTTGGAGATCCGGTACAAGCAGATGATGGATAATACTTGCCTGGATATTGCTTTTGTTCTGTTGGATGAGTCCATGAACACCGTATTTGCCAGTAGTCCGGCAATAGATGAAACCATCTTGAGCACTGTCACTCCGGGTTACTATGCTGCAATGTGTACCATCCCAAAACATTTTCTCAATCAAGGATTTTTCTCTTTAGATGTGGTCGCGGTCTTGGAAAAGCGAGAGATCGTCTATAAGCATCAGAATTTATACCGATTTAGAGTCAGGATCAGTGAAGACTTGAAAGAAAAATCGTTAAAACTGACGCCTGGCCCCATTCGTCCACATCTGCAATGGATGGTGACCAATATTGAACAAATAGGTGCTGAAGTACCTACAAAACTGTAAGCCTTTGCATCTGAACCAAATATCCCATTCATCGTGGTACTCGAGCCAGAAATAACAATCCTATAACCGCAGATTGTTCTAAATTACTAATTATAGGAAACAGGTAAAATGTTAATTGTTGGATCAAAAGGATTAGGTAGAGATATTTTGGGGTCGCTGTGCGCGGAGGACCCTCACGATCAATACTACTTTTTCGATAATCTGGATAAAAATGTCCCTGATTTATTGTTTGGTCGATATAGAGTGTACCGTACATTTGAAGAGGTGAGCCAACATTTTGATACCATAGGTAGAAATTTTATCACCGCCCGTGGTAATCCGTTAAAACGGTTTCGAATTAACACAATATTTAAGGATCTTGGAGGCATACTCACATCAGTCATCTCAAGAAATGCAACCATCGGAGCCCATGTTTTATTTGGTGATGGCGTGATCGTCCAACCAGAGGTAACGGTATCCTCTAATGTTATTATTGGTGAAGGTTGTTTTCTGAATTGTGACTGTATTGTGGCTCACGATGTAACTCTCGGAGAGTATACTACGGTTCAACCGGGTGTTAAGATTTTAGGAAATGTACAAATTGGCAAACATTGCATTCTCTCCACTAATTGTGTGATCATGCCACATGTGAAAATTGGGGATAAGGTCAGAATTGGCGTCGGAGCTATTATTGATCGGAATCTCGACGATAATGAAAAAGTGGGTTTTTCCGGTTAATTCTCAATACTTATGATATTTCATCCAAAAAAACTCATCTCCAAATTACTGGGTTCATCAGAAGACCTCCGGTCGGAATTTTCGCCACTTGATCAACACGTGTTAAATGCCTATAACGCTACCCGTACTACCGACGCTTCACACACCTTATGTCACGCACCGTTAAAATCAATTCGATTTACGCAGTTTGGCAAAGCGACAGTCTGCTGGAAAAATGAACGTCATATTCTGGGTGAGTACCCGCGAGATACGATTCACGATACATGGTTTGGCGAAAACGCTGAGAAATTGCGGCACTACATCCGTCAAAATGATCTGTCGTTGGGTTGTGAGATTTGTAAAGGACATTTGACACGGGGTGAATATTTCGATCTACGTGCTCGGGATTTTGACAGTAAACCCCTGGCAAAGAACGGATATCCTTCGTTTGGTGAATTTGTGCTGGGTAGCGCCTGTAATCTGGAGTGTATTATGTGTTCCGGGAAGTATTCATCCTCCATTCGAAAAAACCGGGAGATGAAGCCTTTATATCATGATCCTTACGATGACCAATTCGTGGAGCAATTGGAGGAATTTATCCCCCACTTCACCTATACCTGTTATTTCGGAGGCGAACCCTTCTACTACGGACTTCATTACAAAATTTGGGATAAAATCATTCAACTGAATCCCGCGTGCGATATCACAGTCCAGACTAACGGAACCCTTCTGAACGATCGCATTAAAAAACTACTTGAACGCGGAAAATTCAATATTTATTTGTCCATTGATTCCATGGATGCTGCAAACTACGAGAAGATCAGAGTGAATGCTTCCTTTGACAAAATAATGGAAAATGTCCGTTATTTTATAGAGTATTGCCGTAGCAACAATCGCATGATCAGAATTTCCGCCTGCCCCATGCGACAGAACTGGGCGGATATGCCTGAAATCGTGTCATACTGCAATACCCATAATATTGAAGTGAAATTCAATCCAACATGGTTTCCCCCCGATTGCAGTCTGTGGAATTGGAATTCGGATACCCTAAAACAAATTTATGACCAATATGACATGGTTGAATTTCCGGATCAATCTGAAAGATCTGAAGAGAATATCAGACGTTTTACTGAATTAAAAAATCAAATACTTGAGTGGTCAAATCAATCCAAAAATACTGATCAAAATAGATCCGTTATAGATTTAAAGAATGAATTATTGACAAAAATTGATAATCATTTCCAAAATGATGCCCC
Source organism: Fidelibacterota bacterium (assembly GCA_013204025.1). GTDB lineage: Bacteria > Fidelibacterota > Marinisomatia > SCGC-AAA003-L08 > JACNLC01 > JABMOW01. Next base: position 8,363 of record JABMOW010000011.1, on the reverse strand, counting down.
CTACATCGGAAATTCAGAAATCAGCACTTCACAGGAATTCATCCAAATGATTGATCGCATTCTTACAAGTTTCAAAGTTGAACAGCAGTTATATGACCTTCTTGTAAAAATTAACCAATACCCCGTTTCCTATCTTGTAAGTGAAGTCGACGCCAACCTTGAGGATGTGACACTTGAGAGGTTTAAATTGCTCACACGAAAATTACCTGTCACTTTATCTGGCAATTAATAGAAAGATCGCAAGTGAACGATTCCAAAATAGAAATTTTTAAACCGATTAATCCTGATCTGATCAGAGATTACAATCAGACACGACAATGTTCTGACAAAGAAATTCTATGTTTTGCTCCGTTTAAATCAATTCGATTTGCACATAACGGCTATGCACTCGCCTGTTGCCACAACCGATCTGCTATCTTGGGTAAATATCCAGAGCAATCAGTTAGGGAAATTTGGTTCGGAGAACCAGCACAAAAACTGCGACGGTACATCCTTGCGAATGATCTGTCAATGGGTTGCCAAAAATGCAAACAAAATATTAATAACCGTGCATTTGGAAGCGTAGATGCACAAAAATTTGATTATGCCTCCGATTTGGAAAATGGCAATACCGATTACCCCGTATTGATGGAGTTTCAGATTGACAACACCTGTAATCTGGAGTGTATTCAATGTCGCGGTGATAATTCTTCTTCAATTCGAAAAAACCGGGATCAACTCCCTCCATTCATTGAACCCTATGATGACATATTTGTGGATCAATTGGCTGAATTTCTCCCTCACGTGAAGAAAATCGGATTTGCCGGAGGTGAACCACTTTTGGGTCCGATAAATGCTAAAATTTGGGAACGGTGCACAGAACTCAATCCCACTGCCCGGATCAATGTGATGACCAATGGCACCACACTCAATTCTCGGTTTAAGCGAGTTATGGAACAAGGTAATTTTCATATGTCCGTCTCCATTGACTCCATGATAAGGGAAACATATGAGAGCATCCGCCTGAACTCAAATCTGGACATTGTGATATCCAACATTGACTATTTTATTGACTACAGCCGGAGAAATAATCGGCATTTTTCGCTGCACACATGCTTCATGATCCAAAACTGGCGCGAAATCCCAGACATTGTCAATTACTGTAACGAACGGGATGTTCTCCTTTACTATCATATTGTATACTTCCCAACGGACTGTTCGCTCTTTCATGTATCCATAGAAATCCAACGAGAAATCCTTGAATACTACCAATCATACACATTTAAAACAACGTCTCATGATCAGGTGGAAAATGTGGCACGATTTGATAGTTTGATCTCATTATTGGAATCATGGATCCAATCGTCATCCGCTGTCGATGGAATTACCGTCACCATGGATGATGAGGAATTTGAGAGCGTTGAGGATTACAAAACCATGATCGTGAACTCAATAAGCCAATCAGTCCATGAAGATCACACTATTGATGAGGATGTTAAGGAAAAACACCTAGCGCAAGTACTGGATAAATTTGAAAAGATCTGTATTCAAATTGATGACAATCCTCTGTTGAAATCTTCGCTGAAAAATATTTCAAAACTGCCCGGTGGAATGCTGATCTCGGAATTAGAGATCGCTCCATTAGATTCCCTTGTGGAAATGGTAAAAACTGCCGGCAGAAAAACACAACCTAAACGATAGTCAGGTGATCATGGAACCATGTAATGAGTAGTCTTCTATCCGTATTCATGCTGACCCGGAATCATGAAAAGTTTGTGGCAGCCGCCATTATGAGTGTGTTGGAACAAAAAGTCAATTTTGAGTATACCATTCTTGTAGGTGATGACGGCTCCACGGATGGGACCGTAGATATCATCAAATCGTATTGTAAAAAATATCCCCAACGAATCAAATTATTTGCTCTTTCGGAGAATCGGGGTATTTTTGAAAATGTAAAGAATTTATACCTTCACTATGAGGGGATTTACCTGGCGAATCTGGACGGTGACGATTACTGGATTGATGAGAATAAACTTCAGATGCAGGTGGATTTTCTGGAAGCCCATCCTGAATATAACGGATGTTTTCACGATATGAAAATTGACAGCAGCAGCATGCCTGTTGCTACCGACGATGAGTCCTCTAGGATCAATGCGAAACACGGGTACGAGAGTTACTCACAGCTTCATACGTATACTTCGAACGTTTTCCCATATCAAGTGGTGGATAGACTGATCATCCCTACCAGTTCAATCATTTACCGAAACGGGGCTCATCTGATGGATCTGGTGCAATCCGATTTCCGACCGAATTATTCCTTTGACTGGTGGCTGAATCTCGCCATTGTAAAAAACAGCAAACTAAAATACTTTCCACATCAGATGGGTGTTTATCGGGATCACATCCACAGCACCACGAAAACTGTGGGATTTACCCTAAAAAAACAAACCAATATCCTCATTTTAAAATCGCTGCTTCAAGACAATTACTACCAGCATTTCAAAAAATGGATTTTTAAAGGCTTATCCAGAGAGTATAACAGTCTGGCTAATGACAGTACCACCGATCAGGGTACCCGGTTATCAGCGAATTTTAGTTATGGATGGTATGCCTTGAAAATGGCGATATCTACCTTCCTTGAAAATCACCGAAATATGAATACGAGAAATTCTACCGGTTAATCCCGAGCATTTCTTATGATGACGCAAGATCAGAAAAGAAAATTTGTCTTCGTGGTATGCGGGGATGACGAACAATTGAGAAGGCTCCATTTATCTCTTGGGATACTGAAAAAATATACAAAATCCCCCATCATCGTTGTGACGGACTTAAGTAAAAATCAGGGAAAGATCCGGCATGATACGGTCATTTCTGTGAGTACGCCACCAAATCTGGACGCCCATCAATCCAGTATTTTTCTCAAGACCAGCCTGCACCATCATCTGGACATGAAGCATTTATATGCCTACCTTGATACGGATATGATTGCACGATCCAAAAAAGTGGATCAGGTTTTTGATCAATTTTCCGAACCGGTTTCATTCGCCCGTGACTATGTGGATATTCAACATTTCAGTCCGGTAGCGGTGAAATGCGGTTGCCAGGAACAATTCAGGGATCACGAAAAAATACTCACCGGATTATTCAAGAAATACGATCCCAATTATGCCAGGATCAGGGATGAGAAGAACCGGAAAAAGATCACCCGAATTGAACAACTGGATAAGGCATTTAAAAAGAATTTTCGGTGGAAAATATTGCGAAAATGGAGACAATGGTTTGATCCAGAACATCTCCATCTCACCGATTTTACCCATTATGTGACGGCGAAGTCCGGATATACCTGGGACGACGAAACCCGGACTTGGTTCGATGAAGATGGCACTGTCATTTACTCACTGGATTCCGGCTATCGCGCTCAGATTGAAGAACTGGGTGATTACCTTTTTGATGAATCGCTCAATGCATGGAAAACCACAGACGGGCTGGTGACCAACGATGTGAAATGCACTCATTTGCAGGATGCTATCGTTGAAAAAATCGGTGTTCGGATTCCAGATCAGTGGCGGCACTGGAACGGTGGCTTGTTCTTATTCAATAAGCAATCAGTAGAATTTTTAGAGGACTGGCACCAATTAACCATCGGTACCTTTCCGGATCCTGACTGGGTCACCCGGGATCAGGGCACATTAGCGGCGACGGTTTGGAAGCACGAGCTGCAGGAAAACGCCCCCATTCCCATCGAATTAAATTTCATCCTTACCCTGAAGTTCGGAAATGCCCGTTATCTGGGTAAAAATCAATTTATTCAAAGTTCATCCCGAGAAAAAGTCAAACCAGTTTTCGTCCATCTCATTGATGGGATCACCTCATCCACGGAATATTTTTGGGGAATTGGCCAAAAGGACGGTCAGTCGTGAACATTGCCATCGTTTCCACCAATAAAGATAAATATTCGGAGACGTTCATCCAGGCGCAGGTGAAGTTGCTCCCCGCAAATGTTCATCTGTTGCATTCAGGATATCTGCCCACCTTGTCCGGTCAAGACGATCAACCTCTTGTGAAAAATACGATCGTGACTAAAATTCAAAAATGGATGGGCAGATCAAACGAACAGATGCTCCAACAAGCGGTGAGCAAATATTTGCAACAAAACAAGATCCAACTGGTTCTGGCGCAGTACGGACCCTCCGGTGTCAAAATGATGGACATCTGTCACAGCATGAACATCCCGCTTTTTGTTTATTTTCGTGGGTACGATGCTTACCGAAAAGAAATCCTGGATTCGTATGGAAAATTCTATCCCCAGCTATTCAAAATTGCCACAAAACTTTTCGTCGTTTCTCATGAGATGAAAGATCAATTGGTGCGTTTGGGTGCCGATAAAGGGAAGATCATCTACAATCCCAGTGGTGCAGATATCAATCGGTTCACCTATCATAATGCAGGAAAAAATCCACGGATGTTTTTATCGGTGGGACGATTCGAAGAAACCAAAAATCAAAACGCCACTATTCTGGCATTTCAACACGTTGTTGAAAAATTCCCGGATGCACGGCTGATATTGGTAGGTGATGGTCCGTTGCGGGAATCCTGCACACCATTGGTCACTTCTCTGAATCTGGGGCACGCGATTGAATTCACAGGTATCCTCCCACATGATGACATCGCACGTCTCATGTCTCAATCCCGGGCGTTTGTCCTACACTCCACCACTCCGCCCTCTGGCGATAAAGAAGGTACACCTGTGTCCATTATGGAAGCATCTGCATCAGGACTGCCTGTGGTATCCACCATTCATGCGGGTATCCCCGATGTGGTGACAGACGGCGAGACCGGGTATTTGGTGGACGAAGGTGATATCGACGGAATGGCTGATCGGATGATGCGGTTTGCAAATGATCCAAATTTGGCTACCCAATTCGGATTGGCTGGTCATCGATTGATCAACGACAGATTTACACAAAAACACAATATCGACCTGCTATGGAAAACCATTCAGCAGTGCGTAAACAGGTCAGTGATTTAAGATGTGCGGCATTTTAGGTGAACATCCGGCAACGGATCCCCGCCGTTTTCAGTTTGCGCTAAACCTCCTGTCTCACCGGGGTCCCGATGATGAGGGAATCTGGCAAAGCCCTGAAAATGAGATCATGCTTGGACATCGACGGTTATCCATCATCGATCTAACGCACGCCGCCAGTCAACCCATGCATTCCCCACAGTATTCAATCACGTATAATGGTGAGATCTACAATTACCCTGAACTGCGTGCGGATTTGGAAAAATCCGGTTATCAGTTTACCACCCAATCGGATACGGAAGTCCTCCTCAACGGCTTTCATCATTGGGGAACGGCGCTATTCGAAAAACTGAACGGTATGTGGGCATTGGCATTGTGGGATCGAAAGGAACATCAGCTATTCTTATCCCGCGATCGGTTCGGGAAAAAGCCATTATTTTATATCCATAATGGTGACCGATTTGTATTTGCATCAGAGATGAAAGCACTGGTCCCGTTTTTGTCATCGGTGGAACCCAACGAAAAGTTTATCTGGATGCGCGATCACATTTTTGACTATGAACCAACCGATGAATGCCTGATCAAAGGTATCAAACGATTCCCCCAAGCAAGTTGGGGTGTTTTCAAAATAAACACCCTAAGCGTACGTCGATATTGGGACACTATGGAACACCTCCACTCTGTGCCACAGAAGTACCCCCAACAGGTAGAGGAATTCCGGGCGGTCTTTATGGATGCAGTTCGATTACGGATGAGGGCGAGTGTCCCTGTGGGAACTGCGCTGAGCGGCGGGATCGACTCTGCATCAGTATTCGGAACCATGGCACATGTGGCAGCCCGACACCCGGAACCGGGAATTTCTACCCCGGACTGGCGGCATGCGGTGGTGGCATCAATGCCGGGTACTCCCTTGGATGAAACCCAATACGCTCGGGATGTAGCTGGTTTTACCGCCGTGGATCTGGATATTATTACCATCGATCCCGTACAGGGACTTGCTGACCTGCCCGATTACCTGTACCAATTAGAGGAATTGTATATCACCAGTCCTGTACCCATGATGCAGCTCTACCGCCGAATGCGGGATACTGGCATCTTCGTTTCATTAGACGGACACGGCGCTGATGAACTATTTTCGGGGTACGACACTTTTCTGTTCAACGTCTTTCAGGACTGCGGATTGAATCCATGGCGAATTAAAAATATTCTGAACACCTATCGTGGACTGGTGGAACCGGGTCAAGATCAGTTCGTCCAGAATAAAACCGGATTTTTCGATTACCTGATCCAGGCAACGGGTGATAACAAATTGGAGGCGATTCTCCCCAAACTGAAATCAGAATTGATGAAAGGGTTTTCAAATCCACCACATATGGATCGGTCACTGTCAACTCGGGAAAAGTGGGATCGCATGGGAAATCTGAACCGGAAATTATTCCAACTGTTTCACCGGGACAACCTCCCTACCCTGCTGCGGAATTACGACCGGTTTTCCATGGCCAGTGGTGTGGAAATTCGTATGCCCTTTTTAGACCACCGGGTCGTGAATTATTGTTTTTCAGTGTCATGGCAGTCGAAAGTTCGAAACGGATATACGAAGGCGCTACTGCGGGATGCCTGCCAGCCCATGATCCCCAATACCATCTACCGACGCACCACCAAAATGGGATTTCAGTCCCCCATCGTGGATTGGCTGAAAGGACCCTGGAAGGAATTTTTTCTGGATACAGTTCACTCTACCGAATTCAATCAGTCAGAGTTCATCGATCCGGAAATTGTACGATCGAAAATTGAAAATGTGATCTTCGGTGAGTCCCCCACTTACCGACAAGGCGAACTGGCATATGCGTCATTGTCACCATTTCTGTGGGAAAAGCATGTGTTGGGGAGATTTAAGAGGGAGAAGTGAACCAAATAAAGCTGTGCTCTTTTTAGGACACAACTTATTTCTTTTTTTCTTCTAATTTTTTTCGGGTTGTTTCTATGCTTTCAAGAAACTGTTTTTCTACTTCTGAAAATTCATTGATTGATTTCTTATTATAGTTCTCATATTCTGAAAGTGCCTTTTGTTGAGCCAGCTCTGCAGAAATTTTCCCGGCATGGGTTAGAATGTCCTGCCTCGACATAGTTATAAACCCATCCAGTACTTCAATCCATTCATTCATGGTCATGGTTTTTTGCTGCATGGCGTTCACTTCGGCAATATCGAGATAGGCAGATACCAATCGATTCAAAATGCTGATTTCTTGCTTACTAAGGTAATTTTTTGCAATAGTAATTTCTTGTCTTACCGGTTTGTCTCCTTTGAAAGAGGTCAATCCCATAAATGGCAATTGGGCATTGGCTCGTTTAAAAATTACCTCGGCTGCAGTGTGACCATGAGCCGCCCAGTGGAGCTTATTTTGTACAGTTTGAAAAAACAGTCTTGTGGTTTCTACCCCTGGGTCATAATCAATGCTGGTGGCATAAATTTCCAGAACTTTGCGGTAGAATACTTTTTCTGAAGAGCGGATATCGCGTATGCGCTCCAGCAATTCCTCAAAATATTTACCACCACCTGATTCTTTCAACAGTTCATCGTTCATGGTAAAGCCTTTTACCAGATATTCTTTGACACGAGCAGTTGCCCATTTACGAAACTGAACACCCCTGTGTGACTTTACACGGTAACCCACTGAAATGATCACATCCAGATTGTAGAACTTTACAGGACGATCGGTCCCACTAATGTGCAAAATATGCACATTGCTTTCTTCCTCCAATTCGTTTTCCCTAAATACATTACTGATGTGCTTGGTGATGACGCTTCGTTCCCGTTGAAACAATACGCTGATTTGTTCCTGAGTCAGCCAAACGGTTTCATTTTCCAATCGGGTCTGGATTTTGGTTTTGCCGTCTTCGGTTTGGTAGATAAGTATTTCGGAATTGTGTGCCATGGTTAATTGATCTTTAGATTTTTGGTATCATCGAGACTTTGCCGTCGACGTTAATTGTAAATTGCTCAAATCCACTCCGAATAATAGTATCAGCGATTTTACTCATTGAAAAATCAACGAAATTTTCTATTCCTGTTCGTTTCATGTCATGTAACGGTTTGATTTTATTCATCGTTTTAGCGCTTAATACTTGACTGCTCATGAGTCACCCCCTGTTTTATCACTCAACCAGATTTAAGAATGAAATGTTGAGCTTATAAAAGTCAATTTTGTAATCAATGAAAATGATGCTATCGACTGTAACAATAATTTAGGGTCATTTACCCTTTTACAATACAATGCTAACACAATGATCAGTCACCCTTCATCGACCCGGAAAATGTACGATCGAAAATTGAAAATGGGATCTTCGGTGAGTCCCTCAC
>JABMOW010000156.1 GCA_013204025.1 Fidelibacterota bacterium | reverse complement strand
GTGTGAGTCAGCTTGAAGCTTTTGTTAGGATGCGCTTATTTCTGTCCTGCTCATACTTCCCTTGTGACTATCGTACACCAGTAGCTATTAAAGCATGCGATCCTGAATATACGTACCCAACAGAGGCTATAGTATTATGATTGAAATCCATACCTTTACAAGTGATTTGGAATTCACCGAATGTATCAGTTACCGTCTTATCAATACCCCAGCTATCTCCATTGAAGTGAAGAAATTTCGCTTGGGTTGTGAATATTCCAATATCGCTATAGGAATTTGAAGATATCCCTTCTAACCCAAGGTATTGTAAATCCTGCACTCCTAATCGTTTAGTGAAGGTGGATTCGCCGGTATGATAGTTATACTTCCATAAACCATGCACTGTTGAAAAATAGGCTGTATCTCCCTGTACTGCACAGGGAGGATATAATGCTCCCATATTTCCCTGGGTCGGTATAATTCCCTGGTTATAGTACAATGTGGACCATGTAGAATTTGCATATTCGATGATAATAGACTGAGCACTAAGATTATCAAAACCAACAGCAAATAAGTGTTCTCCATCTTCCGACCCAGCAATGCTCAACAAATCAAGATCTGTCCCGCTCTCCATTCTTTGAAAATTGCTTCCATTGTAGTGTGCTATACTCCCTTGGTACCCAACAAAATACATATCGTCGGAGGATATACCGAATGCATCGTGCCCTGCTGATACACCAATTCCCATCTGTAGCAAATGATACAATTTCCAAGATACACCATCCCAGTGGACAGGAAATCCAGCTGTAACCCATATATCGGTTTCTGAGAATGGATGAATTGAAGAAAGCTCAGGCCTTACTATAACATTTGCAATTTCCAAAAGCATATCGATAGCGATTACTTGCCACCCATTGCCATCCCAATGGACCGCATTAATCATTTCTCTACCGGAATCATCGTAACTAGAGTCGGGATCAAGTATGGTAATATTTCCGACAGCCCAGATATTATCGTCACTTAATATTGCCACATCATTCAAGTAACTTGGGTAGATTCCAATTGTATCTATCCTCCAGGAAAAATCATGACTTGTTGTATCTAAACAACATTCCTGAGAATCTGGCCCACAAGGATGATATCCATCTTCACAGATAGCAGGATCTGGTTCCTCATCTGGACTCGAACAAGCAACAAGGAGGTGTAAGAGCAGTATTGGAGTTATGTATCTCATCTATCCTTTGTGCGTCATTCTAACGCCTTAAGCTTAAGCTGCTTCCTGAGGCAGACTCGCTTGGTAAATTCAATGTATCCATCCACGTCATTTTTGTCATGCACATCCTTGCGTGTGAGTCAGCTTGAAGCTTTTGTTAGGCTACTTTTTTAGTCGCCCGAGTACCTATATACTTCACCAGAATAACTAACTGCCCAACCATGGTTTTCATCAATGAACGTCATGTTTCTAGGATGAAATTCATCAGGTACAACTTCTCTCGAAAATGATTCACCACCATCAGTTGTTTTGAACATATTCTGTGATCCACCAACCCAACCGGTATTCCCATCAATAAACCAAATGCATCTCAGACCATATCCCCCCGTCTCTAAGTAAGGGGATTCTTGCCAAGATTCTCCACCGTTCTGAGTTGAAAGGACCGGATATTCCTCAATAATCATTCCACCTGTTCCATTTTCTGTTGGGAGAAATCCATGATCTTTATCTGGAAAGCTTGCTCCCCAACTACTATAATTGGCAGGACGATCTATGGATACAGAATCCCAAGATGCACCTCCATCAAAGGTTCTGAAAAGCTTCCCTTTGACATGGTATTGTGTGGCATCATCAAATGCGAATATCCAAGCCCCACCTGAGGAATGCTTTTTTGACAACTCCCAGGTAATACCCCCATCCATTGTTTTGAGAATTGAACCATTATTATTGCTTAGCCAACCTACATTTTCATCAACAAATGCAACACTTATAAATATTCCGTCGAGGGTATCACCATGTAATAAGGTCTGCCATGTATCACCACCATCTGACGTTTTTATTAATGATCCATTGTGTCCACATATCCAGAGTAAGTTTTTCGTAACTGATGAAATATCCCAAAATTTAGAGGTGATACCACTGTTCTGTGATTCCCATGTAGAGCCGCCATCCTTCGTCTTTTTCACAGTACCGTTGTCTCCAACTATCCATCCTGTGCTGGAATTGGCAAAATGAATTTGACTGTAAGTTCGACCATCACTTTGTGAATGAATTAATTCCCACCGCCCTTGATCTGATGGCTCGCTACAACCAAAGACTAATAGTGTGGCTAAAACGATAAACCTAATAAATCTCATCTGTCACCCCTCCCGATTGAATTTAAAAGATAGCCTAACGCCTTAAGCTTAAGCTGCTTTCTGAAACAGACTCGCTTTGTTTGAAAACTGTATCCGACCACGACATATTCACTTTGCACACCCTTTCGTGCGAGTCAGCTTGAAGCTTTTGTTAGCGAGTATTATCTAAGCACCACAACCTTTTTCGATTCTTGCCAATTCCCCGCAGATAACCGTATGAGATACATACCAGAGGATACATCTTTTCCAAGATTATTGGTCCCACTCCAATGAAATATGTGGGTGCCCACCGTTTGAGAAATAATGTTGCTCTGGTAGACCGTCCTACCGTTAAGATCATAAACAATAACAGATAAATCTGTCTGATAAGGTATGTGGTATTTAATAGCTGTCGAAGAATTTACAGGGTTAGGGAATACACGCTCAAATGCAAAACCATTTTGAGGGATCGAGTGTGTATAGCCATTTACTGAATTAGTTTCTCTCTCGAATACGCATATTCCATAGCTATTATAGCTTACGTAGATATAATCATCGACTAGTGTTACGCCTGTTGTAAAATCAAATCCTACTTCTAATTCCATTTCTACAATATTTTCAGGATCTGATGCATCAAGTACCTGAAAGAAACCACCAGTAGAATAAACTACTGAGTTTTCAACAAGAAATTCATCATAACCACGTCCGCCGAAATCATTACTCTGACCAAGCAAGGCTAGATTGGTTGGATCAGATATGTCTATAATGAGTAGACTTCCACCATCAATAAGATAGAGTCTGTCATCTTCAATAAACACATATCCAGCATTTCCGGTAGTCTCAAAAGTATTAGTCAGGATTGGATTAGAAGGATCTGATATATCATAAATATCCATATCGTATAAATATCTACTCATGTACAAATAATTTCCCCTCACAGCTACAGCAGGAATATTTCCTCCACTAATAGTAGCCATTTCTACAGGATTCCCAGGATCACTAATATCATGGATAACTACACCAACCCCATCTGCTGCAACAAAGGCTAAATCTTCTTCTAGAAGTATGTGATGGATAATTCCCCATTCCAAATCCAATGATTGTTCTAAGAATACTGCCGATGGTTCAGCGACATTAATAATCCGTAATTTCCCATCATGCCCGCCATAATAAGCATACTCGTCCCTAGATGTCGCGTATAGTGCTGAAGAAATGCTACTTCTTGAAATCTCATGAGGATTTAGTGGGTCACTTGCATCGAGTATGATCAACCCCGCATAGCCTGATGACACATAAATGTACTCTCCATTTTTATGGATTGATTCCAGATTATCGCCAGTAGGTATTGAATCAGAGAGTACAATTCCAGCAGTTTCATCATATTCGAGTATTTGAATTGTGCCAGAATTGTGCGAGTAGTAAATCTTTCCACTCTCACCTATCATTGCCTCAAACCATCCAGATTGAGGTTCATATTTACCAATACTATCCAATAAGCCCTCACTGCTAACCTGAATGACATTCAGGTCTCGATATTTTGTTGCAACAAAAGCTTTCCCGCTTTGTATGGAAACTGCCATAGGATTGTCATTAAGTATGAGACTGTCAAGAAATGTAGGATTGAGGATATCGGCTATGTCATAGGTATGGGCATAACCTTCAAACGACCATTGAGATGTTTGAATCGTAACCAGGGCAATATCGTCCGAAACTTCAAAATCGCTCACGTTTCGCCCACCAAGAAAATTCCCAGCCAACTCGGGATTCTCAACATCGGCCATATTAACAAAGTGTATACCATTACCATCGGTACTGACCACAAGAATATTCTCTTTCAACTCTATGTCTGAAACTGTCCCGCCCAGGTCACATTGTAATGTGCTAATCTCAATGGGTGCAGCTGGATTCGAAATGTCATAGCAATGCAATAAGTCTTCGTGTCCAGAAAACAGTATTAAATGATTACCCTCAATAAAGAACTCACTTGAAATGTTTTGCACTTCAAATCCAGTGACTTCATTTAAATGTCCTTGATCATCCATTTGGTGTATTTGTATTGATTCACCATCAGAGGTTGAATATACATAACTACCTATTGAAGCTAGGTGTGTTACCACATTTGGGAGAAGCAGTGAGGATAGTTGTACAACATCTTCAGGATTGGAAATATCAGCAGTCTTTAAGTAGGACCCATTTGAATACACTAAAGTATCTCCAATGAGGGTCATTACCTTACTAGGACCTATACCCCAGCGAGCTACCAGATTGAGGTCAGCTACTAATTCAGTTGGAAGCAACAAGTAAAATGCGAATGTTATAATCATAGAGGCTGTGGAAAGAGTTTTCATGATATTACGCTCCGAATTATTGATTTTCTATGACAAGGTTTGAATCCGAATATTTCCCGATAATTTATCTCGCTAACGCTCTTGGCTTGGGCTGCTTCCTGAGAAAGCATCGATTTGTACGTTAATTGTATCCATCCATATCATTTTCGCCTTGCACTCCCCTGCATGTG
>JABMOW010000155.1 GCA_013204025.1 Fidelibacterota bacterium | reverse complement strand
GTAAGAAGTAAGAAGTAAGAAGTAAGAAGTAAGAAGTAAGAAGTGAGGAGTGGAGAAATATAAGCCATCTTCTAGCCTTCCTTTGTCTTTTTAATGATGGTTGTCAAAATCGAAATCAATTCATTGCACTCATTTTTCAAAGGAATAATTTTCTCGTTTGGCAATAATGAAGTAGTAACAATTAGGCGTATCCAGTAAAAAGTTTCACGAGCCTCTTTGCATGAAATAGAATATTTGTGGATAAAATCCGCTTTGCTCTGTGCTGCCTGTCCTTCTTCAATATTGGCGCCTATCGAAGTTCCGGAACGGAACAACTGTTTACTTAATAATCGAGAAATACCGGTTGATTTTTCAAGTTCTTGGCACAATTGAATGATCTGAACGGAAAACCTGAATGTCCTTTCAGGTAAATCTCTTTTCATATTGGTTACCCTTATTTTATATTTTTAAAATATGTAATTGTACCTGTTTCCCACTTCTTCCTTCTCACTTCTTACTTCAATGGTATTCCCGTATCAGCCCTTTCACAATGCCGCCGATCTTGAAATCATCTTCGGGAGAGACGTAGATGATATTATATTCTGGATTCCGTGGGTGGAGTTCGACACCGTTAGATTTCGGATAGTACCGTTTTAAGGTGGCTTCGCCATTCACATACGCAACCACCGTTTGTCCCGAATCGGCGTCCTCTACTTTTCGAATGACCACAAAATCGCCATCTTGGATATTGTCTTCGATCATGGAGTTTCCGGACACTTTCAGTGCATAATTGTCGAGATGAAAGAGATGGGACGGAACGTCAATGGTCTCACGGGTTTCGAAGACTTCCAGAGGATATCCCGCAGTGATGAGCCCCAGAAGTGGGAGTGTGTTGTGCATGTGCTGTTCCAGAATAGACAGCGCCCGTTTGCCGTTATATCCTTTCATTCGCTTCAGGACGCCTTCTTTTTCCAGTTCATTCACGTACCAGTTGACAGTCCCCAGAGAACGGATACTTAATCCTTCGCTGATCTCCACGAAGGTAGGCGCGCGTCCTTGCCGCCGGGTAAAATTTTGGATGAAATCCACAAACTGTTGTTTTTTCGGTGAAAGAAGCATAGATACCTCCGGTTTAGCTGCAGGCTTCAAGCTACCTGTCTGCTGACAGGCATGACAAGCCTCAAGCTGGTTTATTGATTTAATTTGCTGATCAGACTACTAATCATTTTTTGTTCAGAAATAAGAATATCCATTATTGATTTAACCGCTTGTTTGGGTACCATTTCTAATTCCTGCATGATCAATAATTGGGTTTCTACTCCAAATGAAGAGCCAAGCGCGATTTGCAGGAAACGCTGATAATCTTTTTCACTATTCCTGCTGCTCCTTTCTGCAATGTTCGAAGGAATGGAAGTAGCCGCTCTGGTAATTTGATTTGTAAGCCCATATTTTTCAGATGATGGAAATGATCCAGATAGTTTATATACTTTTTTCACTAACTCCATACCCTGTTACCAAATTTGTAATTTTTTGAAGTTTTTCATGAACGTCTCTCCTGTGATTACGGCTTGCAGCCTGTAGCCAGAAGCCTGTAGCTCTTTAAACTCGTAAGTTACTCGTAAGTAAATTATAAAGAATATGTAATGGATTCAAAAAGTATTTTTGCAAACGAGTGAATTTTTTGGGTAAACGAGTGGATTCGATACAATCGCCAAAGGCGATTACTCATCCACCGAGATTACCTCTGGCCGTTGAGTGTTTCGAGTGTGCCGAGGCAACCGTGTCTGCACGATCGTATTGATTTCACCGGGGTGCATTGCCCAATGCTATCGATAGTGGTTATTTTAGGTTTACCGATACCATCGTAGAATGACTGTATATGATGAACGGAGTCCATCCTCTGTGTGGATGGATTTGAGGTAAGACACGCACTCATGGAAAGAGCACAGTCCAGATTTAATGGAGGTGTATTTTTAAACCAGAGTTCGAAGATGTTCTACTAAAATTCCTTCACTGCCTATCAAATGCCACTTTTTGTAAGAAATACTACCAGAAGTATGTTGTTGTGAGAATGTAGATAATATGCCTGAATCCACACGGTTATAGGTAAATGCGATTACGAGTTGGTATGGATTTTATGGCTCCAATATCGGTCCAAGAATATTAACAACATCTAATACATTCACCGTACCGTCCCAATTCACATCTGCTGCCCAGCTCTCGTAGGAAGTAGGGAGATGCGTACCCAGAATGATCGCCACCATCTGAACGATGTCCAACACATTGATGGCTAGGTCGCCGTTCACATCACCGTGGATATTTGTAGCTGAATGATTCTGCAGGATTGTCGATGCTTGAAGCAAACAATAGACAGATACGGGTCCGTGACCGCCCAACGAGGCAGGCAGTCCAATGAGATGCACATCATCCGCGCCATTTGCTAAAAAAATTTCATATGCCAATTGAGAATTTTCGTAGGGTACCACCTCATCGCCCATCCCATGGATCAGATACACTGATGCCTGTGGTGTCCAATCATAAAGATCATTATTCTGAAGGGCGAGTCGTAACGGATGCTGATCATTCTGCGAAAATTCATCGATCACCGAGGGTTGCAGGATATTGATGGGTATCGACGGTAAATAGGAATTGATCTGCCATCCGGGATGTGTTCCATCGAATAATCCAGGCAGGAGAGATGTGTAGTAATTGGTGAAGTAATCCTGAAAGTTGCCATCCTCGTAATACTGGATGTATGCCAACATAATGTACGCCACATAATAGGGCTGGGAGTAGGTAACTCCCGACAACATCATATCCACCATGACCCCAGATAGACTGTAGGCGCCTGCCATGGGGATGGACATTGTCACATTGAACTCATCAGCATAATTTTCCTCAATGGATTTGTGTGCCGCCATGGTGGTATATCCCCCTTCGGAATACCCCAATAGAAACAACTGGTTGTTGTATTGAATATCATTCCTGTCATCGCAAAAATACCGCGATGCTCGAATCATGTGGATGATTGATTCCGACGATGGAGTGGCCATATGATACGGATGCAAAAGTTGAGATACACCCAACCCGATATAGTCAGGTTCAAGTGTGATATATCCGTATGCACCCAACCACATGTTGATGGCATCAAATCCGTACACGGATGATACGTTATTGCGGACGGTCTCCGTGCCATGTTGGGCAGATACCACCGGGAATGCAAACTCATCATTTTGCGGGATTGTGATCGTCCCAGATGCAAGGATCGATTCGCCATCGGGGAACTCCGTTTGGTAAACCACCCGATACACAGAGATATCATAAATGGCATCGGGAAAAGGAATCCCAAAATATGAGTACAATTGACTTTGGACCTGTGATGCGGTCATGGTACCCAATAGTTCTGATTCAATAATGTCTCCATTTTCTTGTGGGAAAAAAAATCCCAACAACAAGATAAGCAGACCTGATGTGATAATTTTGTTCGTTTTCATAGGTATAAAATAATTAATAAATGTTGAAAAAACATAGAGGGATAGAATTATTAATAACCACGAATTTCACGAATAGCACGAATTAGAGTTTAACGAGTCCATGAGTTTAAGAGTTGGTGAGGGAAGCAGAGGATAAGGTTTTAGTATCATCTGATGAAATTACTTTATCTCAACTGTCTTGTTTAATTCTTCATCAATGACGGCTTTCACCCCCTTGAAAAAAGTATCTTCTCCTCCCCCTATAGCAAATCCGGTATTATGATAAATGACATCTCCATTTCTATTGATAACAATATTCTGCGGTACCGAAGTCATCCCATATTTATCAGCAGTACTTTTATCACAGATGAATTGTTCATATAAAAACTCATTTTTAGATAGGAATTCTATTATCGAACTTTTTTCATCAACCGGGTTAATTGTAATAAATCGTATCGGACTAAATTCCTGCATCTGTGGTTGTTCACCGAAAGATATGTTAAGAATCACTTCTTTACGATCAGAATATTCTGCCACTAATTCATTCAGGTAGGGAATTTCCAATCTACATGGTATACATCCACCAAACCACCAGTTTAATACGATAATCTGATCATGTTCATTCATTATATCAGCAAAGAAGACTGGATCAGCGGAAAACAGGGGTTCCAATTCAATATTTGGTGGCTTAAATCCAATATTGAAGGATGAATCCGGGTGTTGAGGATTTATTGTATGGAGGTAGAGATATTCGGAATCATAGGTGATTTTTTCAATTTTAATGGTTTCGCCTTTAATGTTGACCTGATCGGTACCCGGACTTCTTTCTTCAGAGTCAAATTTATTATCGTGGTTTCGATCAACAAACACTAAAATACTGCTAAGTTTGTTATACAGAAAATTTTCACCTTGGGTGAGGATACCAATGAGTGTGGGTGCGCCGGATAAGTTGATTGTTCCGATGTAGATGTCATTGGTGTTCACGAGTAACATTCCGGTTTTAGTCATTTTCCCATTGTTGCCATCATAAATATTTGAAACCGGACGAATTGGTAATTTTAAACCAAAATCTACAATACCAACCTTCCCTGGAAGTCCAATCGATTCACGATCAAATACTACCTGGTGTTCGATTTTGGATTCATGGTTTTGTCCATAAAATACGTTGCCTGATTTCGTAAATATGACAGGAATGGAAACATTGGTATCTGCAGCTTCAACAAGAAAAAATTTGTCAATGTCATTGAAATCATCAAATTCATATTTACTACTGTCAAAAGGAACTTCAAGGTATGGATATCCGGAAAAGTGCTGTGAATGTTCTGCATAATCCGTTTTTTCCAATTTGATGATTTGGTTTGAAAACGTGACAGACAATAACATTATGAAAAGAAATAATGACAAAATACTTTTCCGAGTGATGGTTTTGTTCGACGTCATAGGTTTTACTCTTTATGATATTTAAAGATTAACAATCAAAGTAGGATATGACCAAAGCCTTGATTGATATAATAATTTCAAATGGAGATATTTTTACTAAATATTATTTTTAAGTTACATATATTTATTGCAATATCCATTGTGTATTTTAACATAATATTTTTTAGAAATTTCCGGAGTAGTGAGGGAAATAATCGAAGTCTACATTTTAAGGATAGCTTTCTGTACCTCCCAGCGCCTTGGTCGGGACTTTAACATTATAAATTAGGCGAGCAGGACTGGAATCCCTGTCTGCCGCAGGCGGGGAACCAGCATGACTTATATTTTATCTTTTAGCCAATCTCTTCCAATATCGGATTTCAGATATTTTTCATGCTGAATTGCTTCTTCCCTCGTATTGAATTCTTCAAAATAAACAATTTTCCATGGGCGAAATGCTTTTGTAGAACGTACTTTTCCAGAATTGTGATATGAAATTCGGTTGGACAGGTTTTGCGTATGGCCGATATAACGATGCGATTTATCGACACTAATTAAAACATAAGTATAGAACATGATTCTCAAGTTTTTCTTATAAGTAAAAATCTCAACTTTCATTGGGATTTTCTGTACCTCCCGACGCGTAGG
>JABMOW010000154.1 GCA_013204025.1 Fidelibacterota bacterium | reverse complement strand
TTGGTAATGACTATTTGTACTTCCTGACAATTTTCTCTAATGTCAGTAACCAACCAATTTCATTAGAGTTTTACGATGCTCAAACCGGTGATGTAGTCCCAGTCAACTATTCCTTTAATTTTGTGGCGAACGATGTCCAGGGAGGTCCGCAATCACCAGTGGAATTAGATGCTGGAAATTTTCTTGTCGATCTAAATACTTTAGGCATTGTACAGGTACAAAAAGTTGGGGTTGGTTGGGTCGGAAGCGAAGAAATCACCTTTACGGTGACAGACGTGGGCACACCAAACCTGCACTCAGGAAGTGATGCTGCTTCTTTCACAGTTCTACCAGATAATAATCCAAATGTAAGTCAAATCCCAAGTCAGGAAGTTGAAGTTGGCAGCAATTTTTCAAATATTGATCTCAACCAATACTTGACAGAAATTGATGGTGATGTTGTGTATTGGACATCTGCCGGATCGACAAATATTACGGTGACTATTACAGGAAATACTGCAACTCTGGTACCAACTGTTGGATGGATCGGTATGGAAACCATTTCATTTATTGCACATGACGATACCCCTATCGGATTGACAGGATCATCCAGTGCGACTTTCAGAGTACGAGGGGAAGACCATATCCCAGGAATTCTGGATATCTCGGATCAGACAATTGGTGCCGGTGGATCATTTACCACGTTTGATTTGGATAATTATTTAAATGAGATTGACGGTGATCCGGTTCAATGGTCATATGAGTTTGTCAATACTAGTGGTTCATCGATACCTCCGGACTGGACGATCAATCCTGCCAATTATGAAATGAGTATGAATATCACTTCTCGTGTGTATATTCGTGGAGCGGAGGCAGGCGCAGGCGGATATCTCTTGGGAATATTTTCCAATGGAGTCCTTAGAGGAGTGGCTTCACCCGTATTGGTGAGTGAGAATTATTATTACTTCCTTCAGGTTTACGCTAATGTGAATAGCGAAACGATGACCTTCCAGTTTTATGATACTGTTGTTGGGGATGTGGTTCCTGTTTTTGAAACTATTACATTTCAGGCGAACACGGTTATTGGGAATCCCACTTCTCCACTCGAACTACATGCCGGGAATATTATCGTGAACCTGGACTCGCAAAATGTGGTCGCTTTTGACATTATCAATAATAATTGGTCAGGTACCGAAACAGTAAACTTTATCGTCCAAGATCAGGGGACCATTCATGAATACTCCAGTTTTGATCAGGCAGTATTTACCATTGATGCCGACCACACACCTATCATCTCAAATATCCCGGACCAAACCATCAATGAGGGCAACAGTTTTTCATCCTTTGATCTTGATAATTATATTGTCGAGCAGGACAATGACGTTACAGTCATTACTTATTCGGGAAATAGCGAGCTTACCGTATCAATTGGAACCGGCAATTTGGTTACAATTGGGATACCAAATACTGATTGGTATGGCAGTGAAACCATTACATTTACTATTACTGATCAGACTGCTCACGCATTTTTCGATACTGATGTTGCCACATTTACAGTAAACAACGTAAATGACCAACCAACTATTCAGCAAGTTAATAACCAAGCTATTAGCGAAGATTCATCTTTACAGATATCCATTGCTGCCAACGATGTTGATAGTCCAAATCTATTTTATTCAGCAATTAGTGATACAAACGGAGTTACACTCACAATTACTCCCACATTGTTGACTATTACCACATCCGATTTCTCTGGAGTGGCATCTATTCTGGTGAGCGTAAACGACGGTTCTTTGGCTGCAAATACCAGTTTCTATCTGACGGTCACGCCGTTGGATGATCCACCTATTACCAGCAACATGGATTTATCCACAAATGAAGATATTGTTCTGAGCGAAACGCTTGCGGGATATGATGGCGATGGCGATCAGTTGACATATTCAATTGTCAGTGGGAGTTCACATGGTTCTCTAAACCTGACCAATAACCACACTGGTACATTTACGTACGGTCCCAGCCTCAATTATAATGGAACCGATAATTTTACTTATAAGGTCGAAACAGATGCCAGATATGCATTGAATTTCAATGGGATCGGTGATTACGTCACTATTCCTGATTCACCTAGTTTTGACGTTACATCATTTACCGTTGAAGCCTGGGTCAAACCCGATGGTATCAGTTTGATGAACGTAATTGGAAAAACCGGTCATCCAAGTGAATCTTCCGGTGGTTTTGATCTTGAAATCGCTTCAGATGGTACGCTTTATGGGTCTGTTTATCAAAGCGGTACTGAATATTCTACGTTTTCATCGGAAACCATCACCGCAGGAGAATGGAACCATGTTGCTATGACATGGACAAGTGGTGGGAATCTGGTTCTTTACATAAATGGTGGAAATGAAAGCAGTGTTTCTACGTTCACTGGTACGATTGCTAACTCCGCTCCCATCAAGATTGGTGTACTTTCTTATGATAATTCAAGATGGTTTGATGGCCAGATTGATGTAGTTAGAATCTGGAGAACAGTCCGTTCGCAAATCGAAATTTTATCCGGAATGTACGGCCGCATGGACGTAGATGAAACTGGGATGATTTCAGCCTGGCGGATGGATGAAGGAACCGGTACTACCATTTCAGATCTGACTTCTAATTCTAATAATGGATCAATTATTGGAAGCACTTGGGCAATTGTCGACCCTGCTGTGACGTCTAATACGTCCACTGTATTTCTCACAATTCAGCCAGTCAATGATAGTCCATCATTCACAAAAGGCGCTGATCAGATTGTAAATGAGGATTCAGGAGAGACCACCGTCGCTGGATGGGCAACACTTATATCTGCAGGTCCACTGGATGAACTGACACAATCACTGAATTATGTGGTATCCAATGATAATAACAGTCTTTTCTCTGTGTCACCGGCCATTAGCGCTGATGGAACATTGACCTATGCTCCTGCAACAGATCAATATGGTTCCACCCAAGTATCAGTTATATTGTCTGACAACGGAGGTACGGAGCGAAACGGATCAGATCACTCATCTGCTCAAACGTTTAATATCACTATTAATCCGGTGAATGATGAACCCACATTTGTTATCAGCGCGGATATCACCGTTAACGAAGATGACGGATCAGCGGATAAAACTATTGCCGCATCTGCAAAAACAATTACAGAATTTATTGGTGCTATCAATCTTGGCCCTGAAAATGAAGTGGTAGATTTCAGTCAGGCTGCGACTTTCACAGTTACAACGGATAATGATGGATTATTTGCAGAACTTCCTATTATTAATCCTGAAGGTACATTGACCTATCGTCCTGCCCATAATGTATATGGATCTGCTCTGATAACCGTCGTGCTGAATGATGGTGGTGGTACTGATAATAGCGGTGATGACAATTTATCAGGGACATTTCAAATCACAGTGAATCCAGTAAATGATTTTCCTGCTTTTACAATTGGTGCTAACCAATCCTTTTTGGAGGATGACGGTAACACAACCATTTCACAGCCTGGCGCTGAACACCTCATCTCTGAATGGGCAACCAATATCAATCTTGGACCTGAAAATGAAGTGGTAGATTTCAGTCAGAATGCAACTTTTACTCTTTTCACAAACAATGACGGTTTATTTTCTACTCTTCCTGCAATATCACCTGCAGGTGAATTAACGTATACTCCAGAGTTGAACCAATATGGTTCTGCCACAGTGACCATTGTTTTATCTGACAATGGCGGAATGGAATTTGGAGGTATAGACACTACCCAGGCGGTTTCTTTCACAGTTACAGTTCAGCCCGTTAATGATCAACCAACTATCATACTTGGTGAGGACATTGTGAATGATGAGGATAATGCGAATACAGACCTCACTATTTCGGCACCTCAAAAATTATTGGTGGGTTGGGCTACAAGTTTAAATTTAGGACCTGTAAATGAGGTTGAGGATTTCTTCCAGCATGCCACTATTACCCTGACTACCGACTATGATGCTCTCTTTTCAGAATTACCCACATTGTTTTCAAATGGTACCCTACGATACACCTTAGCGCTAAACATGTATGGGACGGCCAACATTTCTATGACATTGTTAGATAATGGAGGAACTGTCGACGGTGGAGTTGATACCTTTACTGACACATTTATCATAACCGTTAATCCGGTTAATGATAAGCCTTCATTTGTTGTCGGTGCAAATATTACCGAAAATGAAGACGATGGAAGTGTTGATTTAAATGTTGCTTCAGCGCAAAAGACAGTTGAAAATTGGATTACAGGACTGGTGCTTGGACCTGATAACGAAGTAAGCGATCTGGAGCAGAATCCAATTTATACGTTGACTACAGACAATGATGGATTATTTGCTATACTTCCCACAATTTCACCATTGGGGACGCTGGACTATCAACCTACTCACAATTTATATGGTACAGCAACGATTCAGATTGTTTTGAATGACAACGGTGGAACGGACTTTGGTGGCGATGATGAATTTTCGGATTTATTTACGATAACCGTGAACCCTGTGAACGACGAACCCTACTTCACCATTGGTGCAGATATTACCGAAAACGAAGATGATAGCAGTAGCAATCCTTTGGTTGGCTCAAGCGCAAAACTTCATTCTACCTGGGCAACTGGGATTGTACTGGGTCCTGAAAATGAAGTATCTGACCTTGGTCAGACTGCAACTTTTGATATCACAACTACCAATGATGCCCTGTTCGCAGTTCTCCCTCAAATTAATGAAGGTGGAGATCTTACTTACCAAATCGCACAGAATAAATTTGGAAACGCCCACATATCGATTGTGCTAATTGATAATGGCGGAACAGATTTTGGAGGGGATGACCGTTTTACCGAACAGGCATTTGATATCAGTATTCTTCCCATCAATGATGCACCATTGCTAACAGAAATAAATGGTGAACCTTGGGATGAGAATACGACTATCACAATTCTAGAAGATCAAAGTGCCATCTTTACAGTTACAGCATGGGAAGCCGATACTAGCGAAGTTATTTTTGGATCCAGCATTAGGAATATCACCATCATTGTTACAGATACGGATGAATTCAATGTGGCGCAGGTGCAGATAATCCCTGAAGACGATTGGTTTGGTGAATTTACCGTGTCCGTGTTTGCGACAGATGAAGTCTATTTTGATCATAACTCATTTATACTTGAAGCACTTCCGGTTAACGATGCTCCATCTTTCAGTCACTCCGGAAATGTGATGGCAGATGAAGATGATGGAACCATCACTATCGAGAATTGGGCAACTGATATTTCTATGGGACCTTCGAATGAAGTTGAAATACTGGGACAACATCCTACATTTGTTTTGGCCACAGACAATGATGCCCTGTTTACTGAATTACCTGCTGTCAATGAGATCGGAACACTTTCATACAGTCTGGTTGGCAATGCTAATGGGAGTGCATCTGTTAATATCTTTATGCATGATAATGGTGGGACTGACCATAATGGAATTGACTCCACATCCACCTCGATATTTACCGTTTCTGTTAATCCGATAAATGATCCGGTTGAATTCATTGATCCCGTATCAGATTACACAGTTAATGAAGATGCTGATCCAAATACATTTGATCTCAATACCGTATTTACGGATATCGACCTCACAAATGGGGCGGTTGAAAATCTGCAATATTTGACATTTTCAATTATCGAAAATACCAATTCTGATTTAGTATTCGCCGAGCTCAATCCCGAAACTGGAGTACTATCAATATCATATACTGCGAATCTCCACGGATCCTCACAAATAACCGTACGTGGCACAGACAATGTGTCTCGTATTGACAATTCTATCCTTGATAACATTTTCTCGGTCACCGTCGCACCAGTACCTGATGTACCTGACATAGTATTATCCGATGTGACTACTGATGAAGATACAACAGTGGATATTACTTTTGATGCGTCACTCACTGATTTGGATGGATCTGAAACCTTGAGCTTCCAAGTTGGTGAATTGCCTGTTGGGACTACAATAACAGATATTTCCGAAACAATGGGAGCGTATCAGTTTCAGCTTACACCAACATACAATAGTGCAGTTGATTTTACCTTTGCATTTACAGCAATCGCGACGGAAGTTGGAGGTGAATTCACTACGCTTACCGATTCAATTACAGTAACCATAAATCCAATTCCAGATATGCCTGAATTATCTGTCGAAGACCAATCGGGATTTGAGGATACGCCGATTCCATTACCCATATCTGCTGCTTTAACCGATACAGATGGATCAGAGCTTCTGTATATCTTTTTCCCGGATTTTCCAGAAGGAGCTACATTTAATCATGAACTCATTCCTGTTCAGGGATATGGATATTTGATCCAGGCAGATTTTCTTGCCGATCTGGCAATGACGCCTCCTCCCAATAGTGATGAGAATATATGGCTGCACGTTGAAGCCGTCTCTTTTGAATCCCAGACCAACTTTATTTCAAGAGAAGATTCTCTGTATATAACCGTCGAAGCCATCGCAGACCAACCAGAATTATCAGTCAGCGATGTAGCCACGGATGAGGACATCCCTGTAGATATTACATTTGCGACCGCATTGACCGATACCGACGGATCTGAAACATTGGCTATTGAGATTACTGGCCTGCCCGATGGTGCAGAAATGGGTGATCTGGCTGATAATGGAAACGGAACCTTTACATTTACGGTTACGCCGCCATTACATGATGACTTCGACTTCATTCTCAATAT
Organism: Fidelibacterota bacterium; assembly: GCA_013204025.1. Taxonomy (GTDB): domain Bacteria; phylum Fidelibacterota; class Marinisomatia; order SCGC-AAA003-L08; family JACNLC01; genus JABMOW01. The sequence goes on along the minus strand of JABMOW010000154.1, from coordinate 566 downwards.
TACATCTACTGCAACAGAAGGTAATGGGGGAGACTTTAGAGACATTTCAGCAGATGTGAACGTCACTGTAAATGCTGTTGCTGATCTTCCCACTTTGGTTATCCAGAATACCGAAGGTGTTGAGGATACTGATATTCCATTAGATATTTCTGCCTCGCTGGTGGATACGGACGGTTCTGAAACACTGACCGTCTATATTTCTGGCCTCACACCGGGTGCCATGTTGTCAGCAGGGACTTTAAATCAAGATGAAAGTTATACACTATTACCTGGTGAATTATCAGGATTGTATATAACTCCTGCACCAAACGAGCATGATTTTGTACTTACAATCCAGGCGGAAACCGTTGAACAAGCAAATCAAAACTCCATCACAGATACCCAGACGTTAGCCGTAACCATCGTCCCTGTGAATGATGATCCGTATTTAGGAAATTTAACCGATTTTGTTACCAATGAAGATATTGATGTCAGTTTTACCATTCAGGGCACGGACGTTGATATTGAGACCGATGGACAGGAATTGCAGTTCTCATGCAGCTCAAGCGATGAAGTACTCGTATTAT
>JABMOW010000153.1 GCA_013204025.1 Fidelibacterota bacterium | reverse complement strand
TCATTTTTTGATGTAAATGACGACATTACGTATACCGGTGATTATGACAACAATGCAGATCGAAACCCTAAATGGGTGGGTGATGTTGGTATGGTTGGTTATGCTTTTTTGGAAAGCCCCGGGAATCCATTTGATGGGATTGATAATGACGGTGATTATGATTCATACGAAGGGTGGACTTTTGCTCCGTTATTTGAAGAAGAGAACTTTGATTCAACCGTTATAAATGTTGGTGATGTTGTTGTATTAATTGATACCAATTATGATCGCATTCATTACACGATCCCGAATGAAGATACGGTTATTGTACAAACTAATAATCATTTCATAACCATTATCCCCGGTCACTCAAAACTGGCTGAGGGAAATTCAATTCGCCTATCCCAGGGCAGAGAAGGTGTGAACCCTAATGCTTATGATGGGTATGACAACGATCTTGATGGATTGGTAGACGAAAATTATTACCTGCACTATCGGCAACGGCGCGTTGATCAAAATGGCGTTATATTGTTTGACGTCATCAACCCTCGTGCACATATTGATTATTTGACAGGAATTGGTCTCACGAATGAGTTGATTGATGAGAAACGTGATGATGGCATCGACAATGATGGCGATTGGGATCCGGAATATGATGACGTGGGTTCGGATGGTATCTCTGGAACTCAAGACTATGGTGAAAGTGATGGTGTACCAACTCATGGTGAACCGAATTTTGATGAAACCGATGTGGATGAGTCCGATCAGGTTGGATTAACCAGCTTTGATTATTTCACACCTGCTGGTGAATATCCAATGCGCTATGATGAACAACTATGGGATAGATTTCGTCCTGGATTTTTTGATACGCCAAGCTCAATTCAGGATGGTGTTCCTATCGCTGGTGAAGATGGTGATTTTATCTATGGTTCGGGCTTTTTCCCATTACGCGCTGGTCAAACAGAGCGTTTTTCAGTTGCACTAGTATATGGCCGTGATCTAGAGGAACTCATCGACAATAAAAGAACCGTTCAAAATATTTATAATAATAATTATCGCTTTCCGCCACCCCCAATAAAACCAACATTAACCACTGTATCTGATAGCGGTTTCGTTACGCTTTACTGGAATCGTGTTTCTGAAACCAGTGTCGATCCCATAACAAAAAAGAAAGATTTCCAGGGGTATAAGATTTACCGTGCCACGGACGCCAATTTTAACGATGTAAGAAATGTTACAAACGCACACGGCATTATTGAAGGTTATTCACCGATAGCACAATTCGATTTGGATGACGAATTGGAAGGATTCTTTTACCCTTCTGAAATCTTGTTCCAAGAAACACAAGGATACACTTATTATCTTGGTGATAACACTGGATTGCAGCATAGCTTTGTTGACAATGATGTTGTTAATGGTAGAACATACTATTATGCATTAGTCGCCTATGATTCTGGAGAAAGAGATAAAGATATTTTCCCGGCGGAAAACACAAAGTTTATATCCGTACTACCCAGTAGCGAGATTATAACTGATATTAACACTGCAGTAGTTACACCAACAACAAAAGCTGCGGGATATGCAATTGAGGAAACTATTTCTGTATCAAAAATATCCGGAATTGCTACCGGGAGTTTATCAGTAGAAGTTGTGGATGAGACGCAACTCACGGGTCATGAATACGAAATAACATTTGTTGACCAATCAACGGATGGTGTAGATAATGATAATGACTGGAATCCTGCCACCGATGATGTTGGCAGTGATGGTATTGCGAATACAGGTGATACTGATGGATCCGAATTAAATGGTCACGCTGACGCCGGTGAACCAAACGTAGATAAAGTAGACCCAGATGAGTATACAAGTGTTACCACGTATTACTCTGTCAAAAATTTAAACACAATATCATATGCGTTTACACCAAATGATACGCTGATGGTTGACATACCATATACAAATTTGATCCTTGAATCCGTTTCGATCACTAACAGTGTTGGAAATATCCTCCCAAGTTCAGATTATATCATTGATACTGATTTCGGACGTATTCGTGGAGCTATCCCTGGTACATTAGACAGCGATGAACACACAATCACCTTTAAACATTATTCGGTTTATAATAATCCCTACATGCACAACTCAACGTGGAGAGCAGAAAATAAAACACCGTATGTTACCGAAACAAAGGATTCTAAAATATTTGATGGAGTTCGACTCAATTTCGATAATCATTGGAGTATAAACTCTATTGATTCACTGACCTATTGGTGGACTACTGCTGATCATGTTAACTGGGAAAAAAATAAAAGTGATTCTACGTATTTCTTCACGGTCGGGCTTCAACCGTTTCCTCCAACATTAATCCCTAAAAAATTCCCAAGTGATTATATAGTAGTATTTTCGGATGATTCTACTTTTGGTATGTCCAGCGCGCTACCAAATTTGAATCCGAACGATCCAACTAATTTTAGGATCTTTAATACTACAAATAACACTGAAGTAAAATATGTTCTGTTGGAACCTCAAGTGATACCGCCATATGTTCAACGTCCTGGTGCAATCGACCATCTTGATGTTCTTTATTTCTTTGATGAAGATTATGCTGACTCAACCGAGTATCATTATGGGTGGTCAATCACATTCACTCGTAGACAATCACATCCAGACTCTGCAACATTTAATTTCGGTACCGGTGACACACTATTTATTTCTTTGAAAAAACCATTCAGGGCAGGTGATACATACCGATTTACTACACCTCTTCCCGCCATTGATCATGCTAGTATTAAAACTGACATGAAAGCTATAAAGGTCGTTCCAAACCCCTACTATGCCGCTCATGAATTTGAAGCGGCACTTGCTCCTGGAATTACAAGTGGTCGTGGTGAACGTGAAATTTATTTCACAAATGTACCGCAGGATGCTATTGTTCATATATTTACTGCTCGTGGCCAACATTTAGAATCTATAGATCCCACCCTGGATCTGCATGACGGGACTGTAACATGGAATCTTAAGACAAAAGAAAACTTAGATGTTGCCTATGGTGTATACTTTTACATTGTAGACTCACCATCTGGTGGTAAAAAATCTGGGAAATTTGCGGTGATAAAATGAAGAAATTTATTATTATCCTTTTCTCTATTTCAGCGATATTTAGTCAATCAAAAGTTGGAACATCTGCTGCTCAATTTCTAGGTATAGGTATTGGGCCGGCGGCTATTGGGATGGGTGGTGCAACCACTTCATTAGCGACGGACGCATCTATAATTTATTGGAACCCAGGCGGTATTTCTCGATTATCTGCTAGCCAGGCGCAATTCGCCAAAACCAATTGGTTGGTTGATACAGAAATAAATCTAATGGCTACCGTTATTAAACTGGATCAGAGTAATTCTCTTGGTCTCTATTTGACCCAGTTGGATTATGGGAAAGAAGAAATCACAGATTTATATCATCAGGAAGGTACTGGATTATACTGGAAAGCTTCTGATCTTGTTTTTGGTCTGGCCTATGCCAGAAACTTGACTGATCGCTTTTCTTTCGGTGGTACAGGAAAAGTCATTCATCAACAGATTCACAATGAAAAAGCTTCGGGAGTTGCCATCGACCTTGGATTGCTCTACAACGCTCCAAATGACAATTATCGATTGGGAATGAGCATTTCTAATTTTCTTGGTTCTGACCTTTTTATGGATGGAAAAGATCTTTACCGAAAAATCGATTTAGATCCAGATGCAGAAGGACACAATGAAACAATTGTAGCAAAGATGAAAACTGATCCATGGCCACTACCCTTAATATTTAGAGTTGGTCTTTCTTCCAATCTGATTAAAAATGAAACCGTTCGATTTACAGTAGCCACAGATGCTATTATTCCTAGTGATGATGTAGAAACATTGAACCTTGGGACTGAAGTT
>JABMOW010000152.1 GCA_013204025.1 Fidelibacterota bacterium | reverse complement strand
TCTCCGTCGAGAAGTCAGCGTACTGTTAATCCGCGTGTCGTAAGTTCGAGTCTTACCGCCGGAGCCATAAAAACCCACCTTTTGGTGGGTTTTTTAATTTAAGGAGACCATCCGTTTGTCGATCCGACCATTAGCATCGGAACCATCGGAGCTTTAAAATCCCTTTCACACCGCCGCGATATTTTTGTTTTTAGAGAAACTTTCTCAAATGCTCTATTATCGAAATATTTTGGAATCGGCCCCAGATTTCTGCAACAGAATTTTGCACCGTCTAATATCCGCTAGCGTGCTAAATTCCACCTCGTTTTCAAAAGGAATCATGGGATGAACAATCGACTTATTGGATCATTTATCATATTTATTTCTCTGTGTTGGTCACAGGTTGCACCTTATGACCCACCGTTAAGTACCATTAGATCTGGAATAACACCATACCAGGTAAGTTTACCAGTTTCGGGAATTGCAATCCTGAATGTATCCGTGACGGCTGGAACCCCGCAACTAATTGATAACCGGACCATCTACCAGACTCTTATTGAGCTGAAAGAAAATATCCCTCTTTCGGTGACATTGACAGGCTTAAATGTACCGGTCGGCAGTAAATGTTATTTACGGTATCCAAACTCTGATCAATATGTGGGTCCGTTTTATTGGGATCCGACTGAACAAAGTACAGAAAAAACCATCGGATTGATAACTTCAAGTTCATTTATCGTTGAACTAAATTTACCGGGTTATGAGAACCATGGATGTGAAGTTACTATCAGTTCTGTTCAAACCAGCGCTTCACCTTTACCAGAACCAGAAGCAGTACAAAAAAAGGCTTCATTTTTTCACAGTAATCGTGATCGCACACCTCCGGTTATTTTGGTGACTGGATTTTGGCCTCCTACAAATGAGATGATACGCCATTTTAGTCAGAGTGAAGATCTCAATCCGGGTGGTTGGCAGGGAGAAGACTGGGAAAGCAGCGGCTATGATATAGTGAGTTATTTCCCTCAATTTACCAATCCTGATTGCTCCGACTGTGGTCAGGGCTACGGTGATCTGGAGGTGGATTACCAAGATACGTCTGGAGATTTCTGGCCTATCGCAGATAACCATGTACCTATTGCAATCATTACGTTTAGCCGTGGTTGGATGGATAACAGTTGGGAAGTGGAGTACAATTTCTTTAATCGAACCAACTGGATCGGTGACTATTCTACGCCGGTGATGCCTACTCCGAATCCACCTGATCAGGACGAGATCTCTAACTTTCACCGATATTCCAATTTACCAATGGAAAATATCGTATCAGCTGTGGACGACTTACCCATTGGACTGAACCCATATATCGATTGGTCAGGTGATCCGGGACATTTCGTATCAGAGTTCATGGGGTATCATGGGGTTTGGTATCGCGACTTATATGCGTATGGTGAAGAAATGTGCATCACTGCAGGTCACGTCCATGTAGGCGGGATGATCTCCAACGAAACTGCACGGATCGCCGCTGAAGAAACAATTCGACAGGTTATCGATTACCTGGATCTATTTGTATTTACTCCCGGTGATATCAATCAGGATGACAGTATCAATATTCAGGACTTAGTGGTCGCGGTAAACGTCATATTAGGTCTAACAGAATTGACCCAAGCACAATTTTATGCTGCAGATGTCAATTCCGATTCCATTGTCAATATTCAAGATGTCATTATCATCCTGAACATGATCATCAATGGGATCCCCGAATAAATAGTATAATAGATTTGACCACACTTATTCCAAAACTGATCATCCATGGTGGTGCAGGAAATCTGACACTTTCGACGAATCGTATCAAAAAATTCCACAATTCTCTGCAGAAGATCGTTGATCAGACTTATGATGTATTATGTGATTCAAACGCACGAAAAGCAGTTTTACATGGCGTTCGGATGCTGGAAGATGATCCACTTTTCAATGCTGGTACCGGAAGCAAACTCCAAATTGACGGAATCGCTCGTATGTCCGCTTCGATTATGGATAGCTCCAATTTATTATTTTCCGGTGTGATCAATGTTCAAGATATTCAACATCCCATTGATCTGGCGGATAAATTGTCATCAGGAAAATATCGAGTTTTAGCAGGCGATTTTGCCACCAAATATGCACATCAAAATGGATTTCCATTTTATGATCCGATCACAGAAGAACGAAAAACTGAGTTTGAAAAAAAGATTGCGGGAGAGACTGGAACTGTTGGAGTAGTTGCACTGGACAAAAACGGAGTAATTTGCGCAGGAACATCCACTGGAGGAGTTGGGATGGAGATAACAGGGCGTGTAAGTGACTGCCCAACCATTGCTGGTAATTATGTGTCTGATTTCGCAGGAGTTTCTGTAACCGGTATTGGAGAAGATATTATTGATTTGTCAGTTGCGTCCCGGATTGTAATCTTGGTTGAAGCTGGTATGTCTTTACACAAAGCTGTATCAGTGACGCTTGAAGCCGGGAAAAAGCGTAATTCCCAATTTGGTGTTATCGCAATTGATTTGAGAGGGAATCT
>JABMOW010000151.1 GCA_013204025.1 Fidelibacterota bacterium | reverse complement strand
CAGGATCTCATAAAATCGTGTGGAACGCGAAAAATATTTCAAGTGGATTGTACGTCGTTAAGATGGAAACTGGAAATGTTACGAAAATCCAAAAGGTATTACTTATGAAATAGACATAGTCTCTTATTGTCTGTAAAAGGGGGTTACTACTGTAACCCCCTTTTTTTGTTCAATAGTCATTCAATCTCTCATTGAGAAAAATTGAAATATGTGACCTGCTCCCATAGATTGGACCACCCATCAAATGGTACATTCTCCCGGTTAACCCGCTAATTAAATAAATTGGCTACATTTCTACTGATATATAACCAATTTCACCTCAAAACAGTGAGTATCATAGCCAGTACTACAGAAAATATAGCCAGTTTAATGTAAGTTAAAAGAGTAGGACCGATCCTACTCTTCAAACTCCAGATTTTCCACTGCATTTTCAAGATCTTTGTTCAAAACTGCAGCATAAACGCTGGTTATGGTCGGACTACTGTGACCTAATTGCTGCTGGGTAAGTCTTAAATTGTATCCCGATGCTTTATACAGCTCGGTTGCGTGCGTATGGCGTAAGGAATGGATGGAATACCGGTTTGGAAGACCTGCTTTCTTAGCAAGTTTCTTGAAAACTTTCTGAATGGCTGATGTTGTCATCTGATCTCCGCGCTCTGAGGGGAATAAATATGGGCTATTTGATGTTCGATAGTCCAGATACTCTTGGATTTGGTTTTTCAATCTGGCATTGAATACCACAACTCGATCTTTTCCGCCTTTACCATTCTTTACCAATAGTGAATTTTGTCCCTTTTTAAGGAATAAGCGTTCAATCATGAGATTGGCAAGTTCAGAAACTCTTAAACCAGTACCCAGTGCCAGTTCTATTATCGTTGCATCACGAACTGGAGTTTGATTACCTTTGGATTTAGCAATGAGGGCTAACTCGTAGCAGGTTTTTCGAAGTTGTTTTACTTCGTCAACAGACAAGTATTTATCTGGTGTAATGACCCATTGTGACATAAGACTCTCCTTTGATTATTACTATTCTTATGCCAAAAAAAACAGGTAATATCTGTTTAGAAATGATTAGATTCGACAAATCAAAAGCCCCATGAATCATCTATCACAGGGCTAAAAAGGTATACCGAGGACTTCACCGAAGCCCTCCACGCATTGCTGCACTGGTTCCTAAGACCAGCGCTCATGACTATTTTTATTGGATTTACAAGAAGCAAGTCACCAAAAAATCACCATGCGAATTCATTACTGGTTTTAACCGCTGTTTTCCTGTCGTGAAAATGTAAATTTATGTCGTTATACTGCTATGACTTGTTTTTGGGCGATGGTTATGAAAGACTGGACAACAGTAATGAGCCGATTATACCACAGTACGAGAGTTGACGCAGGTAATTCCATCACATACTCAAAACTCCGTTAATCTTCCAGATTCATTTAGTTTTTGTTATGACATCAAATGATACAATGAACTCATCATGGATCATTTTGTCACCCAGGTTTTCAAAGAATTTTCCTGAGCCGTAGCGCACATCGTATAGCGTCCTGTCAATTACAATCTCACCAGCTGCCTGTGCATATTCTTTCGTGAAACCAACAACGGCATTGAATTCTATCTCATGTACGATATCTTTGATGGTCAGATCACCTTTAAAAATGTAATTCACTTCGCCCTTTTTTGCACCTTTGATAGGTCTTGCAGACATAATCTCAATCGTAGCTGTTGGGAATTTTGTCACACTGAAGAAATCATCTGATTTTAGATGATCTACTAACTTTGCATTCCATTCTTCCGATTCAATATCAACATTCACAATGCTGTTCATATCAAATACAAATTTACCGCCATGAATATGGGTGCCGTGATACTTAACCATACCATCAACCAGATTAAGTGTGCCGTTATGCTCTCCAGTTACCTTGGTTGCATGCCAGCTGATCTTGCTCTTTTCTACGTCAAAGGGGGTTCCTGTTGGAGCAGCATGCTGAGCAATGACGTATGACACACCAAATACGATTATCATTGTAACGATTGTTTTCTTGAACATTTTTCTTTTCCTTCTTTTATATTGTTGTCCGATCCTGAGTTTCTTACAGAGTTGGCACAGTTGTTTTTGTTTCTTTTGCGTTCAATTCCGTGAATGCCTCCGGAAGTGTATTCAGGTGTTCGCGGAATGTTAGCTCTATCAGTTTTTACCCTTCCAGGTCAGCTCACTATCAAAAAGTGGTGACCATCACAGTTTGTAGTTCCTGTCAAAAGGTCAATTTTTGAGTATTATCAATTACCTTGGTTACATTTCCATCGTTGGCTTGCACTTTTTATATTAAGTGTTTTCTTGCATTGAGGTCCTATATGATACACCACATAGACCCGAGCATGGTTAAGCCTTTATTCCTCGCATCCTTATTTACGATGCGCCAGGTTATATCATTTGCCAGAATCACTTTCAGATGACAGTGTTGCTAAACGTATTATGTGGAATGTGACTCCCATACCAACGAATATTAATATTATTCGTATAGCAAGAGAACTGAAGACCACTATCGCCGAATAACCTAGAGTGCACCATAGCAACAGCAGAATCATAACCTTACTACGTTTGGTAATGGCTTTATTTTCTCGATAGTTCTTGATATAGACACCAAACCATTTGTGTGAGATTAACATTTGATAAAGTCTATCAGAACTTCGGATAAAACATGCAGCTGCCAGTAGAAGAAAAGGAGTGGTAGGCAGCAATGGTAGTAAAATGCCACCGGTGGCTAACACAACCGACAGGATCCCGATTGATATAAGAATCCATTTCTGTAGAGGTTTTTTCACCATAATCAATTTTTCAATCTGCTATTCGAAAACTAATTGTACTGTGGACAATCTCTTTTACACTTTTCAATTCATCTCTCAAATACTTCTCACTGTGAACATCTGATGTAATTACTTCGATCGCTGCAGCAAATTGATTAGGACCAATCGACCATATGTGCAAGTCTGTGACTTTGGTCACTCCATCTTTTTCCAGAATATTTATCACCCCGTTTGACAGTTTTTCAGGAGCTTGCTTATCTAAAAGCACAGAACTTGTCTGCTTCAGCAAACCAACGGACCATCGTGTTACCATGATCGCGCCTACAATCCCCATTACTGGATCCATCCAATTCAAGCCATACAGTTTACCTGCAAATAATGCAATAATTGCAAGAACGGATGTCAAGGCGTCTGCTAGAACATGAAGGTATGCTGCTCGAAGGTTATGATCGTGATGATGGTGGTGATCATTGTTGGAATGTTGGTGTTCTTTCACATTGAGTAGAAAGACACTTACAACATTGACAATTAGTCCTAAAACAGCCACTGCAATTGCCTCATTAAAGGCTATTGTAACGGGATTTAGGAACCTCTCTACACTTTCAATAATCATTATCAGTGCAAACATAGCAAGTAAAATTGCGCTGGCAAAACCTGCCAGAGATCCAATCTTACCCGTGCCAAAACTAAAGCGTTCATCATGAGCATGCTTTCTCGCATAAATATAGGCAAAGGCACTGATTGTCAGAGCAATCGTATGGGATGCCATATGCAAGCCATCAGCCAGAAGTGCCATTGATCCAAATAACAGACCTGCGATAATTTCGCCAATCATCATTACTGCCGTTAATATAACCACCAGCCATGTGCGACTCTCAGCCGCTTTTGGTTTGTGTTGACCAAAGTGGTGCTCGTGCTTAATTTGTTCAATATTCATTTGCTCTGTTTTTTTCTTTTATTAATCAACCGTTTGTTTCTACATCTCTTATACTGTGCTATTTAGCAATATTAATCATTGTTAAAACTAGATACAAAATATACTATTTGATCTTGCAAAATACACGGTGTCACTTGTATAATTATTAGGATTGTATAAATGATTGATATTCTCCAGTAATTTTGAGAGATATTATAGTTTCTTGGTCTGACCTGTTTCGCCAAAACCACCCGTGGTTGCCATCAAATTCAGCAATGAGTTTGCCTTGATCAGATTGTACTTTTTGACCCTTTTTATACCCATAGTAATTGATCGTTGGCGAATCACCGTGATTATCATAGTTAACATGGCCCTTATCAATTGTCCAGTTGTATTCAACTATTGCCCCCTCTAACATCTGAAGCTTGAATTCTGTTGTTTCTCCAGGTTTCAACACAAAAGTTAATAAATCAATTTTTGATTTAGGAACAAGTTTTTTGAGCTGATATTTGGTTTCAAATTCTCCTATTGGCTGTTTTTGAGTATTTTGCTCCCTGCTGGCTTCCTGCTGAATTTCCAACCGCAGTGATGTCTTGATCTCACCCATTTCTTTTAACCCAATTAGTTGTCCTATTCCAGTTGGATCGATACCATATTCAGCTGGCAGTATTGCTGTAAATAATATGACTGTAGCTATACAAGCTGCAATGATAGTTGAAAGTATCAATTTTTTTGTAGATGGTAGTTCTTTATAATTCTGTGAGTTGGTATTTTCCATGATTGCCTTTCAAAGTTTACGAATAAAATAATCCTGTTAATTGGTAGCCCATCAATATGAATCCACCCGACATAAGTGCTACATTCGTATTGTAAGCGTATTTTTCAAATTTCCCTGTTTTTCGCCAAAAGCTCATAAAGATCAGTACAACAGATAATGCGATTATCTGACCCATCTCCACACCGATATTGAAAGAGATCAAATTTACTAGCAGTCCGTCTTTTGACAAACTAAACTCCTGAATTTTAGATGCCAGTCCAAACCCATGGAATAATCCAAAGATTAAGGTTGCGATTTTTGTATTCGGTTGCCATCCTAACCATCGTTTATAAGCATCAAGATTATCTAATGCTTTGTAGACAATCGATAATCCAATTACAGCATCAATGAAATAGGCATTTATGCTAATATCTGCAAACACCCCTAACAGTAAAGTAGATGAATGTCCAATAGCGAACAGGCTCACATAGAGTCCTACATCTTGCAACCTGTACAGGAAAAAGATAACCCCTACAAGAAACAGAATGTGGTCATAGCCTGTTACCATATGTTTTGCACCAAGATACATGAATGGCACAATATTCATACCTGAAATTTCCTGGATGTATCCCTGGTCTCCTCCGGTAACACCATGGGAAAAGGCAAAGCTGCCAAGTAGCAGCAATAATAAATATTTACTTTTATCCTTCAATTAATTGGTCTCCTTTTTTAAAGTACTTATTAATAAGTTTTATACTTTTTGTTGTCTTATCAGTGTCTTATAACAATCATAAGGTGGATTTATCAGTTTTGTTCATGATGGGAAGAGAGATGCAAAGAAACAATCCCGAATTGTGACACTTCTAATACAGAATTTTGTACATTTGACTGCAATGTAGTACAGTCCCAAGTTACTGTTATTTAAAACTAAGCTTGAGAGGGTGGACCGCGAAGAGTTACTTCGGAAAGCTCTGGGGATAATGAATTCTTTTGAAGGTATTTTTCTGGATTAATAATGGCTGGCATTAAATCATTTTCACCCATATTGGTGACTACGTAAGCTAATGCAGTTTCACGAATAATTACCTTGTGGACCCGGATCGTATAATCCCAATCACTACTGACATGAGTTTCCTGATGGTCATGACTATCAGATCTGTGATTATCTTTTTCATGGTCATGATCTTCCGACGCGATTTTTAATCAATGTCGCAAATCAGAAATTAATTCGCTACAAACCGTTTCGGTTATTTGATTTTCGCCTGACCAATAGAATTTACGCAGTAAACGCTGCTTGGTCAAACATTCCTTTCTATACTTCAAAATTG
>JABMOW010000150.1 GCA_013204025.1 Fidelibacterota bacterium | reverse complement strand
TCCATCGGGATTGATATTGGACGAGGTCTATTATGACAATGGTGCGACATTCCCAAATGCCGTCGGTGCAAGTATGATACTCACCGATCCAATAGTTGACAACAGTTTGGGCGGGAACTGGGTCGTATCCGGTCAACTCATGACCGATGGGGATTTCGGTACGCCCGGATCAGCCAATGTACAGGACAGTTGCCTGGCAGACGGAGATGTGACAGAAGATGGCACAACCGACGTGTTGGATGTGGTTTCCGTCGTGGGCTACATTTTGGGAAACATTCCATTTACCGATGATCAGATTTGTTCGGCAGATATGAATATCGATGGCCAAGTGAATGTTTCGGATATTGTTATTTTAGTGAGCGTTATTTTAAATTGATAAAAATAACCCGGAAGCAGACAATAATTCCGGGAATTCAAAATTGATAATTTCATTATGTTAAAGGAGACAGGATTGAAAAAACATATTATTACCTTATTGACCGTTACCCTCTTTGTAAGTGCAGGATTCACCCAGAGAGAGCAACCATATCCTCCATTATATCTGGTTTCTGTCCCCACGGCGGGGACACTTCCCAAAGGGACATTCACTTCTGAATTTCTGCTTCAGAAAAACGGTGGTATCCTGCCAAAGATTGAAGTGGGTCTAACCAATCATTTTATGATCGGGATGTCCTACGGCATGCAAAAGTTTATCGGAGATCAGCAGATGTCCGTCAATAAAACCTATCCGGAAGTTCAAATCAAGTACCGGGCATATGAAGAAACAACTCAGTGGCCGGCCGTGGTTGTAGGTTTGGATACGCAGGGCAGAGGTGAATACCATGAATTTTCCGATGATGAAAATGTAGAATCAACACTCATTGAACGCTATGATCGGAAAGCATTGGGCGCTTTCATCGTAGCCAGTAAAAACTGGAATGCCCTTGGCAATCTGGGCTTTCACATCGGGCTGAGTAAAAATCTGACAGAGAACAAGGATGGCGATAAAGACCTGGATTTCTTCTTCGGATTTGACAAAGAACTGAACCGCAGTTTTTCATTGCTGCTGGAATATGATGCCGCCTTTAACGATAATGAATATGAGCTGAACGATATTGACCAGATTACTTTCGGAAAGGGTAAGGGATTTCTGAATGCAGGTGTGCGATGGGCAGTGACTTCCAATCTGATGCTTGAATTGGATTATAATAATATCACCCTGAATAATGACTCCGCGAAGTACGCCAATCGGGAAGTGAAGATCATTTATTCAGAATCATTCTAAATAAAACGTTCCTCCAGAGAATTTCATGATGCTCTTTCAGCGCTATTTTTTTCTTTTCCCGGCTATTAGTTTCATATTTGGAATAATACCGGCGGACTTGGCCAAGGCTGACCTCCTATCGAAAGAGAGTCGGTTTGAAGAAGAATTGGAATACCTCTCCAAGCTATCGGTCGATGATCCTGTAAACCCAGAAATATTATGGCGGATCGCTCAGGCCCATTTCGATATTGCCGATCAGACGGAAGACAGGACTGTCCATGAACAGCATTTCTATCCCGGGCTGGAAGCGGCGAAAAAAGCTCTGGATATTAATCCTACATCTGCCAGAGCAAACCATTGGTATGCCGTTCTGATTGGGAAAATTGGAATTCTGGAAGGAACAGAGCAAAAGATCATCAATTCTTATGAGGTGGAGAAATTTGCCCTGCGCGCTATTCAATTTGATCCAGGATACGACGGCACCTATCATGTGATGGGGAGATGGAATTTCGAGCTAGCAAACCTTAATTGGTTCGAACGAAAGATTGCCAGCTGGGTATATGAGACACCGCCAGAAGGCAGTTTTTCTCAGGCAGTTGAGTATTTTAAATTGGCCATTGATGCGGATCCTACCGAAATTCGCCACTATGTGTGGTTGGGTAAAACGTATCTTAAAATGGAAAATCCAGCGAATGCGGAATCGATCCTCACTCAAGCTGTTGCTCTCCCACCGAAAGACGATGGTGATCGAATATTGTTGACTCATGCACGCTCGATACTGGACGATCTTTGATCCTGTATTGTCACAAACTCAAACAGAAAAATGAAAGGTTGAATGGAAACATCTTTCTTATTTTTAACGATCAAAATATTTATCAAATATAATTAAAGAAAATACATAAGGTAATAATAAAATGAAAACTCGGTTAACAATAGCCATCATAGCATTAGTTCTTGCTGCGGCATGCATTCCGTCAATGACGCAAAAAGCGCCAAAGATTCCCTATAAAACCGTAAAGGGAGATCCGCTGAATGGTAAGATATACACGCTTGAGAACGGACTCACCGTTTATCTCACCGTTAATAAAGATGAACCCAGAATCCAAACCCTGGTGGGTATTAAAGCGGGTCATAAAAATGATCCTGCGGACGCCACAGGCCTTGCTCATTACCTTGAACATATTTTGTTTAAAGGGACGGACAAATATGGTACAGACAACTGGGAAAAGGAAGCACCTGAAATTGAAAAGATCATTGCGCTTTACGACAAACATTATCTGACCACCGATTCATTGGAACGGAAAAATATCTATCACCAGATCGACAGTATTTCTACAGTGGCGTCCACGTATGCAATCCCAAGTGAGTACACCAAAATAATCACTTCCATGGGAGCGAAGGGAACAAACGCATACACCTGGGTGGAACAGACCGTTTATATGAATGATATCCCGGCAAATCAGATTGGTAACTGGCTGAAACTGGAAGCCGAACGATATCGGAATCCGGTGACGCGTCTTTTCCACACCGAACTTGAAACTGTGTACGAAGAGAAAAACCGTTCGCTCGATTCAGATAATAGCAAAGTGGACGAATTGCTTTTTGCGGAACTATTCCCCACTCACGCATACGGCACCCAAACTACTATTGGGAGTATTGAACATCTGAAGAATCCGTCATTAACAAAAGTTATAAAATTTTATAACACTTATTATGTCCCCAATAATATGGTCATGAGCCTGTCAGGTGATTTTGACCCGGATAAAACGATCCAGATGATCAACGATACGTTTGGGAAACTGCCTTCCAGTCCGGTACCAGAATTTGTATCACCGATTGAATCACCTATCAGTCAACCTGTCTCTAAAGAAGTAGTAGGTCCCGATGCAGAGAGTGTAACTATCGGTTTCCGATTTGGTGGGACTGGCTCACCGGATGAAGACCTGCTGGAAATCACCTCAAAGGTTATCTCCAATCATACTGCTGGGTTGATCGATCTAAATCTGAATCAGGAACAGAAAGTTTTGGGAGCCTATGCATATCCGCAGATATTTGACGATTACTCGGTTTATACCATGGTGGGACGACCCAGAGAAGGGCAATCACTTGACGAAGTGAAAGATCTGCTACTTTCACAACTTGAACTTCTGAAAAAAGGTGAATTTCCTGACTGGCTGTTGGATGCGGTTAGAAACGATCTGAAATTGCAGGAATTGAAAGGATTCGAAAGCAACTGGGTCCGAGCTCATGCGTTTGTCAGTGCTGCCGTCTCCGGAAAATCCTGGGAAGAAGAAGTACAGAAACACGATCGATACGCTAAACTCACAAAAGAAGATATCGTTCGGTTTGCCAATAAATCATTCGGCGATAATTTTGTAGTGATCTACAAGCAGATTGGTGAAGATAAAAATGTAGCCAAAGTGAATAAACCGGATATCACACCTCTAGATATCAATCGCGATACGGTCTCTCCGTTTGCTAAGTCCATTATGGATGCTAAAATTCCAGATATGGTTCCTGTCTTCATCGATTATGATAAAGACATCCAACATTCAGAATTAAACAAGGGTGTTCAGATGCATTTCACCCAGAACAAGGAAAATGACCTCTTCAGGTTATACTATCTGTTCGAAATGGGGACCAATAACGATCCCAGTATAGAAATAGCATTGGATTATCTCAACTACCTTGGGACATCCCAATATCTACCTTCAGAAATCCAGCAGGAGTTTTATAAGATTGGCTGCTCATTTTCAGTCAATACTTCTGAAGAACGCGTCTGGGTCAGCCTTTCAGGCCTTCAGGGAAATATGGAAGCTGGACTCAAATTATTTGAGAGTTTACTTTCCGATGCTCAAACCAACGAACCTGCTCTGGAGAATCTAAAAGCTGATCTATTAAAGGTTCGAGCAGACAATAAATTATCAAAAAGCAAAATTCTGTGGGGTGGTTTGTATAATTATGGGAAATACGGTGAAAATTCACCCTTTACGTATATCCTATCCCAAGATGAATTAATGAACCTGACATCAAAAACCTTGCTGACAAAAATCCATACCCTGACTACGTTTGAGCATTCCATTTTGTATTATGGTCCTGAAGAAGAATCGAAAGTGAAAACGACGATTGATCGATTGCATAATCGTCCAGAGATCATGACTCCGATTCCGCAGGCTATGAATTTTGTTGAACGGGAATCCGATAAGAACCGCATCTTCATCGTGAATCATGATATGAAACAGGCAGAGATCATTTTCCTTTCAAAGGGAGAGACGTATAATCCCGCTAACGTTGCGGAACGGACGCTCTTTAACAGCTATTATGGTGGGAGTATGTCTTCGATCACTTTCCAGACGATACGAGAGGCTAAAGCGCTGGCGTATTCTGTCTTTGCTACTTATAACGATCCAGGAAAAAAAGATGATTCACACTATGTGATGGCATATCTCGGTACGCAGGCGGATAAACTGCCAGAAGCCATGAGTGCTATGTTCGAACTGCTGAATGAACTTCCTGAGTCACAAGTGTCATTTGAGGCATCGATGGATGCTGTCTCCAAGAAAATTCAATCTGATCGAGTGACGAGAGCCAGCGTTCTGTTTAATTACCTCACTGCTCAAAGGCGCGGACTGGATCATGATATCCGTGAAGATGTTTACAGCAAACTGGACGACATGACCCTTGAAGATGTGAAAGCATTTTTCGATCAGTACGTGAAAGACCGGAATTACCAAGTCATGATCATTGGTAACGTAGAAGATCTGGACCTGGCAGTACTGGCTGGGTACGGCGAAGTGAAATACCTGACCCTGGAAGAGGTGTTCGGATACTAACTTCCAAAATTTGAAATAAACAAAAAAGCCCGTCGTCTGATGGGCTTTTTTGTTTTTGATACAAACCATAAACAGTCAAGTAGAAGAGTTGACTCGTTGTTTAGTTTACAAATTAGCAAGTTGGTTGGTTCGACAGGTGCTACAATGAGCCAGTCGAATTGCTCACGAACCATAAGTTGAAGAAGTCGGCAGTTAGGAAGGCAGTAACAAACTGGGAATACCGAATTCTGATTTCACTTTTTTCGGTCATTCGTTATCATTCCGTATACAATTTGCACCTAAGGATGTAAAATCAGTTGACAAGGATTATATCAATGAGGACTAAAATATCTGCCACATCAACTGAATTATCTTCATTTAATTCTCCAGCCCAGAATTGGTAACCTTCAATTTCATGATATAATAACAGGTCTATTATGAAAACAATATCCAGAATATCGATGAAACTATCTTGATTTATATCACCATGAAATGTTGAGAATACAAAAATACTCCCAATGGTAAGTGGTTCGATTCCATAATAGGGGTAATCAAGGTCAGCTTCAACGTATAATTCTTGTTCAAAACTCGAACTCCACACTCGAATTATAATAGAATCGCCCACAGTATACCCGGGGAGGTAGATGCCCGATTCATCGATTGCCCCCCACACTGAAATCCACTGTGGTGCCTCTACATCGTCGATTTGTTTAACGCCAACTATATTCAATTCAGCATAGGCAAGAATGCAATCAGCATTATTCACAGCTCCGCTAAAAGAAGTTATAATTATGGGAAATATTACTCCAGTTTGAACAACGTCAAAATTATCTTCACAAGCGTATACTGGATTTACAAACCCAGGTTGAATAACATCAGAATTATCTTCATATCCGTATACTGGATTAAAAAATACTACTACTAGCACTAACGCGAGCAAACAATTAATCATATTGTCGATCTGAATATTATGTCGAATTTTTTGGTGACTAATTTTCATAGTATCTTAAATTATTTCTTTTGTGAAACAATGGTAATATAAGAATAAAAACATAGTAGCCAGATAATAATTCTGCATATTCACTTTAACCTTCAACTTAGGCGAATCCAAAAGCAAGGAGATATTCTTCCGTGGCACACAAATGAGTTCATATCATTGATTTCGAATCTACTTATGTATCTGGTTCACTAACAAGCAGGCACTGAACCGACTTTTACTTTTACCAGTCCAGTCTTCTGCAGGCAGGCAAGCAACGGCTAAAAGCCAAGATTTTTTAAAACTTGTTCACATTGATTGAGACGTGATAATATCCAACTGGAATTTTGGAATGAGATATACGTTACATAATGAATTTCTAAATATGCCATATGACCACAACAAAATCAACCACCGTGATATAAGCCCCTCGAATGTGACAACCATTATTTCAGAATTTCTTCATAGCCCTATCGAAAGGACAGATCCTTGGCTATAATAGAAAAATAAGCGCCATTGCGTTTATTGAGAAGTTATCTGCAATTAAAAACAATTGATAATAATTAATTCAAAAATGAAGATGTCATACATAATAACAAATAAAGAGGTAAATAGTGAATTCAATCAAAACGGCCGCTCGTAACGACACCAAAAAACTATTTCGGACAAAAGGCGCCTGCTCTAATACTTTGTTTTATATATTAAATCGTGAATTCGGTCATACAAAAGAAAATGAGGAGCGTGCCTCTGATCCACTAGCAGGTGGAATAATACGAAAAGGACATCAATGTGGAATGCTTTGGGGGTCTTCATTGGCAGTAGGAGCAGAATCCTTTCGCAGGAACGATGACCGCGGTCAAGCCATCGCAATAGCCATAACGGCAACTCAACACATTATGAAATCGTTTTTAAAAAGAGCTAAAAGCGTCAATTGCCTGGACATAACTGGTTGTGATTGGAACAGCAAACTTAGTATGGTGAAATACTTTTTCTCTGGAAAGTTTTTATCCTGCTTCAATCTTGCGGACCAATGGGCTCCGGAAGCGATCCAATCAGCAACTGAAGGATTATCACACGAACAAACCGATTTACCTCAACTGCCTATGAGTTGTGCTTCTGAAGTCGTCAAAAAAATGGGTGCAACTGATGAAGAAATGGTTATGGTTGCCGGATTTGCCGGAGGTCTTGGTCTAAGCGGAAATGCCTGTGGCGCGTTGAGTGCTGCACTATGGATGGATGGTCTCGTCTGGTGTCGAAAACATCCTGGGAAATCCCCACCCTATTTTAATAATCCAAGCGCGAAAAAAATGTTAGAAGCATTTGATGATGCAACTGATTCTGAAATTCTATGTCATAAAATATCAGGAAAGTGTTTTAAGTCAATAGACGATCATACAGAATTTATCAAAAATGGTGGTTGCGATAAACTTATTGGTGTACTCGCCAAACCATAATTCTTATTAATAGAGGGAATATAATGGAAGTCCGACAATTAGAATTTCTTAAACATCTCTTGCGCTTCAAACGGCATGTTTATCTTGATCATAATGCAACGACGAACGTGAGCAACCTTGTCCAGCGCAAAATGAATCATGTCTTGAAATATATTTATGGTAATCCGTCGTCGTTATATGGCATTGGCAGAAAATCAGCCGAAATATTGGAAGAAGCCCGGCAACACGTTGCAGATGCCATTCATGTCGATCCTCATGAAATTTACTTTACCGGCTGTGCGACAGAATCCAATAATGCCGTTTTGAAGTCGGTCAGCAATTATTTTTACCCCCAAAAGAAAAAAATCATTTCCACTCCAATAGAACATCCATCGGTGATTAACACTCTGGAGTTTTTGGAGACCCAAGGGATTGTTGTGGAATATTGTCCTGTTGATCGTCAAGGTCGTGTGCTTCTGGCTGAATTGGAGAAGCTGATTGATGAGGATACCTTTTTGATCTGCTGCGTATTGGCCAATAGTGAAATTGGTACAATTCAAGACATCCCGGCGATTACGAAGATCGCCAAACAACATGATGTGCTGGTGATGTCGGATTGTGTCCAGGGATTTGGGAAGATTCCGGTCGACGTACATGAATGGGGGATAGATTACGCCTCGTTTTCGGCGCACAAGCTTCACGGGCCGAAAGGCGTCGGTGCTTTATATGTTAAGCAAGGTAGCCCATTTGCGCCGTTTATGCATGGCGGCCATCAGGAGGATGGTATGCGGGCAGGCACTGAAAGTCTCCACAATATCGCCGGGTTTGGTGCAGCCTGTCAAGATGTGAACAAGCTCCTGGCACAAACAGAACAGATACTGGCCTTGAAACGTCAATTGATTCAGCGGCTCAAGGAAATCAAACCAGATTGTGTGATCAATTCACCGGAAGCGGATTGCCTGCCGAACACGATCAATATTACGTTTCCGAATGTGAATAATGCCGGATTGATGGCAATGATGGATTATCATGGTATTGCAGTCTCAGCCGGGTCGGCGTGTAGTGCACAAGAAGATAAGCCTTCGCATATCTTAAAGGCGATCGATTTATCTGATCAAGCCGCACAGGAGACCATTCGGGTCAGTCTCGGCTGTAGTACCTCGGCACGAGATGTCCGATATACGATGCAGGTGTTTCAGAATTATGTGGAAGGTCGAACCCTGTTTGTTAACATGATCACGCCTGCGCAACTGAACGAAACCATTTTGTTTGATGAACAAACTTATATCCTGGATGTACGTCCGCAATTCCTGCGGAAAAAGTTCAAAAGTCTGCCGAATTCCCATGAAGCGTCGTTTGTCTCGATCGAAAAATACCTGCATCAGCTTCCAAAGGATAAGCGTATTCTGGTGGTGTGTCAGGGAGGATCCCTTTCGTACATTGTGGCGTATTATTTAAAATCGAAAGGCGTTGAGCATGTGGACAATCTGCTGGGCGGCGTCAACGGTTGGAAAGCAAGACATAGCGATCTGTATCAAAAATATGCAGGACAAAATATTACCGTACTTCAATCTGCATGATAAAATGATTCTTCTAAAAAGGCGAGGATATCCAAATGAAAGCGATTTTACACACACAATATGGACCACCGGATGAACTACAACTTACAGAGGTAGATAAACCTATCCCCAAGGACGATGAAGTACTCATAAAAATACATGCGACAACCGTAACAACCTCAGACTGTAACGTTCGCAATTTCACATTTATCCCAAAATCTTTCCTGTTCTTTGCACGACTTATGTTTGGTTTCAAAAAACCAAACATAAATATCCTGGGGATTGATTTAGCGGGCGAAATTGAAGCAGTAGGCAAAGATGTGAAACGATTTAAAGAAGGTGACCAGGTTTTTGGATCACCCGGTACAAGATTTGGTGCGCATGCCGAGTACATATGTATACCTGAAAAAAAGGCATTGGTGATAAAACCAACCAATATGACCTATGAGGAAGCAGCAGCCATTTCTTTAGCAGGAAATACTGCACTGTTTTTTATAAGAGATCTGGGGAAAATTCAAGCCGGACAAAAAATTCTTATCCACGGTGCTTCCGGGGCTATAGGTACTTATGCAGTTCAACTTGCCAAGTACTATGGAGCAGAAGTTACTGGTGTCTGCAGTGCCGCGAATGCAGAAATGGTACAATCTATAGGAGCGGATAAGGTCATTGATTATACTAAAGAAGATTTTACCAAAAGCGGTGAGACTTATGATGTTATTTTTGGCGCAGTAGGTAAGGTTAAATTTTCACAATGTAAAAGCTCGTTAAAACAAAATGGAATTTATCTTGAAAACATGCTTGAACTGAAGGACATGCTAATAATGATATGGACCTCAATTATCGGTGGTAAAAAAATTAAGGGTGGGATGTCAATCGAAAGTATTGAAAATCTAAATTTCTTCTTAGAGCTTATTGAATCGGGAAAGTTAAAACCGGTCATTGACAGGTGCTATCCGTTGGAACAGACCGCCGAAGCTTTCAAGTATGTTGAAAAAGGGCATAAAAAGGGAAATATAGTAATAACTCTGTAGGGTAATACCTATCT
>JABMOW010000149.1 GCA_013204025.1 Fidelibacterota bacterium | reverse complement strand
TTAAAAGTGATGAGTACTGCAATGAGGATGTTGTGGAAAAAATGTATTGTTTTCATATTCTGTACCTATGAATCATATACCGATATTATATCAACCAGAGCTGTTCAAACAACAAAAAAAGGCGGTAGGAGAGACAGGATTGTAAAAGAGATATTCAGTTTGGGAAGACGAGAGACGATGCATGTCAGATCACTTTTTGTAGATATTGTGGCAATCAATCACCTACTTGTAACATAAAGTGCACAGCAACAGTGGGCTGTTCAGGGTTAAGACATCCGTAAATTTGAAAGCCAATCCCTAAAAAGGGAACTGGTTTAAAAATTACTTTATAGCTTCCGACTATTCCCACCGTTGAAAATCGATCTGTCTCATAGGTGGTATAGTGTGGCCAGTTGGGACTTTCACCAATGATATCCCCTTTGTGATATCCAAAAACCAATCCTGCACCAAATCCGGCATCCGATCTGGACCACCTTCTTTTCATTCGATGCCCTTCCATAAATGAAAAGCTGACGACACCTTCTGTTTGCTGACCCAAAATGACAAATTCTGTATCACCAAAAATACTGAATCGGTATATCCGATCACCATCCGGACTCAAGTTTAAATCTAACCCGCCAGAAATACCCAATAATCCTACTCCCATACTTCCATCAACCCAAGCACCGGGTAGATCTTTTGGCCGGTCACCAGATTGATTTACTGATAAGAAACTGGTATAAGTTTGACTGAAAAGGCTTGAAACCAGAAATATAACTATCAGGTAATATTTTTTCATTGGGCACACCTGTTACTATTCAACCAATTTAACAGAAACGCTGGGATAATAAATATTTAAAGGATTTATAATTGGTAGACAATTTATGCGATTTTCCTGCGAGTGATTTCTAGAAAATATCATAGTTCAAATTTAACGAGATGGTACTATTGGTCATTTTATCAAAGGGATATTCCTGTCCTACCGGATTGACTGATAAACTGGTCTGTGAGGTAGTACTCAAGGGATTCTCCTCGAAGTAAACGTAAACTCCGTTACTAAAGTGTTGACGTAAATAATAAAACGAGGCGTTCATTCTTAACGTGAGTTTTGGCGAAATATAATAGTATGCATTTAAATCGATATGTTCGTATTTAGCATTCCCTTTTGATCCCATGATATGGTCAGGTTGATGCGGATTATTGAAAAACGATACATATTGCACATCATAACTCGCTGTGAAATATGTTCTCGTGTTCGGGTAATACCCAATGGTATGGTGAAGTCTCATCAGGATATTTGGGGCTCTAAATTCCATCTCACTCGAATGTGATACTTCTTTTGTCTTACTGTCAATGATTCCGCAGTACCCGCTGATATCTATTGAGTTTTGCCAGTATAGGTTTATCGGCTTTTCATAGTTGAATTCGATTCCGGCATTAACAGTAAAGGTATTTGTAATATAGCCAGATTTTTCTTCAATATTTTGTGAGTAATAATCCTCCCAATTCGATTTTTGAAGATTGTTATGTAAATTGTATCCGGGCAAAATTGTAGCAGAAATTCTTTTACCACTCAGTCTGACCGGTCTTCTGCCATAACTCCAAATATCCGACAATATGGAAAAGTATTTAGCGTCAGATTGGATGACATAATTTTTTGAGACAAAAAAGGAATCCACAGCTTCAATTTCTGCGATTTTTCGTAATCGAGAATCAAAAAAACGTTCATTTTTTAATCTGGAAATCAGTTTTGCAAATTCGATGATATCTTCATCTGATTTATCAGAAGTCAATCTCCCTACATTTGAAAGTTCTTCAAACAGATAGACCGCATGTCTGGCATCCTGAACCGGTTCGATCCGACCTCTTCCTCGTTTTATTGGTATAGATATCGATAATATTTGTATTTTCTGTCTATTTTCAACTGATTGACCAGAATTATTATTTAAATAAAGTACATAATGGGAAATAAAATTCATTTCTTCAAAATTATTCCTGCCAAAATATTTACGGTCAATTTTGGTATAATTAAGTGTTGGTGAAAAGTATGAGTTATCATAAAGATTGTTGTTAGTTCGATTGTTCGGGTAAGATCTTGCGTCAATATCCAACCGGAAAGCGGACTGTTGTTGGTATTCAGAATTATTCACAGTGTGATCATATTGGAAAAATATTTTACCAAGATACTTCTTATATCGTCCCTCTCGCGGAGGATAATCATCGAGATATGGTATTTTATAATAATCATATGTGGCTGACAAATCGATGTTGAATTGTAATGATCTCCTTTTCAAATCTGGGAGCTTATAATCTGATAAGTTAAAATGGATTGATTGTGTAAAACTGATAGAAAACAATGTTATTGTTATCATAGACAGTACAATATTATTTATATAACTCATTGGACCTCTTCAATATTTGTGAGTAGTTAATGATTCTTTGTGATAGGCTTGGTAAAAAGCTGGATGGACATTATTTCCATATGTTTTCTTGTTTTTTTGAATGGGAAACGAAAATTAGTTGATCAGTCATTTATTACCATATATTAATGTGAATACAGGATATTGAGTTCAGCCTATCGAGCGGATTTTATAACGAATTTTATTTGATATCCAACAAAAAAAATATGTGGGAATTTAGAAGATAGGATTCAGATAGGATAATTATCCTGGGAGGATGAGCTACCAGCCTTCAGCAGGTAGGTATGACTTAGGTAAGGGAACATACATTGACTCATCCACCCAAACACTCGACATTTCTGGTTCGAGATAGAATGATTATTTTCGTATCCCCGTTTGCTGGTGATAATTCCGTTTGATCATACCCACGCAACGGGAAAATTCCAGCTTACTATAGAAGGGGGTTACAGATTCATCACATACCAGATCAATGGCATACATGTCCTTCAGCGTGTGAATCATTCGGTTCAACAGTTCGGTGCCAATGCCATGTCCCTGATAGTCAGGTATCACTTCAAGGAGGGGAATGTACGCATAAAAAACGCCATCAGATAGGGCGTTGATGAACCCGATGCACCGGGAATCGTCTATCGCCAGCCATACGGCAAAGCTGTTTTTCAGAATCTTTAGATGAGTGATTGTGTCTGGATGGCTTGGCCAACCCACAAAAAAACCGGTGAGTTGGTTCTGATCAAGGTCGTTTAAACTGGAGGTGTATTGGATATTCATTAATATTTTACTTTTAGTAACAAAGCAATTCTTACTTCGTTGGTAAATACAATCCCACAGTCAAAGATAAATGTAAATAATTCTGATTGTAATTATTCAGATCCCTGTCGGTTGCGTTGTAGTAAATGGAATGCACCCATTTCAGTTTTGATGACATGAGCAGATAGGTATTCTTTTTACCATAAATCGGTTTTTTCCATTGGGAGACAATATGAGGTCCAACGCCGATAGAAAAAAGCTGATCTCTAAAATAGGTGTCTGATACAAAATTTTCGTATTCCATAATCCGGTTGTTTAACACTATCGATACTCCAAAACCGATATTTTCAACGGGATCTTTCCGAAGTATCCAGGAGACTTCAATAGGGAATATCCGGTACGTCAAATCAAAACCGGCAACCTGATATACATTTCCGTTTTCACTTACGGTCAAAATGGATTGCGAGTCATATGAGGAACCCTGAAAATACCCGATCTGGTAATGGATGTTATATCTATCATTGAGCGGTCTGATAATCCCGGAAGTCAGTCCCCATGTGTAATGGAGATTATGAGTATAGGTGATCGAATAACTATTGTCTTTATGAGATAGGAAACAACCTGCATCCGCTCCCAAAGTCACTGCGGATTGTGTGAAAAGTGGAGATGCGAAGCAAATCAACAGAACTGATATGATATATTTTTGAAGCTGGATCAACGGTTTAATCTGTGATGATGTTAACATGTCTCTGCGTGTACATAAAGTTGTCGTAGGAACTTTATTATTTATTTTTAATCCGTAGATAACTTCTGAGTGTAGCGAGGAATGCCCCCGTTAACATCCCGGTGACGAACAGAAATGCCACATCCACAGGTCGAACCGACGCATATGCATTTGAACTCAGCGTTCGAGTTAATCCGGGGATGATGATCACGATCATCACTACCATCACTGCACGTAATTTCTTTTTCAATATCAGTTGTTCTTCCATTATTTTTCCTTTATTTGGTTCATGATTCTGTCAAAAACCGATGCATGGATTTTATTACGGATGTGAGTGATTGACCAAGAGAAAAATACGGTAGGTAGAACATATTCTAAAAGAGAGACAATCAGCCTGGGAGGATAGGTTACATATAGTGTGGGATATGGTCGATTAACCACCAAGCTGCAATGAAAATAGGACAGAAACATTCGGTACTTCGGGATTTAAACACGCAAATAATTCGAGACCAATTCCCAAGCCTGAGAAAGGTGTGAAAAATACTTGAAAATTTCCCATTACACCCAAAGCCATAAAACGATCCTTCTTATATTCTGATGGGGAAAACCAACCCTGACCACTGCTGATAAGATCCCCTCTACGATATCCCGTTACAATACCAGCTCCACCTAAAAAGGCGGTCATCCAATTTTTACTTTTTGAATATCGACCAGTTAAGAAAGCTAAACTTGAAACCGATTCAGGTGGTGTATTTCCAATTAACATAAATTCTTCGTTAAAATTAAAATTATACTGGTTTATCCGATTGTTTTTAAAACTCGAGTTAAAGTCTATGCTGACAGCGATCCCTGGGGCACCAAATCCTAACCCCAGATTCAACCAAGATACTTCATCCGCAGGTTTTGCAGCAGGGATTGTAGTAGATTCTTGTTGAGCACTTAATTGTGACAATATGAGGACTGAAATTAGGAGAAATTTTGTCATTGTAAGTCGTCCTTCATCTTTTTAATTAGGAATATCTTATTTCATATTCTGTTTCAATGAATCATATACCGATATTATATCAACCTGAGCTGTTCAAACAACAAAAAAGGCGGTGGGGGAGACAGGATTGTATAAAAGACATTCAGTTTGGGAAGATGGGTAACACATGCAGGCGATGATGCGCTCCAAAAAACAGACGAAATTGAATCTGATCATGTGCAAATTCTTCATGGAATTTCGATGGTTTTTCTAATAATTCAAAGAAAGGTTTCCTATCATGAATATCATTCAAAAATTATCCACGTTCCGTGCTGACTGGCTTGATGTAACCAGCTTGAAAGTCGCTATGTTTTTCGCTACTCTGTGCGTTGCAAAGATCTGGGCACCTCTGTTGAGTCTGGACTGGTACTGGTATCTGGCTGGCTGGATCATTTTCGGTATCCGTCCGATAATGACTTCGTATCGGTGGTTATTTAAATCCTGACTTTAGCTCATCCGGGTGGTTACATCATCAGTTAAAGTATTGTTATAATCCACGGTAATTCTCCCTAAGCGGAATTGCACTCGAATTCCTCATAAAATTGATTTGTGGATGAGATTCCATATCGGATATTTTAACAGTCTAACAAGTCTGAAATATATTCGTGATTCTTTGCATTCCGTTTATTTTTAGGGTAAATTATTCCGGTTTGAATAAGCCTTTCTTTGAACCAAAGGGGCAATATGAAATACACAATTCATCGGATATATTTACTCATCTGTTCAACATCTTTATATGCAGAGATGTCCACGATTGAAAAAATTCCCCACGACGCTGATTTGATTTCCACCCTTAGATTCATGCAGGCTTTCAACCGATTCAATTTCCTGATTACGAATATTTCTCTGGTTTTCAGGTCCAGTTATTCAAATTCTTATAATCATTTTCTCCCCATTGTAAATTCTCACTATTTCTTGCGATCATAAAACCTACTATCAGGATTATCATTATTTAATAAAAATATCAGCAGGAGGTAAACGAATGACTCCTTTAGTCAGACAAAAAATGTGGTGGATGCTTGTTATGATAAGCCTTGGTCACTCCACAATTCTCATCGACGGCATACACGGATGGCCAACACCCTCTGAGGGGACATGGGAAGAGATGTTCCCTGACCAGGATTTTGACTATCTTTCGAAGGATGATTTTCCCATCGAGCAAATTATCGCACAAGGAACAGTGATGGAAGAGAATTTCAGTCTCTCTTTTAACGTACCGACCGGATTTGAGATGCTATATCTACGTTATGAATTGTCAGATCCGGATATAATGACACAACATCCATGGATAAACATCATCAATCCTAATGGCGTTTATGAAGAATCCGCATTTATCGGACAGGCACATGTTGAAAATCCCATCGCAGGCACATGGGAGATTCAGATTAATTCTTGGGGGTCGTTTCCCATAACCTATGAAATTGGATTAGGATCGGACTTTTATCATTCCGAAATGCTTTCAAATTATGAAACCGTCGTGCAAATGGTTGAAAATACCTTCGCGCTTTTTGTTGGTTATAATCCAACATTATCGGATTATGAGTATGAGCAACTTACTCAGTATTTTAACTCTGGTGGAGGATACCTATACTTCCGCGAGTCGGATGGAATGATGGCGGAAAAACCGGTTATCCGTTTATATTCACAAAAAAGTATGGATGTGGATGTCCTGCTTGATTTCCCAGGGAGGCCAACGTATTTAAATCCGATCATCGATTTTGAGGTGGTGGATCACTCATCGTTGATCCGATGGCAGGATATTCATTTAACAGAAAATCGTGCGACGGAAATTTTATACGAGGGCAAATTTCCAGACCGCCTGAACTATGTAACCGGAATTGAAAATGGTACATCCGTAACCGTGGAAAATCAATCCCCGGTTGATATAAGGGATATCCATCTGTTGAAATTTGACGGTATTGAATTCACCTACGGATATTACCAAGAATTACGGGCTGGGGGAACCGGAAAAGGTGAATTATCACAGCTATTCAAACCTTCAGAATTGACACATTTGCTCGTGGAAAAAATGATCACTGAGGGTGTGCAGGAGGGAATGTATCCAGATGAGTCATCTTCGTTTTTTCACAAATATCAGTGGGTAAACAGATGGGTGTACCGAGCAATCCGTTCAGAAGAACTGTGTGCAATCTATCATTTTTCAGGCTCATTCTATGACGAATTGATCCCGTTAACCATATCTCCGCAACCAGAAGAGACCGCTCGGATCATGTGGGTATTCTCTGAAAATTTACCGCAATCCCAGATTGGCATGCCATTTTTCCCTGTTGATACTGAATCTTCTCAGTCAGATGCCGTTCCGACTGATGAATTGGTTTATCATGAATATGGCGTCATAGAAGAAAAATATACGACTGTTGACCGTGAAGTGACCTTTTTAGGGATTCATTTTTATGATGGTTTTATCATCGATGAAACGGATAATTATTTAGGGGATAGCTGGAGTCCCGTTTTTCACGTGTTTGGCGATGATCCAAATGTGGATTTTCTATCTTCCAATGTTGAATCCGTTCAGGGATTTATGTCCACCGGATTATCACTTGAATCACCGGATAACGGTTTTTACATATTAATGGGTGATGAGGACAGTTATACTGATTGGCCGCAAGAGTTTCCGCCCGGATCGTTTCCACCAGCCGCAGCAGGAAAGTATATGGGGAATGGGAAATTGATCGGTATTGCTGACCGGCAGATTGTCTCCGATTATCTGGACAATATTCAGTTTATCAGTAATTGTCTGGACTGGTTAGGATCGCCTGACGGGTTAAAAGGGGATGTAAATACTGACGGGGCTGTGGATATCCTTGATGTGGTGATGGTTGTAAATTTTGTTCTGTTAATAAGTGATCCATCTCCCTATCAAAGTTGGGCAGGGGACATGAATGATGATGGAGAGCTAAATGTGCTGGATGTAGTGCGGATCGTGAATGTGATCATGGGGACTGACCCTCTCCCTGAAGCATGTATGCTGGAACCGGAATTGGGACCCTGTGACGGTATTTGCCCAATTTATTTTTACAATCCGCAAACAGAACAATGTGAAATGTTCACTTGGGGTTGTTGCGAAGGAGTGGTACCATTTGAGACACTAGAGGAGTGCGAATCGGATTGTGAAGAATAAATAATATTTTCCAATTTATAGGAGGAAAGAATCCAATGAAATTCATCAACTTAAAACTGATTGTATTATCGATATTTATATCTTATTCGGTTGCGCAAGACACCACTTATGTGGATCTGCCAACTGCGTATGTCCATTTCGGATACGAGAATTCAACCTATGGTATCGGTCTGGGAGATGAATCTTCGCTTCAGTTGATCTCTGCACCCTCTTGGACAGACGTATATTTTAATTTGGATACTGGCAACTGGCTTACCTATGTTGATATCACCGGTGAACCGGATTGGGTCCATGCCGGAGACAATGAACTGACCGTTGGCTGGTACGAATGGAATTATGATACAGGTGAAGAAGAGTTGTGGAACGTTTATGTGTTTACCATTCTTGTGGACATTCCATGTTGTAATGATCCGGCATCATGCAATTTTGATCCCACCTGGTGTGAAGACGAACACTGCCTGTTCACTGTTTATTGCTTTATTGATCCCTGCGAGGTAACCGCCTGTGAATATTATCCGGATGCCGAATGTGTTTCGGATTATTGTGGTGGGTGCTACGCAAATTTCTATGTAGATGATGAATTGGTGGATTGCGCCCTCCCACCTGTGGATGATGTATTCATCACGTGGGAATATCCCGACACGGTTGCTGCCGGCTCTACAGAGAATATGATCGCACTGTCTCTGGAGAATTCCATGGAAGTTGGAGGTATTCAATTTCAACTGATCGTGGATCCCCCGGATGCAATGATAATCACACATGTTGAACCGACGGACAGAGTGGGGTCATTGATGTTTAGTTATGGTTATAATGAAACATTACAAATATATAGTATAATAATGTTCGATATGCTAAACTTCATTTCACCCGGAGAAGGTCCAATTCTGGAGTTTTACTTTGATACGGAATCCTCTGATGGTGATTTTCAGGTTAATCTTCAAAATATGATTGTATCTAATATGATGGGCAATGCTCTTAACGTTTCGCTCCCGGATTCTCCCATCATTACCATCGATCCATGCTCTCATGTTCTTGGTGATGTTCAAGCGGATGGATTGCTGAACATCCTGGATATTGTTTTAACAGTTTCATGCATAATAGAGAGTAATGAAGAATGCATTTGTTCTGATATGAACGATGATAGTGAAGTGAATATTCTGGATATTGTACTTATGGTGAATCTGATTATTGCAAACCCTCTTCCGGAAGCATGTATGCTGGAACCAGAAATAGGACCCTGTGACGGTATTTGCCCAATTTATTTTTACAATCCGCAGACGGAACAATGTGAAATGTTCACTTTGGGTTGTTGTGAAGGAGTGGTGCCATTCGAAACCCTTGATGAGTGCGAAGCGGACTGTGAAGAATAAATAATTTTCCCCAATTTATTAGGAGGAAATAATCAATTGAGATTCATCAACTTAAAACTGATTGTATTATCGATATTTATATCTTATTCATTCACTCAGGATACCACTTATGTGGATGTGCCAACTGCGTATGTCCATTTTGGATACGAGAATTCAACCTATGGTATTGGTCTTGGAGATGAATCCTCACTTCAGTTGATTTCTTCACTCACCTGGACAGATGTATTTTTTAATCTGGATACCGGCAACTGGCTTACTTACGTTGAGATCACCGGTGAACCGGGATTGGTTCACGAGGGAGTCAATGAATTGACTGTTGGCTGGTACGAATGGAATTATGATACTGGTGAAGAGGAGTTGTGGCATGTTTATGTGTTTACCATACCAGTGGAATATCCCGTTTGTGAAGATCCGGATTCTTGTAATTTTGATCCAAGTATGCCTGAAGTGGAAAACTGCCTTTACGAAGTCATGTGCTATATCGATCCCTGCGAGGTGACCACCTGTGAATATTATCCTGAGGCGGAATGTGTGGCGGATTATTGCGGAGGGTGTTTCGCCGATTTTTATGTTGATGACCAGTTGGTGGATTGCGCCATCCCCCCGGAAGATGATGTCTTTTTCACATGGGAATATCCCGATACTGTTGCGGCCGGCTCTACAGAGAATATGATGGCATTGTCATTGGAGAATTCCATGTCAGTAGCGGGGCTTCAATTTCAAATCGCAATTGAACCCACTGAAGCAGCATTTTTTACTCAAATCGAAAACACGGATCGTACTCAAAACTTTATGTGTTCATGGAATTACAATGAATTTACGGAATTATATACTTTTGTCATGTTTGACTTTTTGAGCTACGTCTCTCCTGGAGAAGGTCCGATTCTGGAGTTTTACTTTGATACGGAATCTTATGATGGTAATTTTCAGATCATCCTCCAAAATATGTTGGCAGCAGATATGAACGGATATCTTTTGAATTCGTCACTCCCGGATCCGCCCATCATCACAATCGATCCCTGTCTACCGGGAGACGTGAATGGAGATCAGGAAATAAATATTCTGGATATCGTTGCCACCGTGAATTGCATTATCGAAAATATTGAAGACGAATGCCCTTGTTCCGATATGAACGATGATGGTGAGGTGAATATACTGGATGTTGTACTAATGGTGAATATGATCATCGAAGGTAGTAACCAAACCGAAATATTGAATATTCGATATGGGTCAGCTTGGAGTTGTGTATTTGCCATCGAAGGGTGGTGCTATTGTGAGCATGCATTTGATATCAGTGAATCTGATGTTTCAATGACAGCAATCAGTTGGTGCGGAGACCCTGACATTACTACAACCGGCACGATAAGTTCAGTCGATTGGGATGAATTATTAAGTTTGGTTGACCGGGATTATTTCCTCAGTTTGGATGATGCTTATGGTTCGATGGGAGGTGATGACAGTAATTATGAATGGATCACAATTGAATTTGAAGATGTAACAAAAATGGTGGGTTTTACCTATTCCCTGGATATGTGGGAAGAACTTTCTGGGTTAGAATCCTTACGAGATTATCTTGTGTCGCTATCAACCCCTTATTATAATGAAATACGGTGCAACGCTGAGCCTGATATTGGTCCTTGTGATGGTGCCTGTCCCAGATATTTTTATAATCCACAGACAGAGCAGTGCGAAATGTTCAGTTGGGGGTGTTGCAATGGGGTGGTCCCATTTGAAACGATGGAAGAATGTGTGGAGATGTGCGAGTAATAAATTGTAACCTTGGCGAGAGAAATTTATTCAGTAAATACTGAAAATCTTCAGAAAAATACAATTCACTTTTTAATCGATTTCGAGCATGACATAAATTATTTTAAGTAATTTATACCAGATGAAATATTTAGTATAACACACAATTACCAGTTCACACATTCGGAAAAAACATTAGTGAACTGAAACAATCAAAGAATTCATCCTTAACGAGTACAACTCACTTCATTCTGTAAATTTGGAGAATAAATGACGGAAAATGGTAATCAACATCGGATTCATGGTTTAGCGAGTTTGATTGGGAATACACCGCTTCTTGCCATCGAATTCATGTTCGGTGAGGAGAAGCGAATGCTTTATGCCAAAGCAGAAAATCTGAATATGACAGGAAGTATTAAGGATCGAATGGCATTCCATATTATAGAGCAGGGCTATGCACGAGGTATTCTTAAGCCAGGCAATCTGATTATTGAGGCTACGAGTGGAAATACTGGCATCGCCTTCGCAGCCATCGGTCGGGCATTGGGTCATCCGGTGACTATATTTATGCCAAGCTGGATGAGTGAAGAGCGTATTAATCTTATTCGTAGTTTGGGTGCGGATATCGTATTAGTAAGCCGGGAAGGCGGTGGTTTTCTGGGCTGTATCAGCCGTGCCGAAGCGATGGCAGAAGCCACTGAAGGAGCTTTTCTCCCTCGACAGTTCTCCAATATTGATAATGTTGAAGCCCACTATCGAACAACAGGTCCCGAGATCTGGTGGCAGTTGAAATTTCGTTCACTATGTCCGGACGCATTTGTAGCAGGCGTGGGGACGGGTGGCACCATCATGGGTACTGGACGTTATCTCCGGGAAAAATATCCTGCCATAGAAATTCATCCGCTGGAACCCGCAAATTCTCCCACGCTGTCCACTGGTCATAAGGTGGGGCAGCACCGAATTCAAGGGATTTCTGATGATTTCATCCCGCCCATCCTGGATCTGAAAGGTCTGGATAAAGTGGTGAGTGTTGATGATGGCGATGCTATTCTCATGGCGCAAAAACTTGCTGAAGAGCTGGGGATGGGCGTTGGTATTTCATCTGGGGCGAACTTCCTTGGCGCGTTGATGATTCAGGAAGAACGTGGACATGATGCAGTCGTAGTTACCGTTTTCCCTGATGACAACAAGAAATACCTCAGCACAGATTTACTCCGTCAGGAACCCATAAAAGAAAATTTCATGGCACCTCATATCAAACTGTTGAGCGTCCGTGCATTCAAACGAGTATGCACCACATGCTGCGATCCACAGGAGTGTAAAGAAGCGATATTGGATTCTGCTGAAGAGGAATTTTTACCCCCATGCCCCTTGAGGAACTAAAAAGGTTATACCGGTGAAATGAAACGGTTAGTTTCGAGGAGCGGAATTCTGCCGGTTTTTTCAGAAAATCTGTTTATATTAATATTAATCAATGGTCTGAATTAGAAATTTGATGCAATTACGAATTTGTTTCCAAGTCTCATTATGAGTAACATTCCAGCATCAAACGTATAATTCTCGCAAGGTTGAAAATTATGAAAATGTACCACCCAGTGGTAAATTATCCTCATCAAAACATATTCCCTTTAGCCTTTCCCGATCGACCTTACCCAACTCCGTCTTTGTGATGGATTTAACCAGAATAAACTGCTTTGGAATTTTATATCCTGGAAGATACTTTCGGCAGTGGCGGGATAATTCTTTAGATAATTCATCCTTTTGAATATTTTCTGGATGAGTTACCGATTCATTCATTGTAAATACAACAACCAGCTTTTCTCTCCATCGAACATCTGGCAATCCAAGCGCTACAGATTCAGTGATCCATGGGTGTTGGTTTACTACTGATTCGATCTCCGAGAGCATGATATTTTCTCCCCCTGAAATAATCACATCATCTGACCGGCCTTCGATAAACAGATATCCGTCTTCATCCAAGTGTCCGCGATCCTGTGTTTTGAACTGTCCTTTCGCCTCGCTTTGATTCAAATATCCCTTCATCATTTGCTTACCTTGAATGATAATCTGATCATTGTCAACAATGATATTCACACCTGCGAAAGGCTTCCCAGAAGATCTTCGCTTATCGGGGGAATCATTCAGATAAAAGCCCGTGACTCCGGAGCAGGTTTCTGTCATTCCATATGATTTCACGATAGGCAGTTTCAATTTCAGACATTGATCCTCCAAACCAGACGGCATGGCGCTGCCACCCATGACAATGGCTCGTAGGTTTGGGTGGAACGGATTTTTATCCCTACCATTGATCAATGTGTGGAGCATGGCAGGGACCAATGATACCAGAGTTATATCTCCAGATGATAAAAAATCACTCACTTGATCCTTCTGAAATTTCGCCATGAGGGTGATGGGGAATCCCCCCAACACCGCACGGGTGACGACGGATAATCCCCCCACATGGTTGAGGGGTAGACAACTCAAGTAGTGATCTGATTTCGTAAAATGAAGGAGGCTGTTCCATCCATCAAAACTTGCGATAAAATTATCGATCGAGAGTTCTACCGCCTTTGGTTTTCCTGATGATCCGGATGTGAGTAGGATGACGCACACGTCCTCAGGTGAAGATGCACATTGGAAATCCTGCGTCTGACATGAAGCGGGTCCGGGGGATTGTTCCTCCAATGAAAGTATCTGAACATTTGTTTTTTCAAACAATGCTCGATCCTGAAACTGACAGAATATTCCATCGGAAATTACAATCTCCAGCAGCTTTTTCAGCTCCGGCGCAGGTACGCCATAGGGGAGAGGGACGACTGCTAACCCGGCGGATTGGCATACAAAAAAGAGTTCAGCAGTATCCAACGGATTTGGTGAATACACTGCCAGTCTGCTACCAGAAGTGAATCCAGTGGATGTTAAAAATTGTGCCCGATTCACAACCGAATAATAAAAGTCTTCAACGGTAATTGTGCGGTAGGGGGTACGGATAAATGGTGCATCCGGGTGAGCGGTTACCCATCGTTGCAATGCGCTGATCATTCTGCGGTACCAGGTAAAGTAATATGGGCAATTCCCAATCCAGGTGCATCGGGAACCGTAACTTTCCCACGCATAATCTGTGGAAATTTCGTCACATTCCGGGACAACAGATATCCGGTATCCAATCCACAGGGTTCAGTAATTTGATGAGCGGCAGCCAGATGAAGGGTTGCTAATCTCCCCACTGCCGTTTCCAGCGATGAGGTGAGTACGCACCGGATATGATGCTTTTCTGCCAGCAAAACAATGTCGTTTACCTCCGAAAATCCACCGGAGATCATGGGTTTGATCACGAAGACATCCGCTGCTTTCTGTTCTACGATCCTTTGCGCCGATTCAAATGAGGTAAGGGATTCATCCACTGCGATAGGAATATTTGTCCGCTTTCTCAATTCAGCCAATTCATTTAAATGATCAGGAGGCAATGGCTGTTCGATATAATCGATAGGCAAACTTTCAAGTTGATTGCAATTTTGGATAGCCTCCGATAAATTCCAACCACCATTTACGTCTAGACGAAATTTGTGATCTGCACCCAATTGATGGGATAATTGTTCTACCAATCGAATGGTTTGTGAGAAATCCTTGTGATGAACTTTGATTTTAGTGACGGTCACACCCTGCATGGGCGAATAGCCTTCATGGAAAAGTCCATTCACAGGGACGGTTGTCGCATGGTTAACGGATAGATATGAGGCAAGGGACAGACCTGCTTGTTGGGACGCCGCATCCAGAATCGCAGTCTCGAGTCCAAATTGCGCAGCAGGAGACTTTTGGCAAATGGATTTCACAAAGCTCAACCACTTGTCACAACTATTGGTAGTGGTATTTTGATCTACTTCTTTGGAAAACTCATTCAAACAATTTCTACAATCATCGATGGATTCGAGACTTATTCCGGGGAGAGGAGCCGCTTCTCCGTATCCGGTATCGTCATCTGTCTGAAGCCGAATGATAAATCCGGATCGTTGATTATACGTTCTGGAAGTAGTTTTCAACGGTGTGGTAAACGGGATCGAATAAGGGAAGATGTTCAGTGAACGTATGATCACAGAATCAATCCTAGCACCAGTAAAATTGAGTAGATCATCAGAAACCGAGCAGTCTTTCCTAATGTGATATTCAGATCGGTTCCTGTGTCCCGGAACACCGATACAATGAGGTTTATTGCCAATGGAAGCGAAAACCAAGTGAGGAAAACACCGAGAGGGTAATCCCATCTGGAATACAGAAGTCCGGATACAACAAATGGGAATGTGACGCACAGGATGTATTCCCCTCGAGCGAAATTTTCCCCCAATCGAACCGCCAATGTGCGTTTGCCGGTATGGATATCGGTACCTGCATCCCGGAGATTATTAACTATGAGAATGGCAGTTGACAGTCCGCCCATGGCTGCACCGATCAGGATGACTTCGCCATTGACTGTGCCGGTGTAAAGATAGAATGTTCCACCAACGGCGATCAATCCGAAATACAAAAAGACGAACACATCACCCCAACCGTGATATCCTAAAGGATAGGGTCCTGCGGTGTACGCAAGACCTGCGGCGAATGATGTAAGTCCGATCACAACAATGATCCAGCCACCCACGTATGCCAGGTAACATCCTGCCAAAAGGGCTATGAAGAATGCAGTAACTATCCCGGACTTCATTTGTGACGGTGTGAGTAGTCCCGCCTGAGTCGCTCGTAACGGACCCAATCTATCATCGGTGTCTGTGCCTTTGAGAAAATCATGAAGGTCGTTGGAGAAGTTGGTCCCGATTTGGATGAATAACGCAGCGATACAGATCATAATGAAGATGGCAGCATCAAATTGGTTTTGATGAAATGCCAAAGCAGAACCTGTCAACACGGGGGCAAGTGCTGCCGGCAGGGTTTTCGGTCTGCTTGCAATTAACCAGGATGAAATAGGTTTACCGAGTTTATTAGTTTGAGAGTTCAAATTTTATAGCGATGAACAATCCAAAAAAATGGCTTATACATTAGATTTTGGATTTCTTAAATAGTTCTGAAATGAAGTTATCATTCTTGATATTTCATTGTATTCCAGACAGATTTTAGTAAAAGTATCAGTATCGATATATTTGAGATCTAATTCTACATATTGGTGAGATTGAACTTCCATCGCTGACCCACGAGAATAGTTCAAAAAATTAGCAAAATCTTTTTGGAATTCACGGTTATATGTCTCCTTATAAATAACACCAACCATAGTCCTTGCTCTTTCCCAAACTTTGATATCTTCGAGCTTTTCAATTTTCATAATATTAATTTTTCACCCAGAACATTCCCAACCTGAATGACATGTTAAACTATCCATTCCGTGGTTAAGTTTTCACGGTAATCGCTTGAACTTTTTAAAATCAGGTTTCCGTTTTTCTTTAAATGCATCT
The DNA here is from genome assembly GCA_013204025.1 of Fidelibacterota bacterium. Classification (GTDB taxonomy): domain Bacteria; phylum Fidelibacterota; class Marinisomatia; order SCGC-AAA003-L08; family JACNLC01; genus JABMOW01. The sequence continues at coordinate 21,988 of JABMOW010000149.1, read as the reverse complement.
CTGCCTTCCTGGGCTTCTTCTGTCATATAAAAGAGGAGTGTTGCATCTCCGGCGAGTTGTTGGAGTCCCGCCTGACCATCGCAATCGGCATTCAGCGATGCTTTGAGTAATCGGATAGCCATGGGTGATTTTTCGAGTATTTCACTACACCATTGAACGGTCTCCGTTTCCAGATCTTCCAGTGGGACAACCGCATTTACCAATCCCCAATCCAGAGCGGTTTTAGCATCGATGAATCGGCAGAGATACCACATTTCACGAGCCCGTTTCTGTCCGATGATTCGTGCCATGTATGATGAGCCCCAACCACCATCGAAGGATCCCACTTTGGGACCCGTCTGACCGAATTGCGCATTTTCGGCAGCAATGGTGAGGTCGCACATCATGTGAAGGACATGTCCGCCACCCACGGCATATCCCGCCACCATAGCAATAACGGGTTTGGGTAAAAATCGGATTTGTTTCTGCACATCCAGAATATTCAAGCGAGGGACACCGTCGTCTCCCACATATCCAGCATCTCCGCGAATTTTCTGATCTCCGCCGGAGCAAAACGCATCTGGACCTTCTCCCGTAAGGACGACCACCCCAACTTCGGCATCATCCCTGACGGCGTCGAAAGCGGCTTTGAGTTCCGTTACCGTTTTAGGTCGAAAGGCATTTCTGACTTCCGGGCGGTTGATAGTGATTTTAGCAATCCCGGATGCATCTCCGGTTCCCCGTTCAAATTTGATATCTGTGAATTCGGTGATGGATTCCCAGCCGTATTTCATTCATTCTCCAAAAGTAAAAGTTTAGAGGATTTGATTACCAAAGCAGCCCAATGGTAAATATAATTCCTTCGTCATTGTAATCGTTAAAGGTCTTGGTGTAATCCAGGTTCATGAGGACCTGAAAGTTATAGGTTCGAAATGCCCGGACACCGGAACTGAGCAACAATTCAAATCCATCATTCCGTCCTTCATCATTCACCGGGTGAGCTACCCAATGAAAACCCAGACCACCGCCAAAATACGGACAAAAATCTTCTTGTGTCGTCAGGTATTCGATAAAAATTGTGCCAGCAATCCCTTCCCGCGTAGCTAACCGCATCCCCACAAAATAATCATCCATATCCCATCCCTTCCAGTATTCCAGAGTCAGAGACCGATCCTTTTTCTCATATCCATTTTGTGGATACAGGTATCCGAAAGACAATCCATTATAACCGCGGGCTTCTCGACGACGGTAATTCTGCGCTTCTTCATTATCAATGATGGTACCCACTTTGGCAGATCCGGACATGGTTTGTCTATTCACCACGCTGGCGGCAATTCGTTTCATGATGGTATCCAGCGCTTCCACCGATTCTGCTGTGACATTATCGCCAATAATGGTTTGCTGTTTGGCAACGTCCACCAACATGTACTGAATGACGATCTTGTCACCTAATGCGCTCATGGAACACAGAACCACCTGATCTGCACCGACTTGATTTCCTGTGGTGACAGCACATCCGATATCTGTGCAAGCCTCACCGCTGAGGGCATTCTGAATATCCATTTTGGAAATAACCTGATTCTTGGTGAGGATACTGATTTCCTGTAACAGAATATTCTCAGCCGTTTGAACAGAGTATTTATCCATTCCGATGGCATGAAGCGGAAGTACAGCGATTTTGTCGCGAGCGAATAAAACCGATGCCAACAGGAACACACCTGCGATTATCTTTTTGCGTGATTGTTGAGCCATGATTTTTCCTTTCTGAAAATGAAATTGATTGTGCTACCACCAGAGGTGGAAAATTACTAAAATGAAAACCAATGAAACGACATGAGAAATTTGTAACTCAAACCTATATTTTATTGTAAACTACAATAGCAGTATCGGAAGAAATTATGAAAATATCTACATTCTTTTCTTTTATGGACAATCCATCCCCCATATATTACTGCGTCCTTACTGATACACCGACTTTAGACCCTATCACTGCAAGTATGGTTGGCAACAGTTTCCTATTACGATGGGAAACCCGGCTAATCGACTGCTTCTATAAACAATCTATTATTCTGGAGTTGTTATGAGAAAATATTTATTTATCATTCTGTTGTTATCGCTGATATTTTCTGTTAATCCCAAAAAGCCAAATAACACTGTACCTCCTGCAAAACACGCTCGCTCAGAATGGCTGTCACCAGTGGGGATTCAACCGATGAACCAAACCAATATACCGCCAATAAATACCAAACAACCTACCGAGAGAGACAACGGACTGGTGAGAATCCATCCTCCGAACACACCCCAGGATCATGATTTACGAGACAGAGACTGCCCGGATGGCAATATTGATTGTTGGGATCTTTCTTATATGAACGAAGCGGATTCATACTACTATCTCAGTAGTGGTGGTGAAAATGATACATTCGCAGTGGTATTTCAACCCAGTTTTCCGTGTATCGTTCAAGAGGTGTATATGCAATGGTTCTCAGCAGGTACGGTCACCGCATTTGGTGCGGATTATGGTTCAGCCAGTGAGATCAGCCCTAATGGAGATTGTTACGATATTCCTGGAGGTTCTACGAATTTATCTCCTATCGGAACAATCAGAACAACACCAACAGAAAATTATATTTCAGAATATATTTCTGATTGGAGCGAAGGTGCACAATTGGATATCGGAGGTTCTTTTCAGGTAGGTTATGAAGATAACCAGGTCTCACAATTCGTAATCGGTTTGGTCAAACACGGAGATACACCGCAACCGCTGGCTATGAATAATGAAGTTACAGGTCGGACCGAAACCTTCACGTGGTTCGGCGGTCCGTGGAACGCTGATGATCCAGGACTTTGGGGACCGTACAACCAAATAATTGAACTTATGATGTTGGTTCGGGTTACGCCGACTTGTTGGGATGAAGCACCTGATTGTTGGAACTATGGAAATTTATCAAATACCTATGCCACTTCAGATATACGTCCAGTGAATTTTGGTTGTTTCGACTCTATGTGTACTGGCGATAATGGAATCACAGAAGATGACGATATAATTCTACATTATTATCTGGATGGAATATTATTAAATACACAAAACATAATGGACGCAATTCCTATTGATGTAGATGAATTTGGAAATGGTGTCTATCAATTTGAAATTGATTATACCGGATATCCGAACGGTGAAATTTCCTATTACCTTTCTATTAACGAAAACGGTATGATAGGTCAAACCTATCCACGATACTTTACAATTAAAGCACCCGTAAATCCTGACGCGGATTTGCTATTAATTGACGATGGAGCAAGTGAATACTATTTGGGTGGGTATGAACAAGTAGCCCAACAAAACGGATACGTTTATGAGTATTGGAACACAAACCAAAACCACGGTATTGATGCATCTGTGATCAATCATGGGTGGTCAAACATTATTGTATATGGCTGGGGTAATTCCACACTTCCGGTATTGGGATCAGAATTGGATCCCGGATATGGTGAGTTTATATCCAATGGTGGTAACCTAATGCTCATTGATCAAGATTGGTTTTATGGACATGGTCTGTATTCGTACCCCGTGGAACTCTCATTTGGTCCCGGTGATCCTGCTTATGATTGGTTTGGGATTACAGGCGCAATCAGCGATCCTGATATTGATAACGAGCAGAGTAACGGTGGCGATGGCGACACTATGCTCGTCTCATTATTGCCGAATCTGACGGATATAGAACTTCATCATAGCATTTACACAACAGCCAACTGGGGGGATTTTCTCACACCTGGTACAGCCGAATCGGTTTATCAGGGGATGAACACAGGTGAAATTATGGGAGTACGACAAGACAACGGAATGAACAAAACTGCGCTTTTCAGTTTCATGGCAGATGCTTCGGTAGATACAACTGAGGATGGTTCATATTATTACACACAGGAATTTTATGATTTCGTGACCTACTTTCTGGATTGGTTTGAAATCGATAGTCCGCCTCATGCGGAGATTATCAGCGGTCCTAATGAGTATGTTTTCAATGATACCGGTCAGGAAGTTCAGGCTGAAATTTCAGATGCCCAAGGGGATCCGTTTACCGCAACTCTGGAATACTCAGTAGATGATCTTGATTGGTTCTCAGTTGAGATGATCGAAGTTCAGGTGGGCGTATATTCTGGGATTATCCCGGCACAAATATCTGGTGATCATGTACAATATCGGGTGGCAACAACAGATGTTGACGGTTCTTATTTCACTCCGATCCAAACCTATTTCGTTTATGCCCCTTCCAGCGATGTTTTGTTTGTATTAAATAATGAAATGGAAGACAATAATTTTCCCGGAGCTTACTATTTCTACGATGCATTTAATACTGGTGATTTGTGGATGTGGCCTGACTTCTGGACCAGTGGTGTGACTGCCGATCTTTTAGAATTGTATAATATTGTTTTCGAGATCACCTCGACCGACACCTGGAGTGACTTCACAGATCATTACGATATCATTCATGCTTGGTTGAACGAAGGTGGCAAGGGCTATTTTCTTGCAGGTGATGAAACCTTTGGACTGATGAACAGCACCTGGACAGATGAGGACTTTGCCCCTGGTTCATTCTTCAATGATATGGGTGTTTCCCATAGTTACAACGATATTGCTGCTGGTGGTGTTTCTGAATTAACTGCCATTGATGGTGACTTCATTTCAGGCGATCTGCATGATGGTGTAATAGCGCTGGGTGATAATAGTGTGCTGATGTATGATCCCAGTTATGAAATCGAAACCACCAACTATTTAGATGGTATTGAACCTACGGAAGAAGCGATCCCAATTATGTTTGATAATGTATCCGGTCATGTGATTGGTGTTTACAAACCGTGGTCAAATGGCAATCGAACTGTCTTCTGTGGTTTTGATCCACTATCTCTAAACTCATCACCAACGTATGTTTGGTGGGGTGCATCAGAGTCCGGTATCACTAAAAAATCACTGGATTGGTTCTTCCAAAGTGATTGCTCAACTGGTGATTTGAACGGAGATGGACTGGTGAATGTCCTCGATGTGGTGCAAGCAGTGGCATGTATACTGGGGACAGTTGAAGATGGCGCTTGTGGATGTGACTTTAATTTTATCGTACCTTTCGATGTGCTGGATATTGTCATTCTCCTTGGCTGGATTCTATCGGGTTGATATTGCCGTACTAATTTTATAAATCCCATCAGGGTTTGTTTCTAAAAAAAGGAAAAATAATGAAACGATTGATTATATTTTGTCTATTAATATCAGTTACTTTTGCAACCAAACCCATTCAGCAGAAAAAGATTAAAACACCTACCGTCCACCCTCGCTCCGAATGGCTCTCACCAATTGGGATTCAGCCCATGAATCCATCTGATATGCCTTCAATAAAAAATAAGCAAAATGCCGGAAGAGATAACGGACTGGTTCGAATCCATCCTCCCAACTCGCCACAGGATCACGATTCACAAGATAGAGACTGCCCTGATGGCACTCGCGACTGTTGGGACCTTCACTATATGAACGAAGCGGATTCATACTATTATCTCAGCAGTGGCGGTGAAAATGATACGTTTGCTGTGGTCTTTCAACCTCTTGAACCTTGCATTGTTCAAGAAGTCTATGTTCAATGGTTTTCAGCTGGGACCGCTACGGCTTTTGGGGCTGATTACGGCACTGCAAGTGAGATCAGCCCCAATGGGGATTGTTATGATATACCTGGGGGATCCACAAATTTATCTCCCATAGGAACCATCCGTACACCACCTACCGAAAATTATATTTCAGAATATATTTCTGATTGGAGCACCGATGCCCTACTTGATATTGGCGGCACTTTTCAAGTGGGGGATGAGACAGATTTGTCAAATGTTCCGAAATTCGTCGTTGCTTTTGTAAAGCACGGGGATACTCCTCAACCACTGGCTATGAATAATGAAGTTACAGGTAGAACCGAAACATACACCTGGTTTGGCGGTCCCTCGAATGCGGATGATCCTGGACTTTGGGGACCTTACAATGCTATCATTGAACTTATGGTTTTGGTTAAGGTCATATACCCTTATGGCTGGAATGATCCCCCAATTTGTGTGACTAGTCATTTGTCAAACACATATACAACGTCGGGTCCCCGCACCCTGGATGTCGATTGTTTTGGCCAATTGGATGAATATGGAATGGGTATCACTCCAGATGATGATATTACCTTATATTTTGCCCTTAATGGTGCTTGCTTTGACACCACAACAATTGCGGATGCAATACCCGTTGATGTTGATGAGCATGGAAATGGAATATGGCAATTTGAGTTCGACTATGAAGCAAATCCAAATGATATTATTTCATATTGGGCAGTTACTAGGTCAGAATGTGGAATGACAAATCAAGGTTCCTCTAAGGAATTTACAATAAAAGCACCCATAAACCCGGATGCAGATTTACTACTTATCAACGATGGTACCAGTGATTACTATCTTGGTGGATATGAATTAGCCTTAGAACAAAGCGGATATGTTTACGAACTTTGGGTCGCAAACCATAATGCGGGTATTGACTGGTCTGTAATCAATCATGGTTGGTCAAATATCATTGTTTACGGTTGGGGTAACGCAACTCTACCAGTTGTAGCAAGTGAAGATGACCCCGGTTATGGGGACTTTCTTGCTGGCGGAGGTAACCTCATGCTCATCGATCAAGACTGGTTTTATGGTCATAATCAGTATTCATATCCTTCAGAACTAAGTTTCAGTCTGGGTGACCCTGCGTATGATTGGTTTGGAATTTCAGGCGCTGTTAGTGATCCTGATTTTGACGATGACCCTGATAATGGTGGCGACGGCGATACGATGTTGGTATCATTATTACCAGACTTAACGGATTTGGAACTTCATCACGGCATTTATACCACAAGAAATTGGAATGATTTCCTTACTCCGGGTACCGCTGAACCGATTTATCAGGGAGTGACTACCAATGAAATTCTCGGGGTTCGGCAAGACAATGGATTGAATAAAACGGCGTTAGTTAGTTTTATGGCAGATGCCGCGGTTGATTCTCTAGAAGATGGTACCGTTTATTATACCCAAAATTTCTACGAAATTTTGTCATATTTCCTGGACTGGTTTGCTCCTGATAGTCCACCACATGCGGAGATCATCGAAGGTCCTGAAGGGGATGTATTCAATGATACAGGTCAGGAAGTCCAAGCTGAAATTTCAGATGCCCAAGAGGATCCGTTTACAGCAACACTGGAGTATTCAGTGGATGAGGTTAATTGGCTTTCCATTGAGATGGTTGAAGTACAACCTGATATTTATTCAGGATTAATACCAGTGCAAAATTTCGAAACGCACGTTCAGTATCGGGTAATCGCCACAGATGTTGACGGTTCTTATTCCACTCCGATCCAAATCTATTTTGTTTATGCCCCTTCCAGCGATGTTTTGTTCGTTTTAAACAATGAAATGGATCCCAATGACTTCCCCGGCATGTATTACTTTTATGATGCAGATGGCGGTGGTCTCTGGGTATGGCCTGACCTCTGGATCGGTGTAGTCAATGCCGAGCTACTGGCTTTCTATGATGTCGTTTTCGAGATCACATCGGGAGGTGGAGATAATTTTGCTGACCATTATGATATTATTCATACTTGGTTAAATGAAGGTGACAAGAGTTACTTCCTCGGTGGTGATGAAACCTTTGGGATGTTGAATGGCACATGGGCAGATGAAGATTTTCCACCCGGTACATTCTTCAATGATATGGGCGTAGCTCACAGCTATAACGACTTAGCTGTTGGTAGTGTTTCAGAATTAAACGCTGTTGAAGGTGACTTATTATCAGGGGATTTGTTCGATGGCATTCAGGCATTGGGCGATGGAAGTGTGTTGATGTATGATCCCGGATATGAGATTGATTTGACCAATTTTTTAGATGGCTTTGATATCACAGATGATGCGACACCATTTATATTTGATGAAGCATCCGGGCATATTGTGGGTGTGCACAAACAGTGGTCAAACGGCAATAGAACCGTCTTCTGTGGTTTTGATCCGCTGTCGTTGAATTCTGATCCAACATACGTTTGGTGGGGAGCATCCGAATCTGGTATCACCAAAAAATCACTGGACTGGTTCTTCCAAATTGATTGCTCCACCGGCGATTTGAATAGCGATGGTTCGGTGGACGTTCTCGATGTAGTCCTTGCTGTGGGTTGTATCCTTGAAATCATAGAGGATAATGCTTGTGAATGCGATTTTGATTTTAATGGAATTTTTGATGTTTTGGATATCGTTATTCTTATTGGATGGATTCTATCATAGTTGGATTAATCCCTGTTAGGGTCAAATTAAAATATTAGGAGATAATAATGAAACGATTGATTATATTTTGTCTAATACTCTCGTTTATTTTTACAACCGAATCCGTAAAGAAGAAAAAAAATAAAATACCCACGACCCACCAAAAATCCGAATGGTTATTCCCAGTGGGTAGTCAATTGGGAACTCGATCTGATACGGATGCACAGAAATTCAGACAACAACTGGAGGATGATTCTCCTGGTGCAGGAATTATTCCATTAAACCTCCCACATCAGCGCAGAACCCGGCACGAAGGATGCGAACCCCCCTATTGTCTGTCATACATGGATGAGGGCGATTCCTACTTTTACCTCTGTAATGGAGGTTCAGGCGATACAACTGCAGTAGTCTTTCAGCCTTTGGCTCCTTGTACAATAGAAGAAGTGTATGTTCAGTGGTTTTCTGCTGGATTAGTCACTGCTTTTGGTGCTGATTATGGATCAGCCAGCGAGATCAGTCCAAATGGGGATTGTTATGATATTCCTGGGGGGTCCACCAATTTATCACCGATTGGTACTATAAGAACAACTCCCACAACCAACCTTATTCCAGAGTATATCTCTGATTGGTCTGACGAAGCATTAGTGGATATTGGTGGGACTTTTCAGGTAGGGAACGATCCTGATTCATCTCAAGTCCCTCCATTTGTCATTGCACTGGTGAAACAGGGAGATACTCCGCAACCATTGGCGATGTATAACGGGGTTACTGGTAGAACCGAAACCTACACTTGGTTCGGTGGCCCCTGGAACGCTAATGATCCTGGACTTTGGGGATCTCTTAATCAGGCAATCGATCTGATGATGGCTGTTCGTGTGAGTTATGAGGATGCACCTCCGATTTGTACGCCTTCGCAACTTTCGAATACCTATCTAACATCAGGTCCGCGTACCTTGAAGGCAGATTGTTTTGATGATATAGGCACAGACCAAATGGGGATTACTCCAGACGATAATCTTACTCTTTTTATATCCAGAAACGGTGTGATCACCGACAGCCTTACGTTGGCGGATGCAACTCCCTACGATATAGATCAATATGGTAACGGAACCTGGCAGTTCGATCTAGATTATTTAGCAGTAGCAGGTGATGAAATCTCTTACCGGTTCAGACTGATATCCGACTATGGAATGTTTAGTTATTCCCAATGGTACTTTTTTGATGTTCTTGCACCGATTAATCCCGATGCAGATCTACTTTTTATAGCCGATGGAACGAGTGATTATTATGTAGGAGGTTATGAACAAACAGCCGAACAAAATGGATATGTCTATGAAGTATGGAACACAAATCAGAATAACGGAATAGATTCGTCTGTCATCAATCATGGTTGGTCAAATATCATCATGTATGGCTGGGGAACCTCAATTGTACCCGTCGTAGTCACCCAGGATGATCATGGCTTCGATATCTTTATTGCCAGTGGTGGGAACCTTATGCTTATCGATCAGGATTGGTTTTATGGGATCGATTTGATTCCGTACCCACTTGAATTGATACTTATTCCTGGAGACCCTGCGTATGATTGGTTTGGAATTGCCAGCGCATTCAGTGATCCGGATGACGATGATAACCAAAATAATGGCGGTGCAGGCGACACCATGCTCGTCTCTTTATTGCTGAATTTACCAAATTTGGAACTTCATCATGGTGAATATGGGACCAACAATTGGGGGGACTTTTTGACCCCCGGTACTGCCGAACCGATTTATCAAGGGATGAACACGGGCGAGATTTTTGGCGTACGTCAAGACAATGGATTAAATAAAACAGCGTTTTTCAGTTTTATGGCTGATGCCTCGGCTGATTCTCTGGAAGACGGCACCGTTTTTTATACCCAAGAATTCTACAATTTCATGTCATATTTTTTGGATTGGCTTGAGATTGATAGTCCGCCTCATGTTGAGATAATAAGCGGACCCGAATGGACTATTTATAATCAATCTGCACAGGAGATTCAGGCAAGTGTCTCGGATAATGAAAACGATCCATTCACCGTTGCATTGGAGTATTCAGTAGACGATGCTGAGTGGTTATCAGTCGATATGGTTGAAATCCAGCCTGGTATTTTTTCTGGCTGGATTCCAGGGCAGAATACGGGGTATCATATACAATATAGGGTAGCAGCAACAGACGATGACGGAACTTTTAGAACTCCATCACAATGGTATAATGTGTATTCATCCACCAGCGATGTACTTTTTGTGTTGAATAGTGAAATGAGTCAAGCTGATTATCCCGGGATGTATTATTTATATGACGAATACGGTACTGGCGATCTATGGTTATGGCCTGATTTCTGGACGGGTAGTGTAACCACAGAATTATTAGAACTATATAATATTGTTTTTGATATCACTACGACGAGAACGTGGGTAGATTTCACCGATCATTACGATGTTGTCCAGGAATGGTTGAGCGAAGGCGGTAAGCGATATTTTCTTGCCGGTGATGAAACCTTCGGACTGGTTAATGGCACCTGGGCGGATGAAGATTTTTCAGCCGGCTCCTTCTTTTATGACATGGGAGTGGCACATAGTTACAATGATCTTGCAGCCGGAGGTACATCTGAATTAAACGCTGTTGAAAATGATTTAATTTCCGGTGATCTTTATAATGATATACAGGCATTGGGCGATGGAAGTGTGCTAATGTATGATCCTGGGTATGAAGTGGGAACCACCAACTATTTAGACGGCTTTGAACCATCAGATGAGGCGATTCCCTTTTTATTTGATGAAGCATCCGGTCATGTTGTAGGTGCGCACAAACAATGGCCAAACGGCAATCGAACCATCTTCTGCGGATTTGATCCGCTATCCTTGAACTCATCACCAACCTACGTATGGTGGGGGGCATCCGAATCTGGTATCACTAAAAAATCGCTGGATTGGTTCTTCCAAGGTGATTGCTCCACTGGTGATTTGAACGGAGACGGACTTGTGAATGTCCTCGATGTGGTGCTAGCGGTAGCCTGTATACTGGGAACAGTTGAAGATGGCGCTTGTGGATGTGACTTTAATTTTATCGAACCTTTCGATGTGCTGGACATTGTGATTCTGGTGGCGTGGATATTGGGATAATTGAAGGTGATATTACATAATTAATTACCAGTTACAATCTTTTCTTAACAATCTGTCTAAATGAGTCCTAATCAAGAGTTTTATCCCATTTTTGAATACCAGTAAATTATCAATGTAAAATCTGATACAGATTTTCGTGAATGCTGTAACATATCAATTTAAAAAAGAAAAACTATGACTATTACTAATACCCCCACATTTCGGCGACGATTTTCCACATTTCTAATACTTCTGATCAGCTTGATCTCCATATCTGTATTATTTGCGCAGGAAGGAGCAGAGGGGAGTCCCCCTGGATTTTTCTATTTTTGGTCCATCTCCCGTGTCTGGATGAGTGGAATTTTCACCATAATCGGATTAGTTCTCTTGATGAAATTCAGGTTAAAACGAAACACCCGCCTGATCTGGCAAGCCATCACCTTTTTCGTTTTTTCCATCATCGCGATTTTACCCTGGGGAAACTTTGCAGAGGGATTGGGACTCCATCCAAGTCCCGCATGTATTTTAACAAAACCATTTCTCTGGCATGAAATACCACTGGGCTTTATTTCGATTATCGTATCCATCTTGTTATTATCTGTAATCGGTTCAAAAATGTTCTGTGGGTGGGTATGTCCGTTGGGTGCATTGCAGGAATTGATCAATCGAATCTCATTTGGGAAAAAGCGAAATAAAAAGCTCAAAATTAAACTGCCTTTTAAAGTGACAAATACGATCCGTATTCTCGTTGCTATCGTTTTTCTACCTATCGCATTTTTTTCCGGTGTGAGTATTTACGACTATTTCAATCCATTTGAATTTCTGCATTGGGGATTCGATTTATACCTGATATTTGTCATGCTCATTACGATGGTGGCAGCATTATTTATTTATCGTCCATTCTGCTATTTAATTTGTCCAATGGGTTTGATCACATGGGTGTTTGAACATTTCGCCTTTCTCAAGATTCGATTCCACAAGGATAATTGCACCGATTGTAAGATTTGTGTCAGAAAAACAGAATGTCCCACAGTTCAACCGATCATGGATATGAAGACCATACGCCCTGATTGTCATGCATGCGGTAGATGCGTCGAAGTATGCCCAGAAGATGCACTTACTTTTGGACGTTAAACCCAAACTAATAAAACAAAAACATGGATCACGTCCTTAACTGTGATATACCGATCGGTTATAATTTGGCACTGTCGGATTAATTTGTAACTATCCTCCCTGAATTTTATCGAACAATAAAAATTCAAGGAATAATGATGGACATGAAAATTTATTTTCCAGGTGGAAAAAAAGTATACGCAGATTTTAACGGATTCACTCACAAAACCGATCAACAGGCAAGAGGTGGTGGAGAAGGTTCCGCGCCAGCGCCCTTCGATCTGTTCCTGGCATCCATGGGAACCTGTGCCGGTATTTATGTATTGGGATTCTGCCAACAGAGAAACATAAACGCAGAAGGCATGGAATTGAAACAGTCGTTGAGTGTGAATCCCGCTACCGGATTGGTAGATCGGGTACACATCCAAATTAACTTACCTGCTGATTTTCCTGAAAAATATGCGGATGCTCTCATTCGTGTGGCGCAATTATGTGCAGTAAAAAGACATCTTGAAAATCCACCGGAATTTAAAATCACTACTCGAATCAAGAACTAAACTCACTATTTTGGAAAAAAAATTAAACCCGACTAAAATTATCTTGTTTTGTATTTTCGGGTGGGGTTAGTTTTTTGCCACATGAAAAGTTTCGTAAATATCACCTTAAACCCCGCAGCATGTTGTTGTTGTACTAATTATGTGACGACCGTGCCGGTGTAGGTGATCCTTAATCCCATTAATGAACCCCTCTTGCCGTCACGGTAGGAGGGGTTTTTTGTTTTAGAGAGAGATACAATGAGCATTTTAGACATTATTGGAAATACACCTTTGTTGGACTTAACCGACTTGTTTCCCGGTCGATCCCGTATCACCGTCAAAGCAAAAGCGGAGTGGCGGAATCCCGGCGGTTCGTTGAAAGACCGACCTGTAAAAAGGATGCTGACACGAGCTATCGAGTCCGGACGATTGACCCGTGACAAAATCATCCTAGATTCCAGCAGCGGAAATGCAGGCATCGCCTACGCCATGTTAGGGACGGCGCTGGGATACCGGGTTCAATTGGTGATCCCAGGAAATGCCAGCAATGAACGTAAACAGCGCATCCGGTCTCATGGTGCAGAGATTATCGAGACTGATCCACTTGAAGGATATGACGAAGCGCTCCGGTATGTGCATCATTTATATGAAAGCCATCCTGAAAAGTATTTTTTCTGCGACCAATATGCCAATGATGACAATTGGTTAGCCCATTATGAAACGACAGCAGAAGAAATGATCGTTCAGGCAGATGGTGAGATCACCCATTTTGTGGGGAGTGTGGGTACCGGCGGATCCATTACAGGTATTGGGCGACGATTGAAAAATAAATACTCAAATGTTCAAATCATCGGTGTGAGACCGGAAATATGGCCAGGTGTTGAAGGGCTAAAACCGTTAGGTTCCCCCGGAGATATTGTACCGAAAATATTTGATGAATCCATCATTGATCATTGGGTGGATGTGACAGCAGATGAAGCCAAGGAATGGTGCGGTAAAATGGCTAGAGTAGGATTATTTGTGGGGCAGTCTTCAGGGGCATATCTGGCAGGTGTTTCCAAAGTAGTGGAAAATCTGGGTTCAGGAAAAATCATCACTCTTTTAAATGATCTGGGTGATCGGTATTTTAGTACTGGATTGTGGAAGGAAAATTCACAACTCACTAACATCCATGCGCCCCAATTTATCCATCAACTTGAGACGGAACTAATTATTAACAAGGTTAACTCCTTGCAAGTGACACCATGAATGAGATTCGGCTATCCGGTGATATCGCCATTCAATTTTGCAGGCAGGCTGAAGCAGAATATCCCTATGAATCCTGCGGATTTTTATTGGGTACATTTGATGATAGAGGGGCAGATGTCAGTGAATACTTGCCAGGCAAGAATACTAAATCTTCAAATCGGGAACGCCGGTTTTTGATTGATCCCATGGATTATCAACATGCAGAGGATGAAGCTGAATCCAGAGAATTATCCATTGTTGGGATTGTTCATTCACATCCCGATCACCCGGATATTCCCAGTGAGTTTGACCGTGATCATGCCTTTCCCGGATTCAGTTATGTGATAATTTCTGTGAGAAAGGGAAAATCAAAAAGTTACCGATCTTGGCAGCTCAGCCATGACAGACAGGGTTTTCAACAGGAAACAATTAAAATTAAGGAAAATTTGTGAACGAAATTCAAGTAGATCAAGTACTGGATTGCCGGGGGTTGTCTTGTCCGCTCCCAGTGATCAAAACTTTTAAGGTTATTAATGAATTGCGGGGAGGGGAAATATTAAAGATCATGACCACGGATCCTGGTTCAATAAATGATTTTAACGCCTGGTCCCGACAAACGGGAAATCCCATCGTACAGCAGAGTGAAGATCCTTCAATTGGTGAATTCTTATTTTTTGTTCAGAAAAAGGTAAATTAATCCATGGCAGACCGGAAAAAAATGGCATTGATTGCTTCGAAAGGAACTTTGGATTGGGCATATCCTCCGTTTATTCTGGCTTCAACTGCAGCAGCGCTTGATATGGAAGTGAAAATATTTTTTACTTTTTACGGACTTACCTTGTTGAAGAAGAAAATCACTGCTAAAGTGGCGCCGCAAACAAACCCAGCAATGCCCATGAAGCTTCCCTTCGGACCAGAATTTGTTCAGGGGCTTAACATTCCTCTGCCGAATGTGTTGATGGGTAACATTCCTGGTTTTGAAACAGCTGCCACCATACTGATGAAGGAAACCTTTAAAAAGAAAGGTGTTGCAACCGTGGAAGAATTGCGTTCAATTTGCATAGAGTCGGGTGTGGAACTCATTAGTTGTCAGATGACTATGGATGTATTTGGATTCAGTACAAATGATTTTATAGAGGGTATCACGGTTGGTGGTGCTGCAACTTTTCTGGATTTTGCTGCCGGTGCAGACATCCAACTTTTCATTTAATATTTTACCGAAAGAATTAAGGAGTTAAACATAATGAGTCGATTGCGTATTCCATCTCCACTTCGCAGGTTCACTGGAGGTGCATCAGTATTGGATATAACTGGTTCATCCATAGGAGAGGTAC
The DNA here is from genome assembly GCA_013204025.1 of Fidelibacterota bacterium. Lineage (GTDB taxonomy): Bacteria > Fidelibacterota > Marinisomatia > SCGC-AAA003-L08 > JACNLC01 > JABMOW01. The sequence goes on along the minus strand of JABMOW010000149.1, from coordinate 6,379 downwards.
TGGCTGAGCTGTTCTCTATTCACCCGGATTTAAAGCAGCATATATTGGCTGAAAACGGAGAGCTCAGGAATTTTGTGAATTTGTATGTAAACGGAGATAATATCAATCAGCTGGATGGCATGGAAACGGTTTTAGAATCCGGTGCGGATGTGAGGATTATTCCCGCCATTGCAGGAGGAAGTGAAAACTCACTCCCACTCTTGTACCCAAAGGAGTTTATCCGTTACAGTCGTCACCTGCACTTGCCGGAAGTGGGAGTTGATGGTCAGAGAAAGTTGAAAGCGGCTAAAGTGTTGATTGTTGGAACGGGAGGTTTGGGTAGCCCAGTAGCGCTGTATCTCACAGCCGCAGGCGTGGGGACCATTGGGTTAGTGGATTTTGATGTTGTGGATATTTCCAACTTGCAGCGGCAGATCATTTTTGGCGTTAGTCACGAGGGCTGTTCCAAAGTCCAATCTGCCAAAAGCCGATTGAAGGATCTCAATCCGCATGTGAATGTGATTGCTCACGAAATACCTTTACAATCAGACAACGCTCTGGAAATTATCGAACAATATGACCTGATTGTGGATGGCACGGATAATTTTCCCACCCGATATCTGGTGAATGATGCGTGTGTCCTATTGAAAAAACCGTATGTTTATGGGAGTATTTACCGATTTGACGGACAAGTATCCGTGTTTAATTACGAGGGGGGACCTTGTTATCGTTGTCTTTATCCCGAACCGCCGCCACCCCACTTGGTGCCCTCATGTGCGGAGGGGGGGGTGCTTGGGGTGCTACCCGGGATTATCGGGACGCTCCAGGCAAACGAAGCATTGAAAATTATCTTGGAGATTGGACAACCACTCTCCGGTAAAATTATGATATTCGAGGCTCTTGACAGTGAATTTACTGAACTGAGGGTGAAACGGAATCCGAAATGCAAGATCTGCGGAGATTATCCCGAAATAAAACAACTCATTGATTATGTGGAGTTTTGCGGAGTGCCTGGTCAATTATTAAAAAAAGAATTTGCTGATATTACGGTTCGGGATTTAGCTGAAAAATTTGAAGATCAATCCGCTTTCAAACTCATTGATGTGCGTGAGGAATTTGAATTGAATATCTCTCAGCTACCTGGCGCCATACATATCCCCACACATGAATTACCTTCGCGATTGGATGATTTTAATCCAGAAGAAGAAGTCATCATTTTTTGTAGAACGGGTGTCCGATCAGAACAAGTATGTGAATTTTTAGCAAATCATCAATTTAAAGATGTAAAAAATCTTCTGGGCGGGATCAATGCATGGGCAAAAGAAATAGATCAAACTTTACCGACATATTGAATATCATTTTCAAATTATAAGCAAATTCTGTTATTGACCTGGTATTCCAAGATTTGCCAGTTCATCAGCCCGTTCGTTTTCCGGATGACCCGCATGACCCTTCACCCAGTTCCACGATACTTCATGATTGCGGGATTTTTCATCCAAGGCAATCCAAAGTTCTTGGTTTTTCACCGATTTTTTTGCGGCGGTTTTCCAGCCATTTTTTTTCCAGTTGTGAATCCACATAGTAATTCCATTTTTTACGTAGGAAGAATCAGTGGTTATGGTCACTTTACAAGGTTCTCGTAGAAGAGATAGAGCTTCAATCACTGCTGTCAGTTCCATGATATTATTTGTGGTCAAGGAAGTCCCACCTTTGATCTCCTTTTCCCGTCCTACAAATCTTAATATCGCACCCCAACCACCGGGCCCCGGGTTACCTTTACAGGCTCCGTCCGTGAAAATCTCTACTTCTTTTAACTGTTTATGCATGACTTAATCTAAAAACAACACTCCTTTGATTAATAACAGTATATCCGGTTTCCGTTCATTAAATCCAAATAATTAATCATATTTCAACACCTCAGTGAACAGAAAGGAAACCGTAATTTTAGCCAATGGAAAACTTAATAAAACCTGAATTATTATCTCCCGCTGGGAATCTCCTCAAACTGAAATATGCGTTGGCATATGGTGCAGACGCAGTTTATGCCGGTGTCCCGAAATTTTCACTCAGAACACGTGAAAATGATTTTGATGAAAAAACACTTCAACAGGGAATCCAATACACTCACGAATTGGGTAAAAAGCTCTACCTAACCTTGAATATTTTCGCTCACAACACCAAAATTAATTCATTCCTCAAAGAACTTGAAAAAGTAGTTCAATGGAAACCAGACGGATTGATCATGGCAGACCCGGGACTGGTGAATATTGCTCTAAAAAGATATCCTGAAATTCCTATTCACTTATCTACTCAGGCAAATGTGACCAATTGGACCACTGTTCAGTTCTGGCGGGATTTGGGAGTGAAGCGAATTATCTTATCCCGGGAGCTCAGCATCAAAGAAATTAGGGAAATCCATGAGCAAGTACCAGATGTTGAGTTGGAGTGTTTTGTACATGGAGCAATCTGTATCGCCTATTCAGGACGTTGCCTCATCACCAATTACATGAATCACCGAGATGCCAATCAGGGAACCTGTACAAACTCCTGCAGATGGCAGTATTCGGTAGAGGAAGATCCTAAAAGTATGAGAGCGCAGGAAGAATCACAGAAATCTGCATTTACCTCAGAAAATCCAATCCCCAATAATCTGATTGTCCGCGAAGAACATCGTCCAGAGGAAAAATTTTCTCTTCAGGAAGACTCATACGGGACGTACATGTTTAATTCCAAAGATCTTTGTGCTGTTGAATTATTGAAAGAATTACGCGACTCGGGAGTAATTAGTTTTAAAATAGAAGGCAGGACAAAATCAGAGTATTATGCTGCCATGGTCACTCGTCCATATCGAAAAGCTATTGATAATATGACTGCAGGAAAACCATTTGACGCCACAAATTTGGAAGATCTTCAGGCACTATCCAACCGAGGATATACAACTGGATTTTATACACGGAATCCCCGAGAATTCGGTGAGAACTATCATGATTCTCGTTCTCTGGAGAGAACTCATAAAGCGGTGGGGATGGAATGTACATATGATGAACAAAATAAATATCTGGAATTTGAAGCTAAAAACCGAATTACTATCGGAAGTGAAGTGGAAATTGTTACTCCACTAAAAACGGAAAAATTTATTATTCATGAATTGTTTGACATGAAGCATAATAGTGTTGATGTCGGACACGGTGGGGCAGGGAGATATGGATTTCACTATCCTTCCAATCCAGGTAATTTTGCTGTCATCCGGCGAAAACTCTATCCTCAGGAAACTCATCATTGAAATCCACAAATACGAAATAGATAAAACATAAATATAAAATAAATTTTCTTGGAAATATTTATTGATATTTATTGCTTTTGAAAAAGAAAGATTTTATTTATTACACAGATATAATATGCGAATTAATCTTCAGATAAGACACTGTAAATAAAAGTGTTATAGCAATTTTGATCACAATATCCTGTGATCTTTTTTTATCTTATCGGAAAAATTTGGTCGTATATAATTTAGTAGGGGATTCTACTTTTTTTCTTTATTGAAATATTATTATATTTGCCATTATGGCTAAGGAACTAACACTAGATAAACTCACGTTGGCGGCGAAAACGCTCAAGGTACTGGCCCATCCAGTACGAATGAAAATTGTTGAATTTCTGGGTGATGGTGAACAGAACGTAAGTTCTATCCAGAAGCATATCAGGTTACAACAAGCTGTTACCAGTCAGCATCTCAAATTGCTATTGGTTCACAATCTTGTTAACAAACGCCGGGAGAAAAATTTTATTTACTACCGGAAAAACACTGATATCATCGCAGGAATCATCAATTGCGTTCGAGACTGTACTCCTGGTAAATAAGAGTTAACAGTTTTCGATACCCATCTTTAGTAGCCAGAACCGGTTTAGCAAACTACTATTCTTGGTTTTGGCTACTATGATGGGTGACTTCTTTCCTCATCCTTAAAAAATCTCCACTTTTATTCACCATCTTCTGTAACTTTTTACCTTAAACATAATCTAAAATCCAGCACTGTCGTTCTGATCAGTTTTGTGGTGGTGTGAAAACTCAATCACTAGTAATATTTAAACTAATCGTGCAAACGCATAAAGAATGTTAATTATAACAAATTTACAATGGAGCCTAAAATGTCATACGGGTATTTTCGAATTTTAAAAGATGATTTTAATCAGATCGATCAACGCATACGGGAAACGTTAGTAGAAAATGGATTTGGTGTCGTTACAGAGATTGATGTCCGCCAAACTATGAAAAACAAATTGGATGTGGAGTTTAAGCCATACAAAATACTGGGAGCGTGTAATCCTCAGTTTGCACATCAAGCATTAACACTTGAACCCGATATTGGACTTCTATTACCTTGCAATGTTATCATTGAAGATAATCAGGATGGGACCGTCCGCGTCGGAGCGATTGATGCTGAAAAAATGTTAGATATTACAGGAAGAGAAGACCTTATCGGTTTTGCTAAAGAAGTTAACATTCTGTTAAAAAAATCAATTGATACAATTTAGCTGTACGATATAAACGATCAATAAGGAGTATTTAATTGCCCATTTACGAGTATAAATGTAATTCTTGCGGTAAAGTTTTTAATACACTAGTACTTTCTTCTTCTGTACCTGACTCCGATGTCAATTGTAACTACTGTAATAAAAAAGAAGTCAAACGTTTGCTAACTACAAAAATTTCATTTGGAAACACAACTACTACTTCGAAACCAGCAGGCTGTAGGGCTCCAGCTGGTAGTTCCTTCGGCTGAGGATAATTAAATTAATCGTCATCAGTTTGATGACAAACATAATAAATTTTGGTTCAGTATTTTTGCTGTGAAACGAATTATGCGCAACGGAAAATGAAATACAGAACTTGGAAATTAATCCATAGATATTCATTCGGATCATGGAAATGGTTTATGATCCTAACGAGTATAATATTAATTATTATATCAATCACAGGTATAGTATTAATTCACGAGCATGACACTCATTTTTTTTCACGAACTCGAATCACCACCTCAATCCTACCCCCCCAATATCAATATCGATTAGATACAATGAGACAAGCACAGGGAACTACGTCTAGTTTTCAGAAGGATGCAAACTCAGTCCCATTGTCTTGGCTAATGTATGATTTGCATTCCGGAACGTTTTTCGGAAAGTGGGCATGGATCTATTATGATCTAATATCAGTTGCGTTGATATTATATAGTATAAGCGGAATTTATCTGTTTATTGGTATCATGAAACCTAAAAGTATAAAAAAAAAGGAATGCTAAATTGAAATATTATTTTACTTTGCTGATTTCAGTATTTATTTTCGGTTGTAACGGCGAGTCATCTGGAGATGCTTCAGCAGATTCATTTGGAGATGCAATAACATTTGAAAATATTACTTCTCTTTCGGACATTTTAGCCTTGAAAGATGAAAATATCGGCTTAGAGTTTTTGACTGAAGGAATTGCCATAGAAATCTGTCAGAAAAAAGGATGTTGGATGGATATCAAAGACGGTGAAGATGTCATGACTGTGAGATTTAAAGATTATTCATTTTTTATGCCGAAAGATGGTGCTGGAAGAAAGGCTACTATCCAGGGGATATTTACAAAAGAAACCTATGAAGATACGGATGAACAGGGTAATGCAATTATCCAAGAATATTATCAAATTATTGCGAGCGGAGTGAAACTACAAAAATCTCTGCAAAACTGATCTTTCAACTTTTTAAATATCAGTATAAAAATATGGATGATTGTACAGAGAAAAAGAAATAATTAGTTTATATTAATATAACCATAATGGAATAAATAATTTTGTCGTTTCATTTTAAACGATTGATACCTTAGATAAGTCATTTATTTATAGCTGTCTTATTTCAATTATTTACAACTAAACATTTGGATAGGTAAGGATAAAGTAGTACTTTATTAATATCTAATTGCGCCCAAAAATTATTAACAAAATTCCCAGTGAAGGAGATTTCAGTTATGTCAGCTTTTATCAGGAAATTAATCACAGTCATCGGTATTGGCGTAATGTTCCTCAGTTATGCCTCCGCACAAGATGAACCACCTGCTGAATTCCAATTTAATCAATCCTCACTTCAAGCATTTTATTTTGTAGAATCTGGTACCATCGATGGTATTGATCTCACTATTGATGATTGGATTGCCGTCTTTAATGGCAGCACATGCGTTGGTGCTGTTCAATGGACCGGACCCTTCACAACGATTCCTGCAATGGGAGATGAAAACGAAGATTGGACGGTTGGGTATCTTCAAGATGGTGATATCCCCACTTTTAGACTGTATGATACATCGCAGTCACACGTCATCTATAATGTTACCTTAGGCGATGTATCTCCAGGTTTGGAATGGCA
>JABMOW010000010.1 GCA_013204025.1 Fidelibacterota bacterium | reverse complement strand
TAAACAAAGACTTTATGAATCTATCGGATAAAAAAAATCAGCAGGATATTAGGTTATTTTATTCCATAGCCCGTGGAACTGCTCTGACAGCGCTTGTAATCTCTCTGACAGTATCTTTTATTATAATTGTGAATTATGTACAGCTTAAGCAAGCGGATCCTTTGAATTCTGAAGTCCTGATCATGCTAAAAGAAAGACTAAGCCAGACTCCCCAGGATGAATTGCTGAAAAATGAGATTAGAGCTCTGCACATGTTAACACGCAAAGCCTACTTCACTGGTAACTGGCAAATCAAGTCTGGCGCTTACATCATCATAATCTCTCTCATTATCCTATCAATCTCATTAAAAGTGATAAGAGCTGTTCGCAGAAAATTCCCTGATCCAGATAAACTACCGGGTTATCCTAATTTTTTTGCAAAATCAACTTCTATACAATACTCTATTTTGACCGGTGGGGGATTGCTATTGGGAATTGCTGTAATCCTGGCATTTATCACGGACACGAACTTAAACTCCCTTGGTAATCCTTCAGACTTGGATAAGTTGATTGATAAACCATTAGTGAACAATGGCATTTGGGCGGGATTCAGAGGAAAATCTGGCAACGGTATCTCCGATTATGAGAATGTCCCAAACAGCTGGAATGGAACAAGCGGAAAGAACATAAATTGGAAAACAGCTATTCCATTAAAGGGATACAGCTCACCTATTATTGTATCGGGTAAACTGTATGTAACTGGTGGAAATAAAATCGAACGAAAGGTTTTCTGTCTGGATGCAAAAACAGGGGAAATCCTGTGGAATCGCATTGTTCGTAATATGGTCAGACTGGAGGATAACTTCAATTTTGACTGGGTGGATGAAAATACCGGTTTCGCAGCACCAACCATGGCAACGGATGGTCAGAGGGTTGTGGCAATATTTGCAACCGGTGATATGGCATGTTTCAGACTGAATGGCGACCTGATTTGGACCATGAATATTGGTGCGCCCGATAATCATTACGCCCATTCATCTTCACTTATTATAAATGATAATCTATGTTTTGTTCAATTGGATCATCATGAGGGTGCGAAACTGCTGGCAATTGATATGATCAACGGCTCAACAACCTGGGAAGTCAAACGAAAGGTAATCTCCTGGGCATCACCAATTTGTGTGGATACCGGTGGTCGACAGGAATTGATTCTTGCCGATAGCAAAACAGTGACACCTTATAACCCGGAAAATGGAGAAGTCTATTGGCAAGAGGAATGCCTATCTGGTGAAATGGGACCTTCACCTGCTTATGCTGATGGAATCGTATTTGTTGCCAATGAATACGCCAAAGCTTCAGGAATTCGCATCAACCTCAATAGCCCAGAGAATCCTTCAGACATCATTTGGCAAATAACTGACAATCTACCAAATACGGCTAGTCCCATCGCTTCTGATGGCCTGGTATTGTTGGCTTCCAGTAGAGGGATTGTATCCATGCTGGATGCACTTACCGGGGAATTATATTGGGAGCAAAATTTCGGGAAAGGATTTTACTCTTCGCCAATCCTGGTAGGTGACAATGTTTATCTGACAGATCTAAATGGCAAGACTACAATTTTCAAAATGACACGAGTACTGGAAATATCAGCTGATAATGAACTTGGGGAGTCTGTGTCATGCACACCTGCGTTGCAGGATGGTGAAATATTTATGCGTGGTTCTGATCATGTATTCAGCATTAAAAATGAACCAATTCAATAATTGACAGAAAGCAGCTGATTGGAATTTGAACTGAAACATATCGATGAACTAATCGAACATGCAGGCGGTAGCGCAGAGGCTGTTATCCCTATTCTGTTAAGCATCCAGAAGCAATATAACTTTCTTCCTGAACTCGCTTTGAGAAGGGTCTGTGAGCTTACATCAATCACTCATGCTGATATAACAGGACTCGCCACCTTTTACTCACATTTCAGGCTCGCACCTGCAGGCAAGCACTTCTTAAACATTTGCACTGGTACCGCATGTCATGTCAAAGGATCCGACAGATTACTGCAGACACTAACTAGCCACCTGACATTGAATCCTGATGAAGATACTGACAAGGACCGGAATTTCACCGTTAGGAAAGTTGCCTGTCTGGGCTGCTGTACACTAGCTCCAGTGGTGCAGATAGACGATACGACCTATGGACATGTCTCGCCGGATATTGTACCTGGTATGCTTGAGGATTATCTGATAAATAGACATAATGGTGCTCAAGCAAAAAAAGTTTTTAATCCCGGTAAAAAGAATCAAGTTGCCGGTGAAATCAGAGTTGGGTTAGGCTCATGTTGCGTCGCAGGTGGAAGTCACCAGGTGAAAACAAGTATTGAACAAACACTTGAAGATATCAACCTATCAGTACTCATAAAACAAGTTGGCTGTGTGGGTATGTGCCATCAAACTCCACTGATTGAAATCATAAAACCCGATGAAGAACCAGCCTTTTATGGCAATGTTTCCAGTGAAGCAGTACCTGGAATAATCCGAAGTCATTTCAAACCTTTCGGATTATGGCAGCGAACCCGCAATTCGATTATCAGCACGTTTGAGAATCTGATTGTTTCTGAAAGTACGGAATTCCATTTTGAGCGCTATAATATAAATGTTAGAGACGGCGAAGTAGCTGATTTCCTCGATCGACAGGTGCATATCGCCACCGAACACTCAGGTGTGATAAGTCCTCTGGATCTAGATGAATACGAATCGCTGCAAGGTTTCACAGCGTTGAGGGAAGTCCTAAAAAGTAATGATACTGAATGGATTATCGAGATGATCACACAAAGCGGTCTGCGTGGTCGAGGTGGAGGTGGATTTCCTACTGGAAAGAAGCTTGGAATTGTCGCATCCAGCAAATCTAATACAAAATATGTTATATGCAATGGCGACGAGGGAGACCCGGGTGCCTTCATGGATCGTATGCTTTTGGAATCCTATCCCTATCGTATCATAGAAGGATTGATGATTGCTGCCCTTGCAGTCGGAGCGGAAGAAGGATATTTCTATATCCGTGCTGAATATCCATTAGCTGTAGAACGCATCAAGTTAGCTATAAAAGAATGTTACAATAGAGGTATCCTCGGTGATTCAGTTCTCAATACTGATAGAAAATTCAGCATCACCATTCGCGAGGGTGCCGGTGCTTTTGTCTGTGGTGAAGAAACTGCATTGATAAAATCGATTGAAGGGCAGAGGGGAATGCCCGAGATCAGACCTCCATATCCAGCAGTCAGCGGATTGTGGAATAAACCCACACTCGTAAACAATGTGGAAACATTGGCCATGATTCCATGGATTATTCGCAATGGCGCTGAGCGATTCTCCAAATATGGAACGGCATCCAGCAAAGGTACCAAGGTCTTTGCCCTGGCGGGTAAAATTGCCAGAGGCGGACTTATAGAAGTTCCAATGGGTATAACCATTAATGAAATTGTTTATCAGATTGGCGGTGGAATTGTAAATGGAAAACAATTCAAAGCTGTGCAGGTTGGTGGACCATCAGGGGGCTGCATTCCAGCCGAGTTAGGTAATACTCCAATTGACTATGAAGCTCTTGTTGAAGTTGGTGCAATGATGGGCTCTGGTGGGCTGCTCGTGATGGATGAAGACGACTGTATGGTGGATCTTGCCAAGTATTTCCTCAGTTTTACACAGAATCAATCTTGCGGTAAATGTACGTTCTGTAGAGTGGGTACTCGAAGAATGCTGGATATCATGGAACGAATATGTGCTGGGAAGGGATCCCACAATGATCTTGATGATCTGAAATCGCTGTCTGCTCAAGTAAAAATAGGCAGCATTTGTGGACTTGGCAAAACAGCTCCGAATCCGGTGCTTACCACCATTAAATATTTCGAGTACGAATACGAAGAGCATCTTGCAGGAAGATGCCCCGCTAAGAAATGTAAGGAGTTGATCACCTATAATATCAAGGATAACTGCATCGGCTGTACTATTTGTTCACAGCATTGTCCAGTGGACGCCATCCCGCACATCCCGTATTCAGTGCATTTCATAAATCAGGATATGTGCATTAAATGTGATACTTGCATACAGGTATGTCCAGAAGATTCAGTAGAGATTTTATCATGATTGCTTTGAAAATAAATAATGTAGCATTAACTATTAATGAAGGCACAACTCTAATAGAAGCAGCATTGTCGTTGGGTATTGATATCCCTACAATGTGTTATTTAAAAGAATACAAACCGAACTCAACATGTATGATATGTACGGTGAAAGATAGAAAAACAAAAAAATTACTACCATCCTGCGCTGCGTTGGCTGAGGAAGGGATGGACATTGAAACGGATAGTGAGGAATTAACGGAATTCCGACGAAACACGCTGGAATTGTTATTCAGTGAACATGTAGGTGATTGTGTTGCTCCATGTGAACTTGGCTGCCCAGCCCACATGGAAATCCCGAAGATGATGGAGCAGATTTCCGATGGAAAATATGCCGACGCCATCAAAACTGTAAAAAAGGATATCGCCTTGCCAGCAGTACTGGGTTATGTTTGTTCTGCACCCTGTGAGAATGCCTGCCGTCGATCAAGTGTTGACGATTCCGCAAGGATTTGCGTTTTGAAAAGGTCAGTTGCAATTATTGACATGGAAGACGGTTCGGGGTATCATCCTGAAATCAAGCCAAAAACTGGAAAAAAAATCGCAATCATTGGTGCTGGTCCTACTGGACTTTCTGCAGCATATTATTCCATTCTGGAAGGGCATGCAGTTACAATTTTTGACAGGAATGAAAAAGCAGGCGGTACGTTGAGAGATTATGTACAGACATCCGAACTCCCAGTTGATATACTTGATTCAGAGATAAAAATGATTCAGGATATGGGAGTTGAAATATCGCTAAAAACGGTCATTGGTGATCAAATTACATCTAGTAAATTGCTTCAGAAGTTTGACTGCGTTATTATCGCCACAGGAAAAATTGAAAAGGATCACAATACAATATTTGATCTGAAAACTGGCAGCAAAGGTTATCAAGTTGATAAATTAACTCTTCAGACTGAGATAGATGGTATTTTTTCCGCTGGTGATTGTGTGAGTTCAAGAGGTATGCCAGTCCAAGCAGTCGCTGATGGAAAAAGGGCAGCGATTTCTGTACACCAGTTTCTATCAGAAGGCAAAGTCACGCCCGTTAAAAAACGAGCAAGGTCACGACTCGGGAAACTCAGCCTTGAAGAAATCAACGAATACTTGAAAGATGCAAGACCAGAAAGCCCGAATGTTGATTCACAGATTGAAAGAAGACCAGCATTCAATGATATCACAGACCTGAGTAATGTCTGTCTCCAATGCGGCTGTGCTACCCACGATATTTGTAAACTCAGGAAATATGCTGATGAATATGATGCCGATACGAATAGGTATCGAGTAAATAATCGGGTACCTGTAAAACGTATTACCGATCATCCTTATGTGGTCTATGAACCCGGTAAGTGTATTAAATGCGGTTTATGTATTGCAGTGACAAGTGATTTAGGTGAAGAGTTTGGGCTTACTTATATCGGCCGTGGTTTTGATGTATGCGTCAGCGTACCATACAATGAAAGTTTAAAAAAGGGATTAAAGGAAACTGCTGAAAAATGTGCTTCAGTGTGCCCAACTGGAGCCATATTCAGAAAAGGAAGAATGTGAATTTAATCAAGGCATTAAAGAAACAATGATCTCGATCAAAATATTTTATAATCATTTTAATTTATTAAAAATTTCATGTAATACTATTTTTCTACTGCTGATATTTTGTCTAAATAATTTGTCAGCGAATAACCAGAATGTGCCCGAATGGCTGGTATATCGTGGTGATCAAAAGTTAAGCGGATTTTCCAATGCTATAATGCCTGATTCTCTTCAATTGTCCTGGTTGTTTGAAGCAGATGATGCGATTGCTTCTTCTGCAGTGATCATTGAGAATATGGTGATTTTCGGTTGCGCAGATGGTAATTTGTACGCTCTTGATCTTGAAAACGGTAAAATACTATGGAAATTCAGCCAGCCATATTCTTTTGAAGCGCCTCCATTGGTTATAGACGACAAAGTATATATCGGATCGGTGGAGGGAATCATATACTGTCTTAAGATCGAGGATGGCACATTGGTTTGGAAATATGCCACAGATGGTCAAATTCTGGGATCAGCTAATTTCATTCAGCATAATGATGAGGACAGAATCGATATTATCGTTGGCAGTTACGATAATTACTTGTACAACTTTGATTCCGCTACGGGTGAAATTATTTGGAAGTTTGAGACAACACATTTTATCAATGGTACGCCTGCGGTTGCCGACGATAGAATAGTTTTTGGTGGCTGCGATGCTCTCCTACATGTACTTAATTCGGAAGAGGGAAAAGAAATCTACTCCATCGATATGCATGATTATGTGGCAGGTGCGCCAGCACTATCAGATGGGAAAGCCTTTACTGGTAATTATGGAGGTACGATGAGTTGTACTAACATAACAAACGGACAAATAATCTGGTCATTTGGCAATCGGGAAGAGCAGGGACCAATTGTGTCTAGCCCAGCAGTATCCGATTCATATGTTATTTTCACCAGTCGTGATAATAATGTATATTGTCTTAATAAAAATACAGGAAGACCAGTCTGGACCTTTACGGCAGCCGGAAGCATTGACAGCTCGCCTGTTATCGCCGGTGGTAAAGTAATATTTGGAACATCTAATGGGAGAATTATATTGCTTGATCTTATTTCCGGGCAGCTGGTATGGCAATACAATACAGGATCAAAAATTACTGCTTCGCCTTCAATCATCAATGATGTGATTATTATTGGAACTGAAGATGGTACATTGTACAAGTTTATAATAAAGTAATACTGGAAGAAATCAAAAAATATATGAATATCATTCACATTGTTCCCGGCACAGGCAGTGCTTTCTATTGTGAAAACTGTGTGAAAGACGGTGGCCTTGTGAAAGCACTCCAGAAAGCGGGACACTCCGTAACAATGATTCCTCTGTACCTTCCCTTGACAATTGATGATTTGAAGCTGGTTGATGATAGTACTCCAATATTCTTTGGGGCAATTTCAACCTATGCCAAGGAATTGCTACCGCGTATCAAATTTCCCGAATGGTTTACTAAACTACTCAATGCCAAACCGATGTTGAAAATTGCAGCAAAAAAGGCAGGTTCTACTCGGGCAGCAGGCCTGGAAGCTATGACCATATCCATGCTCAATGGAGAGAAGGGTAATCAAGCTGATGAGTTGGAACACCTGGTGAACTGGATAAAGACTGAACTGCAACCGGATGTGATTTATCTTGCAAATGTTATGTTGATTGGTCTCGCTCATAAGATTAAAAAGAGTATCAGAGTCCCGATTGTCTGTGCCTTAGAAGATGAAGATATCTGGCTGGAGGATATGGATGAACAATCACAGGAAAAAATCTGGCAAATCATTAGTGAGAGATCAATTGATGTGGATGCCTTTGTTCCTGTAAGTGATTATTATCGGGAACGAATGATAGAAAAAATCCAGGCACCTATTGAAAAATTCCACACCGTTCATATTGGTATCGATATGGATGGATATAGGAAAAAAAAGGAGTTTAATGGTGCACCTGTCATTGGTTACTTATCAAGATTAACGGAATCGCTGGGCTTTGGTATTATAACTGACGCATTCATCCTGTTAAAAACCAAATATGGACACGAGGATCTTAAGCTGTTGCTTACCGGTGGGATAACAGATGATGACACGACATTTCTGGAACAGACGAAGACAAAATTGAAACAGGCAAATTGTCTTGAAAATGTGACCATTATTGAAAATTATGATCGTCAAAGCAGAATAGATTATTTAAGCAGGCTAACGTTATTATCAGTACCAATGATCAAGGGTGAAGCATTTGGATTATTTCAACTGGAAGCTCTGGCTGCAGGTGTGCCCATTGTCCAACCGCAAGTGGGAGCATTTCCTGAGATCATTGAAAAAACAGGTGGTGGTATAACCTATTATCCAAATAGTCCTGAAAAACTTGCTGAAGCTATCGATGGTTTGTTGGCAGACCCGAAAAGATTGAAATCAATGAGCGAAACAGGTCGAACAAACGTTGAGACTAATTTCAGTAATATAAAAATGGCAAGCCGACTCATTGAAATATATAATAAGGTAATTGCCGATAATTAATTTTTGGAGTTTAAAAGATGCTTCTCAATTTAGAAAAGATTTCCAAATCATTCAATATTCCTGGCAGCGATAGGGTAATCACCGTACTTAATGATTTAGATTTGATGTTGGAAGGTGGAAAAACGACTGCAATATTCGGTCCATCTGGATCTGGAAAAAGCACCCTATTGAATATTATCAGCGCACTGGACCGACCCACATCAGGTAAAATCAACTTTAATAATTCTGATCTGACAACATATGACGATAATGCACTTTCTGATTTTCGTAACAAACAGATTGGAATTGTATTCCAGCAACATCATTTGCTTCCTCAATTAAATCTCCTTGAAAATATTCTGCTTCCAACGCTTCCGGATGTTTCTCGTGCGTCAATAGAAGCAAAAAGAGAAAGGGCAATGAAACTTCTTAATAGGGTTGGTCTGACTGAACGAATTTTCCATTATCCTTCCGAATTATCAGGGGGTGAAAAGCAACGATGCGCTGTGGTTAGAGCTCTGATCAATACACCATCGTTGTTATTGGCTGACGAACCCACAGGATCTCTTGACCAAAATGCAGCTGTCGGATTGATCGACCTGCTCCTTGAACTAAACAGCGAGGAACAGGTAGCTATGATTTTTGTGACTCATGATGAACCACTAATGAAATCAGTTTCGGATAAATACCGCTTGATCTCCGGTGAACTTGTAAAATTGTGAGAAATTCTTGACTGTACTCATATTCATCCTGAAAAGTCTGCGATTTTACTGGCGCTCAAACCTATGGGTATTATCCGGTGTGATTATCGGAGCTATTGCACTCACTGGTGCATTGGTTGTGGGGACATCTGTTGAAACCAGTCTGGTGAAAATTGCAGAAATGCGGTTGGGGAAAACTGATTACGCATTGATTGGGGAAGATGTACCATTCAGGTCGGCTCTTGCACAGGACGTTAGCACAGATAAAAACATCATCACTGCTGCCATACTATCCCTCAAAGGAACTTTGATTCATTCCAATTCGGGAAAGAAACTTATTAACGCAGCAGTTCTTGGAATTGACAGCACATTCTGGTCATTCTGTCGTGAAGAATTTAATCCTGTAATATCAGGTCGTAATATTGCCGTGAATGCCAGGGCAGCGAAAATACTTGGAGTTCAAAGAGGCGATAGACTTATCCTGCGTGTTGGCAAAGATTTGATAACTCCTCTAGATATACCCATCTCAACAAATGATGACGGATTTACTTCATTTCCTGTTACAATTTCTGAGATTGTTGATGATAATCAAATGGGCAGATTTGATTTCAGATCCAATCAGGTATCTCCTGCAAATATTTTCATTGACAGAGAATATTTAATAGAAAAGTTAGATGTTCCAAATATCAGCAATATTATTCTTGTTGCAGGTGATCACAGGAATGTCACCGATGAATTGTCTATTGACAAGTTAAATGACATACTACAGGATAAATTGCACACTACGGATCTAAACCTGAATATCCGTAAACTTTCGAAAGTTGGAAAGCTTGAGATCACCAGTAAAAATGTGTTCTTCAACTCTAATATTTATGAACAACTCCTGGAAATGTCCAAATCCGCTGAAAGAGTATTTACCTATTTTGTCAATGAAATCAGACATAATACACAATCAATTCCCTATTCTTTTGTAGCTGGAATTGAGAATGATTTATACCCTAATCTGGCGAATAATGAGATACTAATTAACAATTGGGCGGCACAGGAATTGGACGTATCCAGTGGTGATACACTTGTCCTGAAATATTTTACTCTAGGCATCTCCAGTGAGCTACTGGAGGATAGCACTGCTTTTGTGGTGAAGGACGTAATTCCCATGAAGGGATTCGCAGGGGATCCAACACTCATGCCCGATTTTAATGGGCTCAGCGATTCAGAGAATTGTAAGGATTGGCATCCCGGTATTCCTGTTGATTTGGATCTGATAACTAAAAGAGACGAGGATTACTGGGACCAGCACAAAGGAACCCCTAAAGCCTTCATCAATATTGATACGGCGCGTCGAATGTGGACGAACCGCTTCGGTGATCTGACGTCAATTCGTTTTTCTGTTGAAGAATATTCAATTGAAAGTTTATCGAAAGTACTGTTAATGAGTCTAAAACCTGAGCAGTTGGGTTTTAAATTTCTTCCAGTTAGGGAACAGGCAATCACCGGTGCGAGAGACGGTGTAGATTTCGG
>JABMOW010000009.1 GCA_013204025.1 Fidelibacterota bacterium | reverse complement strand
TCTCATCCGTAGGCCACAGGTTCAAATCCTGGCCGGGGTACACTGTAACCCCAGCTATTACTTGAGATAACTGGGGTTTATTATTTGTAAAAACATATATAAAAAGACCTCTAAAAACGCCATTTTCGGCCATTATTTGGCACTTTATGGCAGTATTTTGTGTAGTAAATTGTGTGCTTGGTATAATTTTTCAAGGGGAAGTCTACGTAATACGAGATCGATATGTTCTATTGAAATCGGATATTTGAAAATTGTTGGTTTATTGGTCTGAAATTAGATGAAGGGGGATTCTAGAAGATATTATTTTAGGTAAAAAAATAACCCACGTGTAAACGCAGGTTATTTTTGGTGATCATTAAATTAAGATTATATTTGTCAGCCCCTCTACAGGTTTCTCGACATTTTCTTTAAGCAGTTCGACATAATGCGATTCAGTGACATGGACACTGCTATGTCCAAGCAATCTAGAAACCATAAAGATATCTGCAAGTTTCTTTTGAATAAGCAGAGATCCAAATGTTTTCCGAAGCACATGGACATTTGCGCCCTTTATTCCTGCAATTTTATAATAATCTGCAAGCCGATGGGTAACATAGTCCGGTTTGAATTCAAAAGGGAATTTCAAACCTTCGTCTTTATGTCTTTTAAGAATCTGTTCGACACTACTGTTCATAGGTACGTACCTGATTTTATCATGTTTACCTTTTAGCTCAATCTGTGTGTTGATAAAATCAACACTATCCCATGTGAACAATGGGGGAAGTAATTCTATTCGCCTAGCTCCAGTATGAAGATATGTTGCTATCAAATTCCGGAATTTATCTTGATAAATTACTCCAAGCAGATTTTTGATTTCCGATTCTGTTAGAAATCGAATTTTTTTTAATCTTGCTTTTGGACTTCTGACTCCAATCATTGGACTTCGTTCTATGTACAGATTTTTGAATGAGTAATTAAAGAACACCCTCAAATTTCTAATATCTGCAATCACTGAGTTTGGGGATAATTGTTGCCCGTCTCTTTTATTTTTTGAAATCAATCTGAAATCAACAAAATTCTGGACATCAACAGACCTAAAAGAATTTAATTTTCGTCTACCATATTGTTTATAGGCCATGAATGTCCTGAGTGTAAGCATTTCACGTTCGACGGTTTTTAAATTCTTTATTTTCTTTGATTTGGCTTCATAATATTTGGCAAATTCTTCCAATAGTACTGAACTTCTATTTGCTCCTTCAATGCCATTCTTAACTCGATACCGTTTCAAATCAAGTTCCTGAGCAATTGCTATTGCATCTGATTTACGTCCTTTGAAAACCTTACGCTTCCTTCGGTCTGTAAACGGATCAAGAAAGTCGATAACGTAAGTTTCGATGGCGCTATCTGGAAGTTTTCTTACTGAAGCCAAATCAATCTTCTTCTAATAGGAATTTGTCTATGTGATCTTGCAATGAAAATTCCTTATCAATGAACTTTTCCATCTCTGATTCTGGAATTCTCACACATCTCCCCAGCCGAACAGTTTGTACGTCTTTTTGCATAATCCACCTTTGAATACTTCTTTCTGATACGCCCAAATGTTGTGCTGCATCTCTATATCGAAATAATTTTTCCATAATTTCCTCCTGTTGTTCTTATACCTATTTTTCCCATAATATTTTTTCTTTATCAGTTAAAAACAAGGGAGGATTTCTCCTCCCCGGTTTATTTGGATATTAATCAAGATTTTCCAGATTTAGAGGTTCAAGGGTTGCGTTTTTCACTTCTTCTCTGGCCAATTTTTCAAGCTCCTCATACTTAACCGTGAGCTCCTTCTGGCCTGCCATCAAATCCGTGATCTCTTTTGAAAGCGATTTGTTTTCTTGCAGTAGATCCCGTTTTGTTAAAGCATCCGTTTGAGAATTGCCATAATCACGCTTGATTTCCTCATTCCGTTTTTTAATCCACTCAAACCTCAACTTCAACCGGTTTTTAGCATTTTTTACTGCACTACTTGATTTGTAGCTTTTTACAAGCAGCATGGGTCTTCTAGAACCATCATATTTTTTTTTCTCTTGTTTGGGTATGTCTTGATTTACTTCAGTCATTTTAACTCCTGTTTATTTTGGTTATTTTAAGTCGTGAAGCCATTCTTCACTTATCATAACATACAATCCTGGAATAACCAAATCTGGAAGTGGGGGCTAAATGATAGCGAGAATTTCCTCTGCATCGTGCTTCAAAGATGAAAAATACGCCCTGTCAGATTCCAGGTAAAGCCCCTCAAATCCCTCTGAAAGGTCTCCCCGTACAAGTGACAATGCTGATTTGAATTTCAGTTTTGCAGCTTCTTTTTGATCGTTATTTAAGAGAGTTTTTGCATCTTTAATATTCTTTACAAAATGTTCAATGTCCAGGTAATAATTTCCGGATTCCCAGTTAAATATGATATCATCAGATCTGGTTATCAGCATTGGTGCTTCACATTCATCAAATATCTTCCGTACCCGTGTCATCATGTTATTTCTCACAAGCCGACAAGCATCTATCCTGTCAGAAGCCGGAGCCCACAGATCAAGAAGTAGTTCATTTTTATCAACCCCTTTTTTATGACGCCAGCTTTTAATAAGTACATAGAGGAGTACTTCAAGTGCTTTTCTGGATGTCCAGTCTCTTGAAGTTAATTTTCGATTATTGATATAAATCTCCGGGTTTCCAAGAAGGTTAATGACAATAGGCTTTCCTGAAGTATTTGAAGCGAGGATGGAAAAATCACAACATGTAATATCCCAGATTTGAAGAGTATTTATAAATTCTTCCTGCTTGTTGAAGTCATTGAAATAATCTTCGATGAGGTTGCTGTCAAGTAATCTGTTTGTAGTCATGGCTTTACTCCAGCCCTCAAGGAGGAGATCAAGACTTGTGAGCTTTTCAAGTTTTTGGAGATTATATGTTATGGGTTCATTCAAACAGATGGACTCAATGATATTGCTCCGATACGCGTACGTTGTTTTCAGGGATGACTTGATATTTTGTTTTGATACCCATTTATATAATTTCTTCCACTCCCACATGAAACTGCCGTCAAAATATATTTCAAGTAGTCGGATGCGTGTCAATCCGCTGGCTGTCTTTCCACTTATGATTTCAAAGGCGGCTTTGATATATTGATAATGGAAGGAGTTTTCACAATTTTCGATATGTTTCTGCCACAAACCCAATATGTCTTTTAGTTTTACGAATTTGTAATGTGTAACAAGCGTCCAACCCATATTGAAATACTCAATGGCAAGGGAGGTGTTCAAGTGGTTAACCGTAAAATACTCATGTGCCTTGTTCCAGTATTGCCATGTTTTTTCTTCATCGAATTTGAAGAGAGCATTCGCAAGCGTTACCTGGATATATGGCTCCATTGACAGATCGATCTTTGAGTTAATCTGTGAATAAAGCTCTTCCAGCATGTTTTTGGTTTTTAAATGGTCATCAAGAAATTGGTAAACCGTTGCTATGATATAGATGGGCAATTGAAACTCGTATACCGGTTTATCCCGTATTCCTTCTTCAAGAGAATTGAGAGTCTTTTTCATCGCAGCGATATTGCCGACGAGTCCTTCAATAGAACAGATCACCTGGAGACAATCAAGGCAGTCGTTAAACCGACCCAGATAGTCAAATATGCCTGCTGCATGTTTGAATAGGTCCATGGCTTTTTTATATTGTCCCGTGTGATAATAAATCCTCCCTTTTAAAGAAAGTTCATGAGCATCATTTTCCAAGATATGGCGATTAGATTTATTTTCGTCTATCTGTTTCATAAGTTCAAAGGCTTTTGGTATCTCACCCCGTTTTTCATAATAACTCAAAAGGGTCATTATAAACCCCCGTTCTTTCTCCGGGAGCTTCTTTCTCCTTGTAAGCTGTACTCCTTCCATGGCCAGCTTTTCAATATTTAAACCCGTCTCAATCAACTCACTGATGAAACCGATGAGAACCAGATAATCCAACCGGTGCTTTGATGAATGTTCATAGTTTTTCCTGAAAGCATCAAACCGGTGTGAAAACCCGGCTTTATCTCCTTTCTTCAGATAAAACATGATGATATTTTTTTGAATGGTGAAGTAGTTCCCATGGTCGGGAGTCAGATGTTTTTCTGTCTTGTCAAAGGATTGTTGAGCGGCTTCAGGCCACCCTAGCATTTTAAAAATCTCTCCAAGATAATAATGTGAAGATGGA
>JABMOW010000148.1 GCA_013204025.1 Fidelibacterota bacterium | reverse complement strand
TATACTAGTAACATTCCCAGGATTCATCTTTTCGATTGCCTGTAGTTTGGTTTTATTAAATTCGATCAGATCACTGTTGATGGTCTTGGAATATTTACTCATAGCATTTTTTGAAAGCTGATAATCCAGTGAAAACCTTCTGGTCATTTTGAAATTCGGATCTTCTGTTATTGTCCCAGACCGTTTTTCCGTTACTTTATCTTTGGAAGTAACGTTCATACTTGTTGTGAATAATTTGGGAGTCCAGTAAAGTCTGGTTTCTCCGAACCTCGCACCGATAAACGGAATATTTTCGAGTTTTTTAAATGGGCGGATATAATTATCTCCAAAGGACAATTTATAAGTGATTTTTCCGCTATAATCATGGGTTACATCGCTTTGAATTGTATTATTGGAATTAAATGAATACTTTGCAGTTAAATTATCGATTGTGATATTATCTATCGTGTATTTCAGATACCACTTCCCACTGGGTGTGGTTTTTCGGAAAGAAGTATTGAATGATAGAGATTGATTAATGGTTTTTATAGAGTCAGGCATCTGACTGGATGACCCTGTTAGAATATCCGTACCCTGATAATATTTTGGTGCTGTGACGGTATTTGAATAATTGACTGTTAAAGGTGTTTTTATCCCCCACTGAGTGGGAAGAAATTTGTCTGGATTGAATTTGGAATTAACAGATATTTTATTTGTTGTATTCCCGGTACCTAATCTCTGCCGGAGTGAGTGAAAATTAGCATCCTCTTGCGAAAAATCAACAGAAAAGTCCATCAAATCAGCAAAATTCAGGCTGGTACGCACGCGCATCTTCCGACCTCTTTCCTTCTTCACCCCCGTCATGCGAAGTTCATCCACTAGTACTTGACCGTAAACCTTTTCATCTGTGTTATTTTCTACACCTAATGTGATGAAATTAATACGGTCGATAGCCGGAGAACCCTTTATCCGGATGGTTTTACAATCAGGGCATTCTCCATCCACCCATTCCCAATATCCCAATTCATCATTAAAATTGTCGGGAGATGGATCAAACTGACCATTCTGATTGACATCATCAAATGGTTCACACAGTTCTCCAAAATCATGCAGTCCATTTGGATCAATAGAATCAATGAAATCGAATTGTCCATTACCTTCAGTCCCTGAAAGGTTTTCTACGCAACTGGTATCAGTTTCATCTTCACAATCTTCATAATTGTCTCCATTGGGATCATCGAGGTTACATGTTGGACATCGTGGTTCACCATTGACTAATTCTTCCCAATACTGGGTTCCGCATACGGTAATTGTATCTTGAAATGTTTCTTGATAGAAATTTGGATTCGTAGCATAGCCCAGGGTTCCTGTAGAATCTATTGCCGCGAGTACGACTTCGTAATTATAACTACCCGCTGCGCTCCCGCACCCATTTTCTTTAGCAGTGGTTGTGCTGTCAAGACCTACATCATTTGTACTGGGTTGATCATCCAAGCTTTCGATGTTCAATTTGTATCTGACCAAATTTTGGATGTCAATATTGATATGATTCCGCTCGTCCCATTCCGGATAAATCGGTTTCATCACCTGATAATAATTATCATTGTCCTTACCGAATTTGAATACAAAATTGACGGTAGATGAATCTGTGGGATTCCATTGACCCTCGATTTCCGGTCCTCCAAAAACATACATTTCCATATTTTTGTATGCTTTAAAACTGAGAGGATCAAATCCGGTACCTTGGCTAAAAGTTTTATTCACTGCTACTATGTGATTAGGTTCGATTCCACCACTAACCATGTCATCCGCTTTATTGAAGGAAAGGACAAGAGATTGTTCCCTTTGGCGGATACCATAATATTCATCATATTCTCCCTGAACACCAGGCGGAGGATCGTAGTCAGAATTTTCATCTGTATTCGCTACTGCAACGGAAAAGGTAGGATCTGCAATGAATTCCAGTAAGTCCGAGTGCGCCACGCCCAGTTCGAGCCATTCATTCCGGACAATTTCAAACTTGGCAATCATGAGTTTTCGAGTATTTTCCAGATCGGTTTCAGGTGGGATTCCATCCATCCAGAGTCTCGCGTATTCAACATCGCTCCAAAGAACACTTCCATTCTCATCTTGGGTAAAATCACTGAGTAAAATGCGGAAAAGTTTCCAACCTGTAAGGATACCTCCATTTTCAGTTGCGCTCACCGGTTCATCAATGTTAGGCATTAATGTATACGTAAAATAGTCGTTTCTTTTATTGATGGAATCATCATTGTCCAGGTCTTCTGTGTCTGGGAAGGTAAATCCTGGAGTATTTCCATTCCCTTCGGTACCATTTATGAAACGATAATTATTTAGGCTTTCCTGTTGATGAAGTTCAAAGCTCCAATTATCACCGTTGGGATCGTTTGGATCAACCCAAAATGCAGTGTTAATCGCCTGATTTCCAGGAGAAGCATATGTTCCTGGCTCATTTAAGCACCCACCAAATCCATTTTCTCTTTCATCAGTACAACCATCAAGCCCTACGTCCTCACAGGGTTCTGAATCTCCTGGTACACAGCCATCCAATATGTGATTTCCAAAGCCGTTAACCAACCGATCTTCAGTATTCAGTTGATTATCTTCATTTATATCCTCACTGATGAAACCGATATCAATATGTAATCTCAAACTGTCATCAAGTACCCCTTCAGAATTCAACCATACATCCAAATATTTACTGTCAGATTGCTGATATTCACTGGGATAGAGCGCAGTAGTTACCCCACTCCACAATGAATCATTGGGGACATCACTTTGAAATAATGATTGTAGTACCAGAACTTTTGTTGTCTGAGTATTCGCTCGCGTGGAAACCTGAAGATCTGGCCAAATTGAATTGGTGAGAACATCATTAGAAGGATTGTACCATGCCATGCGACTCCGGTCTGCAAGATTTCTGCCTAGCGGTGGAGAGGATAATTTCCAGTTTCTTTGCAAAATGCCCAGTGAAGTGGTCCGTTTTGATGATTCGAAATCGTCTAGATAAGCTTCACCCAGTGGGTTGGGATTCGGTAGTACTTCAGCAAATTCACCTTCAATAGAGAAATTCGATGGCTTATCCGTTTCAACGAATGGAAGATTATCCACAAAATTAGTCAACAGATCAATATTTTTCAGAGCATACTTACCGTTAATATCCCATATAAAATTCCGAACTGGCTCGTAACCGATATCTACTTTTTCATCCACAATAGATTGATTATAGTACATGGCAACGCCACCCAGTTGGAAATTCTCACTAAGATTGAATTCCATAGCGGTACCCACCATGATCTTCTGATCGAAAGAGACCAACTCATTCTCTTCGAATGAAACCTGGATATCTGCTGTTGGTTCTAAACATTCAGGACAGTTGACAGAATTGAAATTCAGAGTTCCCCCAAAATAATCAATGTTATAGTCCATATCCTTTCGGAGTAATCGTCCGCCTAACCGAACTTCTTCGCTGCCCTCTACGATCATAAAACCACCAAGATTGATGGATGAACTTCTTTGTGAATGTTTGACGACTATATCAAATTGATGGTCATCGTTTTGGCTGGAAGTATTATAGTAAAAAGATGGTCCATGATCACCATTTGTGGTGTTGAAATTATTATCCGGATCATTCAGTACAATTCCTTCACCAGATACAGTATTTTTTAACTCTGGATGATGATTTCCCCAAAACAATGAATCACCAGGGGGGATATCAAACATAACAGAGTCTTGTTGATTCATATTAAGGCCTTCAAAATTTACTCGGGGATGAGTATCATAGGCAAATGGCAGGTGCATGGGGAGGAATAATTCACCGGTTGTAAAGTTTACCAAATTAGGATTGGGATCGAATATACCGTCTCCGCCATCTACCGGTAGTCCCTGTGAATTCTGATTATCTAAACCAAAAATATGTAAAAATGAAACGTTGTTGGGTGATTCTTCTTCCTCTCCAGTGTCTCCCTTTTCATGTACAATACGGATTTCAAAACTTTCGGGATCTATATCCCTTGCACCTAAATTATACACGTTTTTCAGCATAAGTGGCCAGGTGGCATTACTCGCTGATGATTGTCCTGATTGTTTGATTAGTTTCAGGATGATGGGGTCAGTGGTTGTAAATAATCCATCTTCATTTGAATCTGTATAGGTTTCAGCAATTTCGTCAAATACTCCGACTATACCACCATCTTCAAATAATATATGACCAGTATCATTTATAGTAGGATTATCATAACTGGAAGTAATGATCTCTTCACCTTCATCCAAAGATAAGTTTCCGTTGATATCTTCATACCAAACGGAAGAATCAGGCTCAAAATAAATGATGGAATCACTTTCATAAATGATTTCGTCCGCTGGATCCCATTGATTATTGTTGTTATCATCTTCATAGGGTTCTGATTCAAAGTTATAATCCCAATTACCTGCGCAATCTCCGTAAAGAGAACAATTATCTTCATCAACAATTACCGTATTCGTCGAATCCATGTATCCTGCAATATACCCGATTCCAATAGCATCCTGTGAAATACTGGTAAGCATTTTAATTACACCTGTGCCAACACTCAATATTTCATAATCAGTGTTTTCGATAAGTTCTTTCCATTTACCGTTTTCTACAACACTGCTGGTCGTATCTCCATTGAGATATGCAGTACCGATAATTGAGCCGTTGCTTTGGTCTAATTTATATAATTTATAATCTTTCAGGACATGATTAGTGGGAACATGCTCATTATCGTCTAATGGATAAAACAGATTTTTGAATTTATCATCAATGAAAAAATACTTATCCTTGATAAACTCATAGTCATGGATGGTTTTATCCTGAGAAGCTTCACCACCGGAGATATTTTTTGTAGATTTTTTGACCTGTTCCCTACTGACAATAGACGTAATTTTTAATGGACCGAGCTGATGAACGGTTTTTAGACCAAACAGACCGGTACTTTTTGTTGTACCTCCATTAACGAATTGTGCGGAGGAGGGAAGGCTTAAACTGAGGTTGCCCGCAACACCGGATTGCCAGATGTCATCTTTCCTGCCATCGTAATTCAAGACTAGATCGTTTTCCCAGGCAAAGTCTGCTTCAGAATCCTGATCAACTTCCACGGATAATCTGTCGCCAATATTTCCGGCGATTGTGAAATTTTGTCTTTGAGTAATATCCAGATCCCAGGATTTTGTGTCCTGATAACTGGTTTGTACAGCTCCGTTATCCTGAAAGGAAACATCTCCAGTAATATAAATATCACCTTTAATATTAAGAGATACTGATGTTTTTCCAATATTGGCAGTGATGAGTTTAATCGCTGCACCTACCTTACTATTATTAGTAACTTTTCGCTGTTTCTTGATCATTTCAATAAGAGAAGTATGACGTTCTTCCTTCAATACATGTTTCATATACCAATTGACAGGAACCACCGTTGGGATGGCAACATCGTAATTTTGATGGACTGTCCGAATGAGAAATGAATTGGGGATCAGGGACGGTTCTGTGACGGTTACTATTTTTTCTACTGTAACTTCTGCAACTCGTTGAGCCTTGTTTGGATCGATAAAATGCGTATTCCATGCTATGTTATCAGAGGGAAGTACTAATGTTTTGTACTGATTTGGGAATGGGTCTGATACTCGTGAAGCCATATTAAAGGTTCGTATCGGATAAGTGACATCATATACCAATAGTGGGTCGGCAGAATGCACCCATCCTGTTACCAATATCACACATAAAATAAAGTAAGCGTTTATCTGGTTCAGAAAACCTGAATTTCTATCGCAATGTTTGACTACCATGGTAGCAAGGGTCGCTAGGCAGTCTCCTTTTTCAGAGTTTTAGACCGATTTACAGATGAATATAAATGGTGCAATGATTCGGCCATTTTACGGACCGCGATGCCCCGGTGGGATATTTTACTTTTTTCGTTTGAAGTCATTTGAGCAAATGTTTTTTCCATTTCGTGGATATAAAATACAGGATCGTACCCAAAACCAGCAACACCTTTTGGTTGATGCAAAATTTGTCCTTCTACGATGCCTTCAGCGGTAAGTTCCAGTTTACCGTCAGTAAATGCCATAATCGTTTTGAATCTGGCGGTTCGCTTTGGAGGTTCAACTTTTGACAATACAGATAACAATTTTCGTACATTATCAGAATAAGAGCAATTTTCACCAGCAAATCGTGCTGAATAAACGCCTGGCGCTCCGTTAAGCGCGTCCACCTCAAGCCCCGTATCATCCGCCAAAGAAGGAAGACCTGTTAGCGTATGTACTGATCTGGCTTTGATAAGAGCATTTTCTAAAAGAGTCTCTCCATCCTCAATGATTTCACCAATGGTTGGAAAATCATCTAACGTAAGGATATCAAATCCCAATGGTTTCAATAGAGGAATAAGTTCAGCTCGTTTATGAGGATTATGAGTTGCGAGTACGATTTTCATTTGTAAATCCAGATCGTAAATTACCAGAACATTTCCATGTGGTTTTATGAAAATAATGGATTATGATAATATCATGATATCGTACTTTTCTTTGTTTACGGAATCTGGAAAGGACATTATTTTTCTTAATTTTTTCGTTTAATCATATCACGCGAGTCATCATAAATTTCTAGGCTTTGAAATTACCAAAACCGGCATGGTAATATCAGAATTTGAAGTATGGGTCGGATAGCTCCCCGACACTTCGGTTCCAACGCTCCGGTTGGAATCTGCGGTAGGGGCAAGCAGTCAAGACTTTCGCTATCCTCAATGGATAGCAAATTATGGTCGGATAGCTCAGTCGGTAGAGCAGAGGACTGAAAATCCTCGTGTCGGCAGTTCGATTCTGTCTCCGACCACAGTAAAATCCCCCTTCGTATCGTCGGGGGATTTCTGTTTTCAGAGGGAATTTATGTTCAGACTCATTTTCGGAAATCTATCAGAATTTATCAGAATTTACCTTAAAAACAACCAATCTTGGCTACCTCATCTTGGCTACCTTGTCATTTTAGTAAGAAGTATAAACGGATTCGATATGTCGGTGAGTATATTAGCCCTACATTTCTAGGTTTATGGAACCTCCACATGGGATTCACCATAAAACCTCCGCCAAACAGCTCTCAGGAAGCACAATTAGCATTGTAATGTCACCACCACAGGTTAAAATCACTTTCCCATGTGTTTAGATAATTTCCAACCGGATATTTTGTAGAATTTTCAACCAAATTCGACCCCCACCGGGGGGCAACCGACCGGGGTACCCTTCCTATAATTATTGTGTTCATTCAATCTACTGGCAATTTTTCAACGAGTTTGAATCTCTCTCAAAATGACTTTACCAACTATCTAATCGTGTATTTTTTATTATTTTTAAATTAAAAAAATTATTTTGTAATATTTAGACATCTCAAGGAGACATATTCTTGAATTAGAACAATGAATATTACCTTACATACTATTATTTCAGAACGAGCAAAACATTAGCAGTAGAGACATGCGGGTTTTTTTCATTAAACGATTTGGAGAGAATCATGATTAGAATTATAGAACAAGAAAATGTCAATTCTAACCGCTAAAGAGCTATCTCGATATATATATTCAAATATTGGAGGAGTCAATGAATAAATTGTTTTACATTATTATAGTATTATTCACAATCATATCTTGTAATACTACAGACAAAATTACGGAAGAAGAAAAACAAGAGATTCAATTACAACAAAAAAAAGATAAGTTGATATCCGAGATTACGGACAAGTATAATATTTCTTATGATTGGGATACGCTAACGTATAAGTATTCGATTAATTATGATAAAATATTAAAAAGCGGTTATCAGTTAATAAGGCAGATTTGGGTTAAAGATATTTATCAAAAAGACGGAAGCTATTATATATCAATAAGAACTGGTTATTCTCCAACTTTTTACTTTGACTTATCCATTTCTGAAGAAAACTTGAATAAATTATTACGTATCACTTATTATGGATTAAAATTCGGATCATTTGAAGGTCTTTTAGTTGTTGAAATTTCGGAGATTAAAAAAATTAGATTCAAAATTGAAAGTTACGAAGACGATGAAAAAAATTTATCATTAGAACTTGATGCTTCTGGTAGCTTTATAGGTAAAGGTAAAATAGTTGAACTAATAATGAATGGGAATTATGAATAAAATAAAAATTGAACCCTTCAAAATTGTATTAATACTCATACTTTTGGGATTCCTTTTTGTATTTTTCCAATTTACCCAAAATGGTAGATACCAGAATAATACTGACACACGTGGATGTATTCTGGACACAAGAAATGGTAGTATGTATAAAATGGAATATGGAAAGACGATATTATCAATGAGTGCAAAAATAGAATGAAACGACACTCCAAAAGGAACAAGACCATCAGTCCGTCGTGTCCGTGATACTGATTAGAAAATGAATATCACTTTACATATTATTTTACTTTTAACGAGCAAAACTTTACCCGTAGGGAGACCTGCGGGTTTTTTGTCTTAAAATTTCAGTGAGGACTTAAATGAAATATTTTATCACTATTCTCATGTTATTTCTTTCGTTATCATGTGAAAAACAACGAGAAAAAGTTGTTGATCGGTGGCCCCCCCCCCTAAAACAGCCTAAATCAATACATTACATTATTGGTGAGGGAGCAAATCAAGAAATTGTTGGAAGAATTAACTATTATCGAAATGGTGAAATCAGTAAGATTGAAAATTACAAAAATGACAACTTACATGGTACGTATAAAGAGTTTTATGATAATGGAAAGAGAAAAATTCATGGTGAGTTTGTTCACGGATTAATAACAGGTATCTGGAAAGAATGGAATGAAGTAGGGTTTCTTAGTGGGGAGTGTAATTTTATTGAAGGAAATTGCAATTGGGTATCTCGGTATGAGAACGGAGCTTTAAAATATGAGGGTAGTTATATAAATAACTTAATGAATGGGTTATGGATCTATTATTTTGACAATGGTGACACTTTGGGTTATGGACATTTTTACAATGGAAATGGTACTGGAATAAATCCAAATAGTGGAGTCCCGGAAAATGGTAGAGACCTTACTTGGATATTTTATCATAAAAATGGACAGATGAAATCTGAAAGATTTTATAGACAAAACGAAAAACATGGTCAGTTTGTATTATGGTATGAAAATGGACAGATACAGGCTAATGCAAATTTTGAGAATGATAAGTATGATGGTATTCTAAGCGCCTACTCAGAAAATGGTCAAATATTGAGGGAGATTGAGTATTCCTCGGATGAAAAAAATGGGATTGAGAATTTGTGGTACGAAAATGGAAATAGGAAATCCGAAGGAATTTACAGACAAAATGAAAAACATGGTCAGTTTGAAATATGGTATGAAAATGGTCAAATATTAAGTGAGGTTCAGTATTCATCGGATGAAAAAAATGGGATTGAGAATTTGTGGTACGAAAATGGAAATAGGAAATCCGAAGGAATTTACAGACAAAATGAAAAACATGGTCAGTTTGTATTATGGTATGGAAATGGACAGATGAAAGAACGAGGAGAATATATCGACGGAAAGAAAAATGGATGGTGGAATCATTGGTACTATGATGGATCAAGAAAGGATGATTATTTATATGTAGAAGGTCTATTTACGAAGTTAAGGAGTCATAAATAATATATAATAAATTAATTGTTGATATTGCTTCGATAAATAGAATCACTGAAGACTGTACCGATTTAGGCGATGATGATAACTAATTGCAGGCTTACTCTGGTTTGATCAACCGGGGGACAGCCGTACCCTTACCGGTTGCCTGCATCTCATTAAGGGACTGATAATTGAAGGGAATTAGACATGTCAACGTGGAAAAGTTTTGACTATTCCGATAAATTAGTAAAGAAATATCTAAATACAGAAATACATCATGATAAATGGATTTCTTTCGAAGTTGATGGATATGGGATATTTCAATTCTCTCCTGATACGCCACCGTTACTATTTCCGGTAAAAGAAAATATCATTATAGATAAAGTAATATTAGAAAGTACTAAAAATGCTATGGATGTTGGAGAGGTGGAAAAAATTGATGATTGGATAGAAAAATCTAACTTACCTGGAGATCGATTAATATATTATAAAATGATCTCTCCAGCTTTTACTACAACCCTTGGATTAGATATCCGTCTTCACTCCAAATATTTTTCAATGATTCGCGAAACCTGGCAATCAAAATATAAAAAAACTATCAAGAGATTAGGTATCTTGAAAAAAGCCGCGAAAGAATATTTAAAAAAATTTGATTCAAATCCTGTTATGTGCATTTATCGTTTCTATGAGGATATCGAAAAACATTTGGCTGACATCGAATCCAAATCGAAAGAGTATATAAAAATTTCGGAAAATATTAAAAAACACACCAAATCTGGGAAGTATGCCTTTATTAGACTTTATATTGATGTTTTGAAGGATGACCTTAATGAGGTCGGTATTAAAAAAACGTCTGAACAAGTGGGGATCATATACGAGTTATTTAAAGCGTTCGATTTTGGAGATTTCGATTTTAGTGTAAAAGATCCAAATTTCATAAACAAACAAAAGAGAACAATCAAAACAGCTTTTTTCAAAAAAACTTTATAGCCTACCCTATTCCAATTTGGTATTTTTTCCACCCCTTTTATAGTTAAAAAGGGATTTATAAAATACTTAATTTATATATTCCTTCTTTTTCCTTATTTACCGACCGAACTAATTTATTCATAGGATTTAAAAAGGATCATTATGAATGAAATTACATTGACTTTAAAACAACTGGTTGAAAAAACTAATTGCCCCCCATACATCATAAAATACTTGCACGACTGTAAAAGGCTTCCGGTTTTCCGTGAATCTTCCGGAGCTGGTTATCCGATTCTGTACGAACCTGAAGCAGTTGACATCATTAAAACCCACGTCGCAAAATCCACCTCAAACATCCAAGGCTAATCATGTTTGGAAAGTTAAGACTGGTAATACATTCGAACGCTGTTAGTTGAGGGATTGAATTGAAGATTACTCCAATGAAAGCGATCCGCCGTTATTGTCTTACATGTACCTGTAATCAATACCTTGAAATAAAACTATGCCCTGTTATTTCCAGCCCCCTATACCCCTATCGCATGAGTAAAAGACCAAAAGTTATACAAGATGACCAAAAGAGCAATGAACCCAGAAAACTATAAGGTTTTGTGGCTAGTTATGATAAAGAAATGGCATTATGAGGGCTGATTTTAAATCTTTGCTTGCTCGTCATGTTGAAAAATTTTCTTGCCAGGGTGTGGAACGAAGTGGGAATTGCCCATTTCATAAGGACACTACCCAATCCTTCAGTGTTAACATAGATACGGGGTTGTGGTTCTGCCACTCATGCAATTCAAAAGGCAATGCGTATCAATTCGCTAAACTGGTTGGCGAAGACCCAACACCATATCGAAATGGCTTTGATGGTGGAAAAATAGATAACATGACACTTTCAACAGGAAAGACAAATAACGGGCTCACGGTGGCATGTAGTACGATGGAAGTTGATCCTGATACAATGAAACTGGCATTGAAATACAATCGTCACCTATTGGATAATTTTTCAACCATTAAACACCCTATACCGTGGTTAATTGAAGTTGTAAAAAATTTGTTAATCGGATACTGTGAATATGAAAGTCGGTTCACATTCCCCCACTTTAACGAATCCGGGAAAGTAATCAATATTAAATATCACAAGTCTGAATCGGGGGAACAACCTTACTCAATCCCCGGTCATGGGGAGAACAGGCTATATCCTTTAAACCTGTTGAATGATTACGATCCCGATCAATCCCTTATCTACTGCGAAGGAGAGAAAGACTGTGTAACCTTAATATCACAAGGCTTCCAAGCGGTTACAAACACTACCGGCGCAGGTTCAATTCCGAGAGATTTATCCCCCTTGAATAATGTCAAACATATCCCGATTCTTTTGGATAATGACATTCCAGGAAAAAATGGATCGATCAAAAATGCAGAAGCCCTGAAAGCACAATTCCCTGAAATGAAAGTTGATGTGATTCACTGGCTGGATCGATTCCCAGACAAATACGACGTTACGGATTTTTTCACCACTGAAGACCCCGCGGAATTTGAAGAAATATTATCGAATGTGCAGGATTTTACTTCTGAACTTCAACAAAACCCGTCACCGGATATGGTGAAACCCCTCGGTATCATCCCTCAACCTCTTGATTTCTACGATTATGTGAATGATGATCGCTCTAAACCTGAAGAAATGATCGACGGCATATTACCGGTTGAATCCATTATGGGTATTGTATCCGATCCGGGAGTAGGTAAAACGATTTTGGCAATGAACCTCTCAATTCATTTAGCAGGTGGTAATAATTGGTTCGATAGGAAAATAAATTTTCCCCAGAGGGTTTTGTATCTGATTGCTGAAGGCGGTTACTGGAGCCTTCGGGAAAGGATCAAGAAAATGTCAAACTATGATATTCAGCTTCCCCGAGATTCATTTATTATTTTCCCGGTCAGACCCTTTGATCTAATGGATATTACTGATATTGCACAGGTTGAAGGTTTATTGAATGACTTCAGCCCGGATGTATTTGTGATTGACACATTTATTAAATGCCATCATGCAGAAGAAAATGATAATGGGGCTATGCAACGAGTGATGGATGTTATTCGCAGTATGGTAACGGGAAAGGGCAGGTCAGCCATTATCTGCCACCATTCAGCTAAATCAGGTGGAACAAGAGGGGCAACAGCTGTACAGGGAGATTTGGACACTGTTATCAAACTTGGATGGAAAATTAAATCAGAACATGATCATTCTCGGAATTTGGTATTTGATAAAATCCGGCATGGTGAATTACTCAATCCTATGACTTTGGACTTAAACCCGGAAACATTATTCTTTGAGCAAAAGAAAGACCCTCTATCAAATGATGATAAAACATTTATGGATTATTTCAATAATGGTGCAAAATACACAAAAGCTGAATTGATTAAGAAACTTGAAAAAGATACTGGTAGAAGTAATTCTACATGCTATACCATCTTTAAAAAAAATGAAATTAATTTGGTTCAAAAACTGGATTTTTGGTATGAAAAATAATCTCATTATTTTCCAATTCCAATCTTTCCAATTTGGAAACTGGAAAAACTTTCCGTCGAGAAACCTTTCCAATTCCAACGTTTCCAAAAAAGTCGTTGGAAACCTATATCATGCGCTATTAGTTAAGTTACGCGCTTTCCAACTTTCCATCCCTATAGGGAGAGTGGACTTTTGGAATCCACTCCCCATTTGATTAGTGGATGTGGGGATAAATTGAAATATAAAAAGCATAGGTATTAAAAAATGCAAATTGGTGAAATAGCAAATAACAGCCGGGGAATAATCCGGGTTACTGTGTCAGAGTATGAAGGTCATCGTTTTATTGATTTGCGGATTTACTTAAAGGATGCACTTGGTGAATATCACCCAAGCAGAGAGGGAGTCACCTTGTCGGAAAAGACTATCCGTGGAATAATTGACTTTTTGAAAGAAGGATCGGAGATGATTTAAGAAAATGATGAAAATGTCTACAGAAACAAAGAAAGCTAACCACAAGATGAAGATTGGAGTTTTTTGCGATTATAAAAAAGAGTACTTACGAATTACGCCCTACCTCTTTTTAAAGTTATTTATGTGGGATAATAGGTATATCTCACTTTTCAAACCCTTGCCTGGGGGTACCCCCAATTTATGTGGGAGCACACATTTTCACACCTTATGCACTACACTTAGTACCCTACGAAGTATCGCTGAATCAGACTACTCTTTCACCTACTTGTTATATTGGTCAAAACGGTAATAGTTATATGTTTGACTATTAATATGTTACACTGTTCAAAGTTTCACTTCTTTGTTGCGATTGTTCAAGGGTGTTTTTAGTAGTGTATATTTGTGTAAAAAGTCACACTTTAAGCATTACTCACTATGCTTCCGACTTGGATACAACATGTGATGCAACGATTTTATTATTATGTCACCTTTTTGTTCACTTTGTTTACGTTATTAATCATTTCTCATTCAAATGATAATTAAATATTTGTGAATGAGTTTCAAAATATAATTAATGAACTAAAACAGGTAGTGGATAAATCCCGCTCCCCTTGGTTCACTGTTAAAGAAGCATGCCAATACATAAAGCGTTCAGAGACATTTATTAGAGAGAATATTAAGAGTGGTAAAATAAGGGTTGGACGTTTCGGATCAGATACCGGAGATTATCGCATCCACAGAAAACATCTTGATTTATTCGTTTTTTATGGTACGAATAGAACTAATACTTATCAAGAGAAAATTATTAGAAAACTGAATCAATAATGGTCGATAAATGAGTAAAATTTGGTTAAATGAAATTTATTGTTTTAACTTATCCGCACGAATACCAAGGCGGAAAGATCGCACCGATATGGCGGTTTTTTCATTGATACAACATGCCAGGAATGGAATATCCGTAAGGACTCCACTCGCCTTGGTGAGTCGTAATTCCTGGCTATTTACTACGAAAACCAAGGGGGTCAGCCATGACCAGAACACCTAAAAAAGTCCGAAATCCCGATCAAAAGGGAATGAGACTTCTTAAAAAATCCTACTATCACCGATATACCCATAAGGGTAAAACTCGCCCGATACCACTAAAAACAGGTGATATTAACCTAGCAATAGAACGTAACAAGGAGGTATTAAAACACCTTCCTGAAATAAAAGCGAATAAACCCGTTTATCTGTACTGGTTAGATGATCTGACACGGATGGAATTAGAGGCCACCTTACAAGTCATTGGGAAACGGTTTATAGATGCAAAAAGGCGTGACGGAATACGTGAATCAACTATTACACTCTACGAGAGGATGATACGGTTTTTTATTAAAGTTAATGGAAATATTGACCTTAATAAACTGACTATTGATCATGTTGACAATTTTAAAGATTTGTTTATTAGAAATGGAACAGGATCACCAAATACAAATAAAAATCTTCGTCACCTCAAAGCGTTTTTGAGATGGTGTAAAGACAGGAAATATTTGACTAATGTTCCACCGATTAAACAGATCAGAATACCAATATCAGAGCCAAAGTATTTCAGTAATGCGGAATATGAAACCATACAGGAATTATTAAACCCTTTTATGTGTCGATTCATTCATCTCTATCGATCAACTGGTATGAGACTTGAGGAAGGTTTAAACGGAGAAATCAAAGGAGGCTATTTTGTAATCTCAGCTGATAATTACAAGACAAACCGAACTCATTCATTCCCATTAGATGACGAAATGAAGGTCATAATAGTGGAATTACAGGCGAAAAAACACCTTGGGGCATATTACAGCAGGGATTTTAAAAAAGCATGTGTAAATGCAGGTATTTTGGATAAACATTTTCATCACCTCCGCAATACTTTCGCATTGAGGACTTATCTTCAAACTGGTGATCTCTATAAGGTAAAGAAATTACTGGGGCATTCATCCATTACTACTACTGAAAAATATGCAGATTTTGATTGGGAAAGACTATCGAAAGATTTCCCTGATCTGGTAAGTAACAGTAATGAGAAAAACAAACTATCACAAAGTACACAATCACAAGCGTTAAATCCTTATTATCTAACAACATAACGATGTTTGATCAATTTGAAAAAAAATCTAATTGGTTACCTTATCTTGGCTACCACATTCACAACCTACTGTTATTGCTCCTGTTAGATGTGTAGAGCAGAGGACTGAAAATCCTCGTGTCGGCAGTTCGATTCTGTCTCCGACCACAGAAGCCCTTTCATGACAAATGGAAGGGCTTTTTGTTTTTATTCATTTGATGATAAACTTTAGCGTATTCAGTTTTAATTCAGAACCTAATTGGAACATGGTGTAAAATTCGAATTATGAAACATGAAAATAAGGTCAATGTTATTCTCTTTTTTGCGTTGATCTGTGTCAGTACAGCATCTATCTTCGCCCGTTGGCTTGATCCGGTTCCCGCAGTGGCAATTGCCATGTGGCGAATGCTGTTGGGATCCGCTTTTCTGTGGATGTACAGTTTATTTTATCCACAATCGGGAATGACCTCCAAAAATAAACTCCTGACGATGATCTCCGGTATGTTTCTCGGGCTCCATTTTTTATTCTTCTTTACAGCTATAAAAATGACAACGATTGCAAATGCAACTTTTTTAGCAACGCTTGCTCCTCTTTTCACTATTCTGATCGAAACTCTGATTTTCAGAAAAAAAATAATTCCCGGGGTTATTTTCGGACTATTTATCACATTTGTGGGAATGGTTATCATTATAGGTGGAAAACTTGAGTTTGAGCACGATCAATTGATGGGAAACCTATCAGCACTAACCTCTTCATTTTGGATTTCCATCACTTATCTGATCACAGAAAAAGTACGACGAACCACCGGTACGCTTTCATACTCACGATCTCTTTATTTATGGGCAGCGGTACTCCTCTTCGTCACCGCGCTGATATTTGATACATCAGTTTTTTCCTTTACGAGTATGGAATTCACAGGACTACTGCTCATCGGATTAATCCCCACCGTTTTCGGTCATAGTTTATTGTATTATTCACTCCGGTTTGTATCTCCGAGTATCGTTGCGTCAGTACCACTTGGTGAGCCGGTGATAGCATCTGTTCTGGCTATGATGATATTTAATGAATTCCCTGGAATACTAGTGTTTGTAGGTGGTGCAGTAATATTGATGGGGTTATTTAAAATAATCAGTAGCAGAAATAACTAACCGATATTTAATAAGACATAAATGAGGAAGAAGCCCCTGGAGAGGGGCTTCTTTACGGAGGAGATAATTAGATGTTTTGAATTCGAGTTTGTGTATTTGAAGCCTGTTAGGCTTCAATTCTAATTATCAAGATTTTTCAGAATTAAAAGTAATTCGTTGATTTCGAATCTGTGAGTTACTGGCAATTCAGAACGTTAGACAATGAAAACAGAAAAGGGTTTCCCTCTTTTTTTAAAATATTTTATTTACAGATGATATGTAATATTTAGCAGTTTTTTGGGGAAATCTCAACCGATCAGTCTGACGATAGTTCTAATTCCAGTTTATCACGATCGGATTTCTTCAATTTTCGGGCAACTTCACGGTACGAATGGTCGATCATCATTTTAAGCGTATCATCTGATATCGTTCCATCGAATACGACGGTATTCCAATGCTCCTTGTTCATGTGGTAGCCGGGCTGAACTGCTTCGAATTGTGCCCGTAAAATCAACGCATCATCCGGGTCACATTTCAGATTTACTGAGATGGGATTGGTATCTTCCCGGATCAACGCAAACATTTTTCCCATAACTTTATACACATGGATACCAGGTCCAAACGGATATCCATTCGTTACTCCGTTTTTTGTAGATAAGTACGTTTTCGTCTCATCATAAGTCATTATCAGTTTTACTTAATCAATGACCACTTGCGTCTGAGAATAATAATCCATACCATCCATCAACCAGGAGATTTTCACGACCCACAATCCGCTTAACAGCCCGTTTGTGCTGATCACCTGTTCACCTGCAGACGGTGTTAGGTTATAATATCTATCAAGCAGATGATCGGAAGGCCGATAAAGTTGAATCTTCCCCGTCACTTGTTGATTGGCGTAGAGTTCAGGAATATTGATCAGTATCCCTACCGACGAATTATACCTTACGTTGATAGTACTTTCCAGTTGATGAGTTCGGGTGAGGGCATCGATTTTGGATTGATACGCCTGGTCTTCTGAATAATAATCGGGCTCAACCAAATTTGCATCTTGGAAAAGTGAAAATACCAACACCGAAATTAAAAACAGTACAAATGCAATAATGGAGGCAATAATTCCCGTCAAAAATCGTGGCAATTTGATCATTTAGATAACCCCGGAGAAATAAAAGTCGTTTTGACTTTGCTCATTAATTCATCATTTCCAAAAACCAAAAGACTAACTGGCGTTTTTCGCTGGTTCAAAGATGTCCCCGGAATGGTTAAGAAGAAAACGGATTCAGCCATATCATCGGACATAACCGTAATTGGATTTAATAGTTTTACGTTTACCATTTCCTGGTCCGCCTCCAGACGAATAGTCATTTCTTTGTAGGTTTTATTCATAATTTTGATATTGTAAAGATTTTTGATGTCGCCATTGTCCATCACATGGTACATGATGCCCGGGGTTCGGAGTATCGTCGTTTCCAATGGCGATCTGCTGACCAGAAAAAATACCACCAGTGATACGATTAGGAAAAGTATTCCAGTGTATCCCACTGATCTAGGTGTGAAAAGTTGTTTTACACCGCGTGCAAGTTCGTTGTACGACGCGTATCTGATCAACCCTTTGGGAAGTTTGACTTTATCCATAATGGTATCACATGCATCCATGCATGCTGTGCAGTTGATACATTCCAGTTGGGTGCCGTTCCGGATATCAATTCCTGTGGGACAAACATGAACACACTGATGACAGTCTATGCAGTGGCCAGCGGTGGAATCTTTCTTCAATCCGCCTTTTGTTCGGGGTTCACCGCGTACAAAGTCATAGTGCACCGCGATAGAATCTTTGTCAAGGAGAACACCCTGAAACCGTCCGTATGGGCAAACGATAGTGCACACTTGCTCCCTGAACGATGAGAATACAAAATAAAAGAGTAGGCTAAAAATGATCATCGCGGAGAAACCAGCAATATGTTGGGTAGGCGGTGCAGTCACTATGTGCATCAATGGATCCGTGCCAATGATGTATGACAGGAAAAGGTTCCCTATCAGAAACGAGATGGAAAAAAAAATAACGTGTTTAGTGGATTTTTTCATCAATTTTTCAAGAGAAAGAGGTTCCGCATCCAGCCTTTTTTGTTGTGCGGCATCACCCTCAATCCAGTACTCAATTTTTCTGAAAACCATTTCCATGAAGATGGTCTGTGGGCAAATCCATCCACAAAAGAGCCTGCCGTAAACGACGGTAAAAAGAACAATGAAAATGATCATCGAAATGAAGACCAATCCGAAAATATAAAAATCCTGTGGCCAGAACCGAAAACCCAACAGGTAAAATTTCCCCTCCAAGATATTGAGGAGGAGAACCGGATGTCCGTTTATCCGTAAAAAGGGAGTTGCAAATAGTACGAGCAGTAAAAAGTAACTTACCCATGTGCGGGCAGAATAAAATCTGCCAGAGGGTTTCTTGGGATAGATCCAGACTCTCTTCCCCTCGGAATTCACAGTGGCAAGCCGATTTCTGTATTCGCCGGAATCCTGCTGCCCGGTGATGTGTTTATTGTCTATGTTCATGGGTATATGATAAAAAAATAAGCTGGAGTCAGAAGAACCGTCCGGCTTGTGTCAATTTAATGAATGGTTGTTTTGATAATCACGGTGAGTAAAGGTCTCCCTGAGGCGCTTTCGGATTCGGGGGATTTGTCTCTTGTAAAGTGAGTATATAACTGCCGACTTTCAGCATTTCTTCAGGGCGGAGAGTAGTTTTCCAGGCGATCATTCCTTTAGTGGGGACGCCATGCGTGATCGTGTTCATGATTTCGTTAAAGCTACCGCCTTTTATCCAGAACTGATCTGTCATGTTGGGACCTATCCCGCCTTCACCAAATATGCCATGGCAAGCGATACAATTTTTCAGCCAAATCTCTTTCCCCTGTGAGATTGATGCATCGTCGGATAGAGATGAGTAGGATGCAATTTCTTCCTCAACGACAATGGACGCTCGGCTCGATGCAAATCCAAATTCCTCGCCAGAAAAGGATGCATTTAAAATGGCTAGGTCTTCCAAGGATGCCTTCCGTTTTGCTTCTGCGATCAGCCATGCGAAAGGAACATTGGGTCCGACATAATTTTCCAGTTGTTTTCTGAGTTTGGGTGTCAGCTCAATGGTTTCATCTGCCCAGGGAGAATCGTAACCCATGGGTATGGATGATCCTTTCGCAATCACCATTCCCGGATTCATTTCTTTCTGGTACTCAACAACGGAAGAATCTCCAAAATTGAAGACATGAAAATAGAGAAAATATCCGACCCCCCAGATGATGGTGATATAAAACAGGTTCAGCCACCAAGGCGGTAGATCGTTATCCAGTTCTTTAATTCCATCGTAGTCATGATCCAGTAGTTTATCTTTAGCCACGGTTGGTTTCCTCCTGCGAATAACGACTTTTTTCAATGGGTAAATGACTCATTTTATCCAGGTACGGTTTTTTCATCCGGGCTACCCAAATAATGACAGTTGTGAATATCCCTAGAAATATAAACAGAGATATGAGTGGGAAAATGACAACACCCGAATCTGATGTAAACAATTGTGTAATCATTATTCAGTCACCTTTATATCGATTCCGAGACGTTGCAGATAGGCAATCAGTGCGATGATCTCGGTATTCCATTGCGCGTCGGTGATATTCTGGGATTTCAGATTTTCCACAATGGCTTTCGCCTGTGCTTCCAATTCGGAGACAGCGAGGTCGTCGTAACCGGATTCATACGGTACACCCAGTGTTTGCATTGCCCGGATCTTTGCCGGAATCAGTTCTAAATCGATTTCTTTGTCAAATAACCAAGGGTATGCCGGCATGATTGAACTGGGGGATGTAAGTTCAGGGTCGAACATGTGATTGAAATGCCACGCGTCGGGGTATTTCCCCCCCTCCCTGTGCAGGTCAGGTCCAGTTCGCTTTGATCCCCATTGGAAAGGATGATCATACACAAATTCACCTGATTTAGAGTACTCGCCATAGCGGACCGTTTCTGACCGGAAAGGCCGAATCATCTGTGAGTGACACACATAACATCCTTCACTCACATAAATATCCCGCCCTTCTAATTCTAGAGGTGTGTACGGTTTCACGCTGGCAATGGTAGGGACATTACTCTTGATCAGTGCGATGGGGACAATTTCTATGAGTCCGCCAATGGCCACCACAATCACAACGCCAAGGAAAAACTGCACCGGTCGTTGTTCGATCCACCGGTGTTTTGTTTCACCGGACTTTAATCCTGCTGGAGGACCTGTCAATGCTGGTGCCTCATCCTTTTCATCTGCTATCAATTTACCTGACTTGATCGTTTTCACCAGATTGAATAGCATGAAGAACATGCCCGTAAAATACAGAGTCCCACCAACGGCCCGGATGGCATACATGGGGATGATCTGAATGACGGTCTCCAGAAAATTGGGATATTGAAGGAAGCCATCCGCAGTAAATTGTTTCCACATGAGTCCTTGGGTGATCCCTGCCCAATAGAGAGGGATGGCATAGAAAATGATTCCCAGCGTGGAAATCCAAAAATGAACGTTCGCCAGTTTAACAGAATAGAGCTTCGTATTAAAGAGTCTGGGTATCAGCCAGTACAGAATGCCGAAGGTTAGTAGGCCGTTCCACCCCAGTGCTCCAATATGAACATGCCCGATGGTCCAATCTGTGTAATGTGACAGTGCATTCACGCTCTTGATGGACATCATGGGACCTTCAAAGGTAACCATCCCATAGGCGGTGATAGCGACTACCATGAATTTCAGGATAGGATCTTCGCGAACCCGATCCCACGCGCCTCGGAGAGTCAACAGACCGTTCAGCATCCCACCCCACGAAGGAGCAATCAACATGAT
The DNA here is from genome assembly GCA_013204025.1 of Fidelibacterota bacterium. Classification (GTDB taxonomy): domain Bacteria; phylum Fidelibacterota; class Marinisomatia; order SCGC-AAA003-L08; family JACNLC01; genus JABMOW01. The sequence continues at coordinate 2,037 of JABMOW010000148.1, read as the reverse complement.
GGAGAATACGGTACCCAGGGATTGTGCCCAGTCCGGCAGGGCGGTGTACAATAAATGATGCGGACCTGCCCAGATGTAAATGAAAATAAGCGCCCAGAAGTGGACAATGGACAATCGGTATGAAAATATAGGCCGGTCAGCGGCTTTGGGTAGAAAATAATACATCATCCCCAGATATGGCGTAGTGAGAAAGAACGCTACTGCATTATGTCCATACCACCATTGAACCAGCGCATCCTGCACCCCGGCATACACGGGATAACTTTTCAACAATGACACCGGCAATTCGATTGAATTTACGATATGTAAAATCGCAATGGTAAAAAACGTAGCGATATAGAACCACACAGCAACATACATGTGTCTTTCGCGTCGACGAAGAATAGTTCCGATCATATTGATACCAAAAACAACCCAGATAAGAGTAATCGCGATATCAATTGGCCATTCCAGTTCTGCATATTCTTTGCCGGATGTAATTCCTAATGGCAGAGTAATGGCGGCGGAAACGATGATGAGTTGCCATCCCCAAAAGTGAATGGTGCTGAGCAGATCGCTGAACATCCGGGATTTCAATAACCGTTGAAGGGAATAATAAACGCCCATAAAGATGGCGTTACCCACAAATGCGAAGATGACGGCATTGGTGTGGAGGGGACGAAGCCTGCTGAATGTGGTCATCCCGAAGCCCAGATTCAGGGATGGGAATACCATTTCAAAGGCGATCCATACACCCACCAGCATACCAACGATTCCCCATAAAATTGTCGCAAAAGCGAAATTTTTGACGATCCTGTTATCGTATTGGAAAGTTTCTACCGACATTTATTTTCTCCGTGATTTGAGACTTGATGATTTTTGTTATTGGGATCAAATAATATTTTTACTGCAGGTGAATAATGGTCATCAAATTGACCGGATTTTACCGCCCAGATAAAGGCAACCAGAAAGGCAGATGCAAGCGTCAGGCTTGCGGCGATTAGTAAAAATAAGACACTCATTATGTATAAATTTCCAGCAGAAAAATTAAGAATTATGACATGAGCAGCACAAATAGAAAGGTACCGATTTTGGGCGGCGATAGAAACCGGTTATGATTTGACGGCCACATTATTTTTATATTGGGTATATCTCAACACCATACTTAATTTCTAGCTGGAGCTGGGAGGTTCAATTCAATAGATATGAGACTCACACCTATTTTATATCAGAATGCTACGAAGACGTGAGTTTGAGATGCTAGTTACATCAAAATGAAGTTTTGATAAAAAAATCCCAACAAGTAATTCAAAGCGAAAATTCTATAACCTCCATAAATTTTAATTCACAGTTTTTTAATATGAGTACTTCATGGAAAATCACATGACCACAACCACCTTTGATATCGATTTTAAAAACCTGTTGAATATGGCAAAGGAGAAATTAAATCCGAGGAAGGTCTCTCATTTCATTGAAGCGGGAGGTGTTGCATCCGCCATACTCACTGATCAGGGCAATGTTTATGTGGGTGTCTGTATTGACACTGCCTGTACACTGGGGATGTGCGCAGAAAGAAACGCCATTGCAAATATGATCACCCATGGCGAAAGTAAAATTGACAAACTGGTCTGTGTGATGTCAGACGGTAGCGTGGGAAGTCCCTGCGGCGTCTGTCGGGAGTATCTGATGCAACTCCACAAAGACAGTGGTGAGATTAAAATCCTCACATCTATTGACGGATTTACCTTCATTAAGTTAAAAGATCTGATCCCGGACTGGTGGGGACACAAGTATTTTGAATCAGGAGAAACCTGATAGAATCAGATATGATAAGTGATCTATTAATGAACACATCTGTGCCATTGAAATTGACAGTGGCTTTGCAAATTAGGAATTTTAAAAATAATTAATAAAAAGGAATCAAAATTGAAAGTATCCTGAGTTCAACTACCAAGTGCAACTCAAAGAGTGTTTGTAGAGACAGCGGAGCTGGCTTAGAATCTCCGTATCTCTCAAAGACAAAAATGAGGTGTACATATGAGAAACTACAGCCAACTC
>JABMOW010000147.1 GCA_013204025.1 Fidelibacterota bacterium | reverse complement strand
GGAATGATCATTCTTTTAGGTTCGTCATTGGAATCTGATTCTACAGCCCCCCACTCTTCATCAGGTGCTGAATTCGATCCTTCAGCAATCTGATAGGTATAATCAATATGCCAGGAATAATGTTCGCTATATAATTTAAAAAGTGTGAAGATGACACCACGAACATTGGAGTAATCTTTATTCACATAAGCGTAATAGTTTGCAATCGTTGTTAGTGTTATTGGTATACCCGTTGCTACCCAATCGCGCACATCCCGATAATAACCGGTAACTTCAAGTTTAATACCGGGTATCAATTCCTGTTGCAATCCCAATTCATAGCTTAACGTTTTCTGTGGTTTAAGATCAGGATTTCCATAAATACCAAATGTTGAACCCGTCTCAGTCATTTTATATCCTGGGTTGGTAAACAACAATTCGAAATTTGGGATCTGAAAAAAATATCCATAACTGAAATGAATGACACCTTTATCAGAGATCGGATATGCGACTCCCAATCGTGGACTGATCAAAGATTTTTTTGTGGTTCTTTTAAACCATCCCTTTTTATCTTCAAACGTCTCTTGATCTGGATAGTCACCATAATCGGCGTACGTATAATAAGTTGTATCCAACCCATCAATACTAACCACATAGTGTGAAGTGTCTCCCCAACTGATATTGAGAAGTTCGTTTATTCTATCATCAGAGAGGAGGGAGTCCAACATTGGGTTTCGGGGATTAAATAAATAGGGTTCATGAGGATTTGTGGGTACGAATGAATTGGGATCAAAATAATCATATCGAATTCCAAAGTTAAGAATCATATCTCCATATTCGATTTTATCCTGGATATATGCTGAAAATTCTTTTGGCTTATTCAAATAGTATGATCTTGATGGATTCCAAAATTCAATCCAGGAAGGAATATCACCATGAATTTCTTCTAAACCTAAGAATTTTAATGCCTGAGGTATATTAATAAGCTCTGGTTCAAGAGCAGTATAAATCACATCGCCCCAGTAGGAATCAATCAAAGAATAATCATCCAATTCAAGACGATGATCCTGATAATCAATACCCAGTTTAACCTGGTGATAATTATTGACCTGGCTTGTAAGATCGAACTTATATTGCTTTGAAATAGTCTCTCGCATAAACCGGTTCCGACTGATGCCCCATCTGGAAAATGATTCCTGTGGTGCATAAGACAATGTTAGAAAATCATAATTATCCGCCCATTGTTGCATTACGCTTTTAGGAAAAATATCTCCTTCTATTTCTTGAAATCCTGCTGGTGTAGAGTAACGTGGATCTGTGGGATCTTTAAAGAGATAAGATTCAAATTTTTTCCGGTTTTGGGAAATATCTATATCAAAAAAAGTCTTTGAAGAAAATGAATGCGATATATTAAATCCAATGAACTCCCCTTCGCTATAATCCGTATTTCTGCCATCTTGATTCATCTGACGGTTATGGTCATAGTTCTGATATTTTTCACGGCTGAAAATGGTGTTTAATCTAAACTTTGTCATCGAGGAAAGTCTATAGGTCAATTTGTTCTGTAAACTCCATTTCTCTCGCCAGTTCATCGCTTTGAATTGCGGCGTTTTTAATGGTTCTCCGTCGTCCCATTCACCATTTCCCAAGTCGGTAAATGGTTCAAATATTTCCCTGGAATCGTTATTTTCACCATAGTCCGGCCCAAGATAACCTGCATCCCCAGAGCAAAGTCCATCAACTCCGCAATCAAGAAACGGTTCATTCTCATCAAATGCATCATTACCTAAATCTGAAAATACCTCATCAATATCCCACATTCCATTACTATTAATGTCATCAAATGGCTCAGCAAGGTCGCGAACTAGATTCCCGTTATAATCATGGAAAATGGAATCGCCGTACATGGTAAACGTGTCAATGCCCCCTAGCCAGCCATCCGAACTATAATATCGCCCTGAGCTGTAAAAGCTTAACAAGTTTTTTACAATCGGTCCGTTCGCATGTATTTCAATATCACGATCAGTTCCAGCATTATAAGTACTTACATGATTGTAAATTGGGTTATTACTTATTTTATCCCCAGAATACATTTTTATTCCAAAACTAAAGTCATTTCCGCCGTCTTTAGTAACTATATTGATGATCCCAGACATAGCACGGCCGTACTCAGCGTTGAAGGTTCCGCTGATCACCTGTAATTCCTGAATATTACTATTCTCGACGGGAACTGAAAGCGCTCCATCATAAACATCTGTTAACGATACACCATCAACCATATAAACAATTTCTGAACTTCTGCCACCTCGAATATGGATACCCCCACCGGCATCCTGAGTGACTCCTCCCTGAAGTTTAATTACATCATGAACATCTGAAACGGGCATCGCATCAATTTCACTTCCCGTGATTCTTGCTTCAGAATTGGTAACGTCAAACTGAATGATCTTGGTTTGAGCTACGACGGTGACTGCAGACCCTTCAATCGCCTGTACATTCAATTCAAGATCAATTCGAGTCGTTTTATCTATACCGACAGCTACATCGGTTACTATCACACTTTCATATCCAATCATCATTGCTTTTACATCTACCACACCCGGATGAATATTCAATATGGCATAGTCACCTGAGAGGTCAGTCGCTGTACCCATATCGGAATTGACGATCATGATATTGCAACCCACCAAGGGTTCTCCAGATCGTCCATCAATGATTTTACCAGATATTTTACCTGTGGTACCCGAAAATACCAAACCTAAAATAATCAGTATAATTAATGGAATTTTAATTTTCATACTTGAATTCCTCATAAACTAAATGATTTGAGTAATTGATGATCAATTTTGATTTCTGCATCTTTTTTTAAATTCGTGATAAAAGTAAAGTAAATTTCTTTTTGGACTACGCTGTCCTGTAATGCCAGTGCTTTTCTATACACATCATCCATCAGTAATTTAATTGTTCTCTGTTCTTTTGCATCTCTGATTTTTTTGAGGACATTTTCGCTATTACGCCATTCGGTGTTTTCAATATTCCGAAATAATCTATCACGGACACATAAGCCTGTCAGCATATCAAATAGATCATCAGTACTTTGGACCTGTCGTTGTTGATTTTCTGTTGTTTCACGAATATGTGAACAAATCTCCTGTGCATCCCATTGAATATCCCCTGACTCAAGAAAAATATCAGTCAATTCCGAAGGGACTTTATCTTCTGAAATAATTATTTCAGAAAAATGGTCAAAAAGAGTATGCATATCATCTACTTTGATATTAAGCTCATACTGGGATGCATATTCATTCGTTAATTTTTTAACTTTAGTTTTTAAAAGGCGATATTTCATGATAGCCAGAAAATCATCCTTATGCATCTGGTAATCGTACTCAGTTATAATAGGGTCATAATTTCTATCCAAAACTTGAATGATACTAAATCCCATCAAGGTTTGAACAGGGTTCGAAATTTCTCCATCTTTTAGTGAATACGCAACCCCTTCAAAAGAAGGGTCCATATCGTTAAAAGTAAAGTATCCCAAATCACCGCCGGAAGCTGCCAGTTGTGGTGAGGTAAATATTTCTTTTGCTAATTCTTCAAAAGTTTCACCTTGATCCAATCGGTTTTTAAGGGATTGTGCTTCTTCAATAGATATGGCATAAAGATGACGTGCGTGTAATTCTATCTTTGAACGATGAAAAGCTTCTCTGACAAGATCGTCAGGGACCTCAAATCCCTCTTCAATTTCTCGCTCATAAAATTCATTCAGAAGTGTTTGTCCAATTGAGTTTTCTACACTTTTGTTTTTTAAAGGGTTTTCAAGAAATTGGGACTCCGCGGCATAGTTTAAAATAAATAACCTATCAATCTCACTATTCAACAATCCATTTCTGAACATCATGTTATCTTCAACACCCGTAAAGTTGAGAAAAGTTTTATAGTCATCAATAAATTCATCGAGCCTGATATCTCCAAATGCAGTTGCAGCAATCACTGGAGAATCAATCGGCTCAGGATAATTTCCACAGGAAGATAGGAAAACTGTCAGAAATATTAATGCGTTATTTTTTGACATAAATATTAAAACTTTTTCCTTCGAGAAAATCGGAAATCACAATGCGCTTTGAATTGGTAAATAGAAGGTTCCAATCTGAAGAGTTTTCCCCTGCTTTTACCAATAAGTCTTCAAAACTAAATTCTTTTCGGTAATTGCTCCCATTAAATACTGCGATTATTTTGTCATAACTGTACTGTCTGGTAAATGCAAAGAGATCCCGCTCATCATCGGCAAGTAAAACCTGGTAATCTCCCCGGGACAATGCAGGATGAGCTTTACGAATGTCTATCATATTTTTATAAAACTGCATCAGATTTTCGTCGACATCAACTTTATCTCGTGGGCGAGACTGTCCGAAGGGGTGACTTTGTTCATCTTCGTAAGTGAGGTCATTCCAAACCATCGGTTTTCGTTCATCTGGGTCATCTGCTCCCCACATGCCTACTTCATCACCGTAGTAGATGTATGGCGCTCCCGGGAATAAAAACTGAAAACCCAATGCGATTTCTTGTTTTTTTCTCTCTTGTGCATTGGGTCTTCTTATGAGGTATTCCGGGTTATGGCTCAAATTATTAGCATGATCAATCCAGCGGTCAGGATTCACACACGCCGAAGCGAATCTTTCATTATCATGAGAACCGATCATATTTTGAATGTTCAGAATGTTTTCATATCCATAATCCTGAATGAATCCATCCAGTAAACCCTGGAATTGAGTTGCAGTAATCTTTTCATTTTCAAATAGGAAATATTTATAAATTGCATCGCCAAACCGATAATTCATTACACTGTGAAATGCATCTCCCTTCAACCAGGGCGCAGCGTTGAACATTTTATTATTGGGGTAGTCCTCCCACCAAACTTCACCTGTCAGGTAAGCATTTGGATTAATTTCGATGGCCCACTCTCTTAACTTTTTCCAAAATTTAATATTGACCATTTCAGCAACATCCAGACGCCATCCGTCCACACCATCAGAAGGATCGCCGTCTCCATTGGGGTCCATCCATCTTTTTACCACCGCATGTATATGATCGCTCACAGCGGGGATCAATCCTTCATCATTTTCTCTCAGTTCAGGTAAATCACGAATGCCAAACCACCCGGCATATTCGAACTCATCTTCGGGCGTATCAGGATCGTCCCAAGAATTAATCGTGAACCAATCGGCGAATTGACTTTTCTCCCCAAATTCTCTCACATCGTTTAGCGCCCAAAATGGAATGCCCACATGATTAAATACACCATCAATGATAATACGCATATCCCGAGAGTGAACCTCTTGGACTAATTGTAAAAACAGACTATCTGCAGTTGTCCATTGCCAAGTATCAGGATCTACAGGATTTTCCATCGCCCATAACTCAACATCCTTTTGTGGATCCGGACCAAAATTATTATCAATGTGGTGGTAATAGACGGCGCCATATTTATGGGATGAAGGTGATTCGAATACCGGATTTAAATAAAGCGCATTCACACCCAGATCGTGAAGATAATCAAGTTGATCGATAATTCCCTGAATATCCCCCCCATATCTTCTTAATTGGGCATTGTAGTAAAATCCTCGTTCATTTTCAATTTCCCAAGGCTGGAGTTTATACCAATCATCTGTCCAAGGGGTGATATCCCATGAAGTTTGTACGTCGTAAGGCCAAGTCCCTGTAAGCGTCTCAATTGTGGGGTCATTCGATGGATCGCCATTTCTGAATCGCTCTGGAAAAATCTGATACCAGATGGCGTTTTGTGTCCAGTCCGGAAAACTAGGTTCGGATTGACCGGCAGAAATTGTGAAAATGATCGGAAATATTAATATGATACTTATTTTATTCATAAAAATGAAACTACCTAAATTGTGTTAAAATTCGTTTTGAAATTTAGTAACTCCAAAATGAGTTACCAATTATTTTTTACTAGCTTTGCTGCGCCCAGCATTGCGGATTTTTCTTTCTCTGTGCTTTCAATAATAGTTGTTTTATAAAATTGATAAGCTGGAGAGTGAAAAGATATTTCTACTAACATCGATTCTGAAAAAAACGGAAATGCATGAGATATGCCACCTCCTATCGTGATAACATCCGGATCCAACATGTTAATGACATGAGATAAAACCAAGCCCAATCTTGCTCCATAAACTGACCATATTTCCAGAGCATTTAAATCACCGGTACTTGCCAAGTCAAATAATTCCTTTGGCGAACAAATTCGATTGAATTTCAGTACGGACAATTTATTTAATCCGCGGATAGCAATTCCATCTTCCCATTGTTCTTTGCCAACAGGGGAAATACCATATTCAGCCGCCATTCCGTGCGCACCGGTATACATCTGACCGTTGAGGACGATCCCAAATCCCACACCAGTCCCTAATGTGATGCTCACCAAAACTTTGGCTTTTCTGTCACTATTATATACCCACTCGCCAAGTGCAAACAGGTTTGCATCATTTTCAAGATACACCTTCGATTGAAGAATTTTTTCGATTTCTGCAACGATTGGGAAATCTTGAAGTAAAGTTAAATTCGGTGTATTGAGGATCATACCGGATCGAGCGTCCAATGGTCCGGGACACGCAAGCCCTATTCCCATGATATCATCAGGCGATAAGTCGTGTTTTCTCTCGAGATCAAGGATTTGATCACATATCCCCGAAATCAAACCCTCGGTCGTTATAAAGTTTGCGATTAGCTCTTTGGGCGAGTATTCAATAGTGTTTAGGGCAGTATCATATAAAACAGAGGAAAACGTCGTCCCACCTATATCTGTGCCTACAATGAACATGCGATTTTCCATTAATCCATTAATTGATAGATTTTTGTTTGGTAGGGATGTAACTGAGTATTGAATAACCCTGATTTAATATCGACAAATGATCTGTCCATTAACGAAACAGCTCGACCGTAATTGGATGAAATGTTTAGAGTTGCTTCTCTGACATCAGGAGAATTATTAAATAGGATAAGAATTCGTTCATCAAAATAGATTTTCATCCAACAGGTCACATTCTGATCCTGATGTATCATGAGCAGATCACCTATGGATAAAGAAGGATATTGGCGACGAAGTTTGATCAACTGACTCATATTTTGAAGATGTCGTTTTTCTGTAGAAGTTAACTGATCATCGAACCGCATCATCCGCCGGTTATCGGGATCATTTGCTCCGATTTGTCCGATCTCCTCGCCATAATACACAACTGGGACACCGGGAAGACACATGTTATAAGCGTTAAACATTAATAATTTGTTATAGCTGGACTCATCTTTCACTTCAATAGGCGGATCAGCAAAACCTCTTTCAGTACCATTTTCCTCAAAGCTGACCTGTCCATCGGCGAAGCCCATAAATCTCACCTGATCGTGACTGCTGGTGATAGTACCCATCGTGTTGACCGGCTGAAAGAAATCAAGATTTGTAGAAACTGTCCGATTCAATTTAAAGAAGTCAGGATGTCCCGAGAATTGCCATCTGCCCTCAAAATACAGTTCGAAATTAAATTGCGAGTCCAGTTCGCCCGGATTTACATATGCACCAATGAGTTCATTACTGCCAAATGATTCACCAATCTGAAAGAAATTCCCATCTGGAACAGATTTTTTCAATTCACTGGTTAGTTTTTTCCAAAATGTATGTGGCACATGTTTGGTGGCATCCTGACGAAATCCGTCGAAGTTATATTCCGTAATCCAATAAACGGCATCTTCAACCACCTGATCAATTGCTTCAGGATTACTCACAAAATCGTACGAAGGTAAAAATGTATCAAACCAAGTGGTGAGCATAGTTTCACCGGACCAGTTTCGAATATTCATCGTTCCATCGGGCAATTCTACTTGTCCAAACCAGTTTCGATGTTCGGTAAAATATGGATGATCTTTGTGTGTGTGATTACTGACAAAATCCAATAGTATCTTGGTATCTTTTGAGTGAGCAATTGAGACAAATTCTTTCAACTGGGTTTCGGTTGTAAAGCGGTTATCTGGCTTACGGGGGTCAGTAGGCCAATATCCATGATATCCGGTGTACTTTCGATTTGGCGGGACAAACTCTGTGAAACCACCTTCAGCATTTTGAATAATCGGAGATATCCAAAGTGCGCTCACACCTAATTTGCTAAAATATCCATCTTCGAGTTTTTGCTGAATCCCAGCGATATCGCCTCCTTGAAAATTCGCCATTGGGTGAATGTCAGGATCGTTTACCGATCGGTTATTGGATTTATCCCCATCATGAAAACGATCCACGATTATAGAATAGATAACGGAAAAATGCCAATCATCCGGTGCGTTTTCTGTTGTGAGCAACTGTCCGTCTCGAAGAAGTGTGTGATTTTCACGAGTAATGAGTCCGTTTGAATTTTCAGAAAATATCCTGAGCGTTCCTGTTAAATTTGCAACTGACCCCGCCAAAGTCAAATGTCCATTTTCATAATCCCAATACTTCTTGTTCAACAGATAATTTTCGAAAGTAACCCAAACTTTATTTTCATTCACTATTTCATCAGAAGTTGCTGACACAAAACTAAAATAAAGTGATAACGTATCATTTTCAACTTTAAAAGAATCTTTAATAAACATTCCGGGGTTTTCCAGCATCTCTTTACCAATATCCTTGATAGAATTAAAGCCACCTATCCCGTTGGCAAGAGAGTCCGGATTTGCAGAATCAAGCACTTCCATTTTATCCACTACAAATTTATATTCGTAAGAGCCAGGCATCATGTATAACTTCAAGTGCCAGTCATTATCTGCGCCTTTTGATAATTTATGAGAAGTTCTGCTCCAATCATTAAAATATCCCATAACAAAAATATCGGTGCCATTTTTCGACCCGGGATAGGTAAAATCCACTTCAACAGTAGGTTGGACTTTGATCATCAGAGTAAATTTTTCTTCACCCAGCAACAGATCCACAGGATGAATTCCCCGTGCAGACGTGTGCGGTGTTATGTACAGGCTGTCACCCTTCATTTCGAATTCAAAATCTTCTGTATCCTGAATACTGAAATATCTGTCCTGACGGATACGATAATTCCCCAAGTCAATTCCTGTGGGGCCACCGAAACGGACGGAGACTGAAGGGATCATCTCTAGCGAAGCCGCCCAGATGCATCCACACAGCAGAGCGATTCCGATGCTAAACTTTACGGCGTTCATTTACTCTCCAGTTTCAAGATAATTCCCGTTGTTACCGGAACGACCAATTTATCTCTGGTTTTCCATAGTTTATCCTCAATTTCAGGAATGTTCGTTGGATAGAGAATTGACCACGAACCCTCTGGAATAAGAAATGTGGCTTCCTTTTCATTGCTTCCATTTACGCAAACGAACAGAGCAGTTTCGCCCTCTGGATGAAGGTGATATCCTAGAGCGTGTTTGTTTTTTGGGAGATCAAAATCGATATCATTTAATCCTGATCTGCTCAAAGCAGGATATTGATTACGTAAAGAAATCAGTGATCGGTAGTGATCCACCAAATTCTTATTCACTTCCTTGTGTTCCCAGTTCAACCAATTGGTTTCATTGTCTTTTTCATAACTGTTATGATCCAATTTTCCAATATTGGCATCAGGTACATTGGTGTCAGCTATGACCTTACTTCTACCCCATTCCTGCCCCTCACCAACCATGACAGGTCCTTGTGAAGTGAATAAAATAAGTGAGGCTAATTTATGGAGGGCTATTTCGATTGGATTTAAAATAGCATGTTGATCTACGTCAGATATAATTTCATCTTCTTTCACTTTATCAGTTGCAATCCGGATAAAATCACCCAATGTAAAATCATCATGTGCTTCAAGATAGTTCACTGAATGTTCCACTGACAGATATTGTCCGCCATTCTCACGAAGCGATCCTGTTACGAACCGAGTAAACGTATCGCGGTAAAGGTCACCCTGCCATTCACCGAAAATAAATCCTTTACCATCCACTGGATTCTGCCCTTTCACACCATTACGGAACTGATCGTTCCAACTTGACCACCCATGATCGGAAAATCCATTCGGATCATATCCTCCACCCCAGGGTTCGCATGTGATAAATACGTGGGGATTAAGTTCTAACGCCTTGCTTTTTATCAGATCAATAGTTTGCCAATCAATTAACAGTCCCAAATCAAAACGAAATCCGTCGATATGATATTCGGTCATCCAAAAGAGGACGCTTTCCATCAGCATTTTCCGCATGTCTTCGTTATTAGTATTCAGATCATTTCCGCATCCACTAACTGAAGCGTACGTCCCGTTTTCATTTTGCCTAAAAAATGATGTCCGGTCGATCTGCTTCAACGGTTGGTAATCATATTGCGACGTGTGGTTGTACACCACATCCAGGATCACTGATATCTCTTCATCATGGAGTGCTTTGACCATGGCCTTAAACTCGGATATCTGGCGCCCTTTCGTGCCTATCCATTTCCCGGATTCAGAAGATGCATCTGTGGCAAATTGAGATTCAGGAGCAAAATAAAACGATGGCATGTAACCCCAATGGTTTCGTTCATACGGGTTCCAAGTATTCATAATAGCAGTCGTAGAATCTCTGAATGGTAGCTCTACATTCCCGAAATCAAATAAGGGTAAAAACTCGATGGCATTATATCCCATGTCTTTTAGATGGGCAATTCCACCGGATTGTAGTTTGTCAACAAATCCAGTGTACGTGCCGGGATATCGCGCACCTGACGACGGGTGAGCAGTCATATCCTTTAGGTGAGCTTCGTATATGATCAGATCTCGAGGGTCATAGCTTACCCAGGTATCCTGCTGCCAATCAAAATTATCGGAGTATATCAGCGATTTTGCGACAGAATTATAGATATTTTGACTCGCAACCGCCCTCGAATATGGATCTGCTACAATGGTTTTCTCGGGAAATTCCTGGGTGGATTTATCATAATTGTAGAATCTGTATCCATAATACTTGCCGGATAAATCTGATGATATGGCGAGAGAATAATGATTCCCGTCCTTACGAATCATTTCATAAGATTTACCGGTAGCATCAGCGAAGTTCTCAAAAACGATCAACTCAACGCGGTATGATGCAGGCGCCATGATTAAAAATTCTGTTTTCCCCTCTTTTACAGTCACACCTTGTGAAATTGCAAAACCAAATTGAGTAGCCGTAGTTATCAGCGTTAACAATAATACATGTCCTTTTTTAAATTTCACTAATCTTTCCTCATCTTATCACCCGATAAACATTAATCAGACTATCCATTTATTTTAACGGTTAGGATCAGTCCAAAGACCTTTATTTGAATTACCAGATTTTCATTAATGGGTTAGCCAATTAACGCTTCCAACCCTTTGGATTCCTCAGGCATAAAAAGGGTCGAATAGGGTTCGATATTCTTTTTTTGCCGTTGGGAATAGAGTGTCATGTCTAATATAATATAGTTTAGCGCAATGTTTCTTATTGCAGGATTATCAGTCCAAATCGATCGATTTTCAGTCGTATGCTCTGCACTGCCCAGCAGAATATGTTTTTTATCTACAACCAATACGATCTGCCGATGCCAGATCTTCCGCAATGTTTCTTCATTGATGCCATAACTGAATAAAACGCATCCCGGATCTTTTATTTCCGTAAAGGAAAAACAAACGGTTTCAATCCCACGTTTCGAGGCACCTTTGAGTTGCTCTCGTAATGCATCGTATTCTCTCGACCACAGCGAACATAAAATGGACTGTTCCGCGCTATCAATGAGAGATCTTGCTTGATCGATCATTGCGGTGTATCCTTTGATATTCCAGGTATTTTCTTCAGCTGTATCAGTAGAGTATTCTTTGAACATGGATCGCAATTCATAGATATTGTGCTCAAATTGACTTGCAAGTTTGATTGCAAGTTGATCCGGAGGGATAGGCGTGTATTTTACCGGTTTGGTTCCCTCTGTGCTAACAATCCCACTGACTTCAAGCCTTTGGAGGATATCGTATATGGCACTTCGTGGAACACCAGACCGCTGACTGATTTCATAACCCGTTGAAGGAAAGTGTTTTGTGAGGGCAACGTACGCTTTGGATTCATTCTGCGTGAATCCGAATAAACTAAGCTGGCGAATTAAATTAGATTCCATAGTTCCGTTCAATGGTTTTTAGTAACTCAAAACAGAGTTAATAATAAAACGGCTTTCCGGTTTAGACAAAATGAAAAGATACTGAAAAATACCAAAGTCAAGCAATGTGAGCTAGTTATATTGGAAGATGGGATAAGAATTCATTTAATTTAGTTCTACTACGTCTAATCGAAAGAAATATTATTAGATGTGTACCTAATCCCAAATCCCATTACAACGCGTACTGCACTCTACACACTGACCATTTTCCAATCCAATGATCTGTGTTCCATAGCCCTCTCGAAGAACGAGTACCTTTCCGCAATTGACACACTTCGTATTTTGACCGGAAGGTGTTCGCACGTTCCCCAAATAAACGTGTTTTAATCCGGTTGATTTCGCAATTCGTTCCGCGTTCATCATGGTTTCGTAGGTCGTGCGCGGGACATCCATCATTTTATAGGCAGGATGAAAGGCTGAAAAATGAATCGGCACTGTTTCGCCGAAAGTATTCACCACCCAATCACACAGCGGAGTGACTTCAGTCGTTGAATCATTGTAACCGGGAATCAACAGATTGGTAATTTCTAGCCAACAATCCGTTTCATTGCCAATATACGCTAACGTATCGAGGACAGGTTGAATATTTGAAGAACAGAGTTCTTGATAAAATCCGTTGGTGAATCCCTTTAGATCTACGTTGACTGCATCCATGTGTTTGAAGAATTCTTTCGCTGGTTCCGGGTTGATATATCCAGCGGTTACAGCAACCGTTTTAATCCCTAGTTCATGGCAGGCGATGGCGGTATCAATGGCATATTCCAGAAATATTATCGGATCATTATAGGTGAATGCCACACTTTTACAGCCGTTTTTTACTGCGGATTGTGCAATCTGCTCTGGTGATGCGCTTACTTGCAGAATATCCATTTGCCTGGACTTACTCATATCCCAATTCTGACAGAATTTGCAGGTGAGGTTACATCCGGCAGTTCCGAATGAAAGCACTGACGATCCGGGATAATAGTGGTACAACGGTTTTTTCTCAATGGGATCGATGGCAATTCCGCTGGATCTGCCATAAGTGGTGAGTACTAATTTTCCATCCATATTCTTGCGGACAAAACACAGCCCTCTCTGTCCTTCGCCTAAAACACAATATCGTGGACAAAGATCACATCTGATCTTACCCCCCTCGATTGGTGAAGCAAAGGTGGTTATATAACCAGACTCATTCACCAAATTCGACAGTAAAGTATTTTTGGATTCGGAGTCTCTTTGACCAGTAATGTTTCGAGAAGCCTGCCTTCTCTTTCAAATGCTGGATAAACTCTACAGGATCGGAAAGGTTTTCCCAAACTGAAGGCAGAAAAGTACTTTTCCGATATCCCTCGGATATCACAAGTCCATCACGATAAGGGACCAATTCTTTGATCAGTTGTGCTTCAGAATCCACACGCATGTCCTGTGGTGAAGATAGTACAGAGATTTTGATGGTGATCTCATCTACTTCTAATGCTGAAACTGGGTTGAATCGTGAATCTTTCATTGCAGCACTTTTTGCATTTCCAATGACATCATCCAAAATGGATTGATCAGGTTCTAGTTTTCCAACACACCCGCGTAATTCGTTATTCATTTCAAGGGTGACAAAAGTGGCAGCGTGAAGTTTCAGGTTTGATAGTTCTATGGGTACATCCGAAAGTAAAAATGACCTGTTATCAACTGCACAAGTTATCGATCGTCTTGCGGATTTTAGTAAAAACTGTTTTTCCTGTTCAGATATTTCATCAGGATGATGAAGATAATTACTGAACATATCTTTAGTTATTTTGCTCATAAATCGCCCACGCCCCATACCCTACCACCTGATCTCTGTGGCCGGAGGTATCCCCGGAATTCTGCAAAGCCAGACGTTGAATACCCATTCCCATTACCGATGCAAAATGTAAAGCACCCCGTAATGCCCAGAGTCCACAAGCGCTGTGATCGTCCAAAGATTGGTAATCAAATGACTCAATCTGCCGTGTTGTTTTTTCATCGCACTTCTTTGCTTCATGATACGGCAGAAAGTGGCTTAAATCCGTACTGATGACAATGAGTGTATCTTTAAATCCTGTTAACATTTTGATCAAGTGAGACACATCCTCTACGGAGAGATTACCCACCAATAGAGGAAGCAGTTTGAAATCATGTAGCACTGTCTGTAAAAAAGGTAACTGGACTTCAATGCAATGTTCTTTCAGGTGAGCATTATCAGATACAACGATTGAATCCAGTTTGGCTTTAAGCTGATCTAACCGATCATGATCTACTTGGATACGCCCTAACGGAGTTGAAAATGCTTTTGCTGACGAAATAGCAATTTTATCGAGATACACTCGATGAGGCGGACCCATAATTGCCACATGAGTGTACGAATTTGGCATATTTTGAAGAAGATCAAATGCTTTACCCGCTACGACACCGGAGTAAATATATCCGGCATGAGGAACAATGAGGATAGAAGGCGCTATATCTTTCTCAATCGGCTGATGTGATAAATATCCTTCAACTGCACTTTTCAATTCAGTTGCGTTATCAGGATAAAACATTCCTGCTACCGCCGGTTTTCGGATATTTCCCGGTATCTGATGATCCATGATTTTCTCCTTTCCTGTACCAAAGTTAATAAGGCAAGGGTATTCCAATCAAATTATCCATCGGGAATATTAAGAGTATTTCCCCTTTTATAGTAATTCATTCGCGTCTTAAACTTATCCTCATGAAGAAAATAAAATTACACTGGCAAATATTTATCGCAATGGCAGTAGGTATCTTATTCGCACTCCTGTTCAAAGAACAGACTGCTTATGTATATCCACTCGGCGATATTTTTATGAGATTACTTAAAATGGTGATTATACCTTTGGTTTTCACCTCAATTACATTCGGTGTGGCAGGATTAGATACGAAAAGTCTTGGCCGATTGGGAGCGAAAACGTTTGGATATTATGCGCTCACATCGTTCATTGCTATCCTCATTGGGTTGAGCCTCACCAACCTGATCAAGCCTGGAGAGGGAGTGGAATTGATATCCTCCCAACAGGCATTTGATGTCTCTCAATTGAAAACCCCTGATTCGCTGGGAGATATCGTTATTCGGATGATCCCAACCAATCCGGTTGCAGCTGCCGCAAACGGAGAAATTCTAGCGCTTATCTTTTTCTCTATCGCTTTAGGATTCGCTATCACATTACTTACCGGAAAACCCAAAATATTTATGCAGAATTTATTTGAATATGGGTTTGCAACAATGATGAAACTGACGCAAGCTGTCATCAAATTGGCACCTATCGGTGTGTTTGGCCTCATCGCCAAAGCGGTTTCGACCACAGGGTTTGAACTCTTCAAAGCTGTCGGTTGGTATATGGTCACCATTGCTACCGGACTTACCTTACATTTGTTTATTGTCCTACCTTTACTCTTTTATATTTTCACTCGAATCAATCCCATTCATCATTTTCGGGCAATGATAAGTGCAATGGCCATGGCTTTTTCTACCAGTTCATCAGGTGCAACACTCCCAGTAACTATGGATTGTGTTGAGAATAAAGTAGGCGCTTCCAATAAAGTGACCAGTTTTGTACTTCCCTTAGGTGCAACAATCAACATGGACGGTACTGCACTATATGAATGCGCAGGTGCTCTTTTCATTTCACAAATCATTGGTTTGGATTTGTCATTGACAATGCAATTTACCATTGTGCTCACCGCATTTCTTGCTTCTGTGGGAGCTGCAGCTATCCCCTCCGCCGGCTTGGTCATGATCTTTATCGTATTGAATGCAATAGGGTTAGGAGATCATCCCGAGGTAGCATTGATCGTTGGAACCATGCTTTCTGTTGATCGTCCGTTGGATATGTACAGAACAGTTGTGAATGTATTTAGCGATAGCATAGGCGCTGCCATAATAGCGAAAAGCGAAGGCGAAAAAGATCTTTACAAGGACGTGATCATAGAAAAATAAAACCGCTGAAACTACCAATTTTATTTATTTTTTCCGAAGGAGTCCGTAAATTACAGACGTGATTTTTGAAACTATTGAGGGCGGTGTTTATCAGAACTTTCAAAACTAAACAATGGGTTTTTGATTTACTTTTTTCAAAAGCATGCCTTATCTAACTGATTTTGGACACTTGCGAGTTTAGGACAAATTCCCACATTATCAGATCCCCAAGGTTTCTGATAATCCCGTCCTCATTTCTTTTAACTTATCTTTCACAGATTTCATATCAGACTTTTTTCCCCTCACCTTCAAATCAATCGCATCGTCGTCGTCATTTCTAGATAAAACGATCATGCTGGAATAAATATTATCCAAAATACCCGTCTCGGAATATCTGATCTTAAAGGTGTGTGTGATAAAATCCTTCTCTATAATATTTTGAATGACATCCACCAGTTCATTTAGTTTCAGTTGTCTCAATGCTGAAATAAATATCGCTTGGGGGTACTCTATTTTCAGCTGCTTCATAACTGTCTGATCAGTAACCTGATCAATTTTATTGAATATCAAAATGGATTCGATTTTATCTAATTGGATAGACATGAGTACTTCTTCTATCGTCTGAATATGATGAGCCACTTGTCCAGATGAAGCGTCCACTAATTTTAATAATAAATTGGCCTCCGCAGCTTCTTTTAATGTTGATTTAAAAGAAGCCACCAGATCATGTGGAAGCTTGTGGATGAATCCAACCGTATCACTGATTAGAATTTTAGTCCCTTTGGGGAATTCCATTTTGCGAGTTGTGGTATCCAACGTTGCAAATAATTGATCACGAATGTAAACATCCGCACCTGTGAGTGATTTCATCAAAGTTGATTTTCCCGCATTGGTATAGCCAACCAAGGCAACCCGGAATTCCTCTTTTCTGTTTTGTAACTGGGTTTGACGCTGTTTGTCAATCTTTTCCAATTCAGATTTTAATTGTGTGATCCGTTTCATGATCAGTCTGCGGTCAATTTCGATCTGTGTTTCACCCGGTCCACCCCGAGTACCTACCCCACCCATCTGACGCTCAAGGTGAGTCCACATTCGAGTGAGTCTGGGTAGCAGATACTGCATATGAGCCAGCTCCACCTGCGTTTTTGCTTCTTTGGTTCGGGCATGCTGTGCAAAAATATCAAGGATTAGACCGGTTCGATCAAGTACTTTAATATCCTCACCAGCGATCTTTCTAATATTTTTCAGTTGAGTCGGGGTGATCTCGTCATTAAATATGATCAGAGTACAAGATAATTCCACTGCCTGGTTTACAATTTCTTTGACTTTCCCTGATCCGATGTATGTGGCTGGATCCACCTCTTTTCGACGTTGGACAATACTATCCACAACTTCAGCTCCGGCGGTATCAGCCAGTAATCGTAGTTCTTCCAGTTCTTCCATAACTCTTTGGATAGAATCATCTGATTGAATCAAAGCTACGGTGACTGCGGATTCCCTATTGATGTCTTTTGGCACCGTATACATTCGCAAGCAACATTTCTGTGATCATTAAAAGGATGAATAGTAATAGGAGCCATTTCCATAACTCAATACCCAGGTGTGCCATTTTTACTCCTTCGGATATTTCTTCCGGATGGTGAAGGATTAGAAGCTTGCCAGAAAATTTTTCAGATAATTGATCATCATCAAAAGAGGGGGAGATCAATTCGGATTCCGGTATTCTGACTGCAGCCTCATAAATAACTGATCCACTATCGTAAATGCGATGGAATCCAGGTTCAACAAGTTTAGTGATAACCAACGAACCATCTTTGCCCGGTTGGACAATATTAGTAGTTCCATTCGGTAACGAATGTTGGAGCACTTGTCCTTGCTGAAGATACACACGGGGAATTTCCCAAGCGCCATCTGTTTCGATTATTTTCAAAGATTTTCCACCTGAATTGGAATATAATAGTCTGTGCCAGAATGGGATAAAACTACCAGTGATCGGGAAATTGGTCCAGCCCAGCTCCATAGAAATACCGAATACATCTATCAGTCCAGCACCGATTGGGTACCGGTTCCAGACAGAGATATCATCATTTACAAACATGAGGGAATGTTCATCCGAAGGAAGTGGAATGAATTTAAAGGCTTTGATCATTCCCTTATCAGAATTAGAAATTATTTGACTAAAAGCCTTTGCGCTGGTACTGCTAAAATTCAAAATTTGGTAAGAATCACCGCCCAATTCAATAACAGTCTGCAGGAAATTCGCACTTAATAGGTTTTGAATATCCGGTAATTTTTGAGTATCTGTACCAGGTGAGATAACCAGATGACCACCATCTTGTACATATTCACGTATTTTCTGCTGAATATCAGGTGGGATTTCAGACACACCCTGCAAGACTAATACATCTATGTTCCGAAGATCCAGGTTAAACTGTAAATCCTGTTCAGTCCCTTGTGTAATAAGAAACAGATCTTCATCCTGATTCAAAGCTAAAATAGCATTTCTGATAAACAGAACACCATCAAATCGCGAACTGATGAGTTGGATATTCATCTTGTTAAGCAGATCGACGTGGAAGTAAAACCGATTATCTTCCATCCGGTCGTCATCTTCTAGTTCTATTATTCCTTCTTTTAGTCCGGTCAGGTGGAATGCCGTCTGGAATGCGTATGTCCCAGTTGCTCCTGGCTCAAGAGATACAACCTGTTGTCCTACATTAATCTCATCGAACGATAATTGCAACAGGCGGTTATCAGCAGATTGAAAACCCGTATTTGAAATAGTAACAGCGATATCCACCGGAGAATTGGTTACCGGGATTTCATTAATGACTTTCACGTCTGTAATCGCCAGATTATTGTCCAACCCCGGGAGTCGATAAAAATATGTGTTCCATTCAGCAATCTGGTCCCAGTCAAAAGTACCCTGAATAAAATTGGATTGTTGAGCATCCGATAAAATGAAAAGCTCGTGATTCAAATATTCCCTGTTAATTTGGTTCAAGATAGATTGTATTAGTACAGAAAAATCTCCTCCTAAAAAGGTAGAATATTCATCCAATAATCTATCGGGCAGATCCTTCTTCAATCCTGTGAATAAAACACCCTTCTCAATAGTTGAGATCACCATCATTGAGTTTTCATCTATTGTGCTAAGTAGGCGTTCAAAAGCAGATTCCAGAAGTGTTTCTCGGGTGGATAATTCTACGCTTCCTTTATTTGAAAAAGTATCGTCTAATACGATTACCGATAATGTGGATTCGGGGTCGTCAATCCAGTTAAACATACCTGAAAGCACGGGACGGCTAATCATAAGCACAATCATCAACACCATCAGAGTTCTGATAATTAACAATAGAATTTGTAATATTTTCAGTCGTTTGATGGATTCATGCTCCATCTTTTTCAAAAAATGGAGTGTACTAAATTCTATGATCCGAATATTTCTACGGTTTAAAAAGTGAATAATTACCGGAATACTGATCAGCGGTAACAACCACAGGAATAATGGTGATAAAAAACTCAAAAAGATTTTCCTTTATAAAATGGTAATAAGTAATCCTGCTGCAATGGGAATCATAAAATTATCATTCAACCACTCCGGCAATAATAGTTCCAAAATTGTACATGCAAAAGAAATAATCAATCCTTTGGATATATCCATCCCAGTGTAACCGTAAAGTATCAACAGAGTTACCAGAAAAAATGCAAATGATCCTTCAAGGGATTTTCTGCCAATCCGGGTATGACCATATTTCCTCCCAACGATTGCAGCCATGGCATCGCTTAACCCGATTATCAAAATTGCAGAAATGGCGGTGACAGTATCAAAAAGTAAAAGTGTGATAGATGCACCAACAAATGCAAATGATGCACCAGTCAATCGGCTGGATTCTTCGTTCCTCACCAAAATACCGAATATTTTTTTGTAAATCACTCCTACCGGTTGAAATTTTAATCTAGAAATATCGATCGATAAATATATCGCTGTGAGTACGAGAAAAAGAATAATAAGGGGTTTGGGTTCCCATATCACTAACGAGAACACAGCAATTGAAAGTAGCATATGAAGCGCTTTACGTAGCACCTCGTTTTTGTATGGAATCGGTTCAGGCATTTCGCAGATCTCTGTACTGCTGCGATCGGTTATCAGCAGAAAATAATCCGCTACCTACTACTGCGATATCCGTACCGGATTGAAAAACATCAGCAATAGTTTCAATGTTTACACCTCCATCTACAGAGATTACAAAATTTCGATTTTTCCGATTTTCAGCAAGATATTCAATCTTTTGTAACGCACTTTTAATAAATTTCTGACCACCGAACCCAGGATGAACTGACATCACCAATACATGATCGATCAAATCGAGATAGGGTTCCACTGCCTTAATCGGAGTATCCGGGTTGAGTGAGATGCCTGCGCTACACCCTAATTTTCTGATTTTTGTAAATTCGGTTGTTAAATCCTCATGTGCTTCAATATGTAAAATCACAGTATTTGCTCCGGCATCAATAAACGCTTCAATATATTTATCAGGATTCAAAATCATCAGATGACAATCAAGAATGCAATTTGTTAATTTTCGAATTGCCTTAACGATGAAAGGACCAAAGGTGATATTCGGCACGAAGTGACCGTCCATTACGTCCAGATGCAAACGGGTTGCACCTGCCTGCTCTACATCTCTGATATCCTTCTCCAGTCTGGAGAAATCAGCGGATAGTAATGAAGGGGAAATGATTCTTGACTTATTCAATTATTATTTTTCCTTACTGACCACCAGATCGATTCTGGCAGGGATTGCTAATTTCATACCTGCCGTTAAACTTTGGTCGATAACCGTATCATTTACAAGGTCGGTATTAATCTCATAGATGACATTTCCAACCTTTAAGCCCGCATCTACAATAATCTCACGAGCCTTTGCCAGACTGATATTGATCACATCGGGTACTCGGAAAAAATCCGGCGGAGCTCCTTTGCTCACCATGAATGTCATCGCACTTCCGCTTTTTACCAATTTTCCTGATTTTGGAGATTGATAAGAAATTATATCATTCGAGAAATTGGAATTAAATTCTTCCATCACTGTATCGATCACCAAACCAAGTCTTTGGGTTTCGAGTATGGCGTTTCTGATGGATTCACCCATAAAATTCGGAACCGTTAACTCTTTCCGTTCACCAGCCATCGTGAGGACAATAGTTCTCCCCTCTTTTACTTTGGTAAATGGCCGCGGAGACATGCTGATGATTGTGCCAGGCTCATGTTCAGTAGAGAAATCTTTGACAATCACTTCAGTACTGTACCCCAATTTATTTAATTCAATTTGTGCTTTATCTAAATAATGATCTCTTACATCCGGCAAATAATGCTCGTTGTTATAACCCACGTATAACGGGAGGCCAGCATACTCTAGAAGAACCAAAGCACAGACGATCATTGCCAATATTGCGAGAAAATATTTACCTATTGTTAACATCTTATATCTTTTTATTACGTTGTCATATGACGAAATTCATCCGAATGA
Organism: Fidelibacterota bacterium; assembly: GCA_013204025.1. Taxonomy (GTDB): domain Bacteria; phylum Fidelibacterota; class Marinisomatia; order SCGC-AAA003-L08; family JACNLC01; genus JABMOW01. The sequence continues at coordinate 64,451 of JABMOW010000147.1, read as the reverse complement.
TATTCAGATTATTAACAAAACTGTAGGAGATTCCATAGTCCATTTATTCATGAAAATCTTGTCCTTCTTCAACAGTATATCCATTTAGGAACTGACTGATCGACATTCTTTGCTTTCCCGAAATCTGTATTGACCGGATTGCAATTACGCCATTTCCAGTACCGATGTGAAAAACGTTTTTTTGTGATTCAATTTTCCCGGGTGCAAGCTGATATCCTACCTCGGAAACGATTTCAGAATCAAATAGTTTAACACGCTGATCACCTAAAAAAGTATAAGCGCCTGGTTGCGGTGAAAATGCCCGGATTTGATTATGAATTCTTTCAGATGTCAGGCTCCAATGAATTGAATATTCAGATTTATCAATTTTTCTTGCTGAAGTAGCATTGGAATTATCTTGCGCTCTTGTTAATAAGGCGCCTGAATCCAGACCGTCAAGTGTTGGAATAATTAACTCTGCACCTAAAACGGATAGCTTTTTCCATAATTCACCACAGGTTTCGTTATTACCAATCGCTGTTTTTTCCTGTAATAGAACGCCCCCGGTATCCACTTTTTTGACAATCTGAAACGTCGTGACACCCGTTTCTGTTTCACCGTTCAATATTGCACGATGGATAGGTGCTGCACCACGGTATTTTGGTAGTAAAGACGCATGAACATTCACAGCACCAAACTTGGGGATCTCATACACAGATGGTGGTAGAATTTGAAACGCCACAACAACAATGATATCAGGGAAACAATCCTTGATATGACCGGCAAGCTCAGGGGTTTTAAGTGAATCCGGTTGAAGAATTGGATATCCCAACTCTGTCGCTGCTACTTTCACTTCAGACGGATGTGTTTTCAACCCTCTCCCTGAAGGTCTATCAGGGATGGTCACAACAGCTACCAACTGATGTGGTGATGCATGTATCGCTTTTAGAGTGGGAACAGCAAAATCCGGTGTCCCCATGAACACGACTCTCATTGACTCACCTCAAACACGGGGTTGAGTCCATCCGTTTTTACCGAAATCTCTAAATAAAACAATCATAAATATTTTACTAAAAGTTAGGTTAATATGATCGCGAGAGAAACGGTGTTGTAGATTGAACGCGATGGAGATGAAATGACTCACCCTATAAAGTGACGGAAACTGATGGAAATCCTGTTTCTGATATCTCTTTAAGACGCTTTTGAATGATCAATTTTTTGGCCATTGCCAGATAATCGGTGAAGAATTTTCCCTCCAAATGATCGAATTCATGTTGAAGGACTCTCGAGGATAATCCGGTGAATTGTTTCGTGTGCATTTCTCTGTTCAGATCTTGATATGAGATGGTGATTTTTTCAGGACGAGTGATTTCTGCTCGAATATCCGGGATGCTTAGACATCCCTCTTCCATCATAATTTCGCCATCAGTTTCGACAATTTTAATATTGACAAATATCCGGGGTTCTGTATCCGTTTCATCTTCAAGGTGAGACACGTCCAGCACCATCAAATTCATATCCTTCCCGACCTGATTCGCAGCCAAACCAATTCCATCCTCATGCGACATGGTTTCAAGCATATCATTTACAAGTTTCTCCAGATTAGTAAAATCCGTTACCGGTTTCACTTTTTTCCGAAGAATGGGATCGCCGTATTTAACAATGGAGAGTAGAGCCATTATTTGTCCTCAGGATTCTCCGGAGCTGTTTCTGCTAAACCAGCAACATATGCACGCGCAACGACGATTTTAACATTCCCACCTACATCAATAATCAACCTACTATCGCCTTTGCCGGTAACCTCGACGATTTTACCATAAACACCACCTCGAGTGAGAATCTTATCGCCCTTTTTTAATTCTACCAGTGTTTTTGCGTGAACTTTTTTTTGTTTCATCTGTGGACGAAATATTAAAAAATATAAAATACCAAACATTAAAACGATGGGCAAAAAAGCCCCTATACCGCTTCCTACAGGTGCAGCTTGATCCGCTGCGAATAAAATATCCAAAAAATACTCCTGATTAAGTCACGAAATTTACAGAAAATGTCGACTTGAAGCAGTGTAAATATTTGACAATCGTTAGAATGAGAATATTTGGATTAAATAAAACATAATCCTTCCATTTGAAGGTTTTTGCGGTTACCCTAACTCCCCTAAATTTGACGTTATGCAATCATTATTTCTATCATGCGGAGGTGGACTCGAATCTGTCTGTCAATCTGAACTTGAACAATTAGGTATTCGAAATACTCGGTCCCTACCGGGAGGTATCCGTTTTTTCGGAGATTTAAAAACCATTTACAATGTGAATTTACACAGTCGTGTGGGTATCCGACTTTTGCTTAAACTCTCTGAATTCGAATGCCAAACGAAAACTGATCTACTCCGAGCAGTCACTCAAGTTGACTGGAAACTTTATATGAATGTCAGTCAATCCTTTTTTATCAATGCATTTGTTGACCGGACACATCTTGAGCTCAGAAACAGCCAATATGCGGCGATGGTAGTAAAAGACGGTATCGCAGACCGATTTAGAAAAGACACCGGATCCAGACCATCCGTCGATAAAGATCATCCTGATATCCGAGTGTTGATCCATGTCCATCATAACAGAGGCACCATTTATTTAGACAGTTCAGATACACCGTTATCAAAACGAGGATATCGTCAGGGTGTCATCCATAAAGCCTCTATGAATGAAGCATTAGCAGCCGGAATCATTAAATTAACGGAATGGGATGGAATAATGCCATTTTATGATCCGATGTGCGGATCAGGCACCTTTCCCATCGAAGCTGCAATGATCGCTTCAAATTACGCGCCTGGGCTGAATAGAAAAGACTTTGGATTCATGCGCTGGAAAAACTTCGATCCTATCCTGTGGAAGACGGTTGTAAGTAACGCTATTAAATCCATTAGAGTACCAAATAAACCATTGATATTTGGATCGGATATCCGAAAAGATGTTCTTCACATGGCAATACAAAATGCCCGTTCTGTTCCTAAAATAGGATCTCTGATACAATGGACAACTCAACCGGCAGAGGATTTCACACCCAGCGGTGAACAAGGAGTAATAATAATGAATCCTCCTTACGGAATCCGTACCGGTGAGATCGAAATATTATCAAATCTGTATGCAGGTATAGGCGATACTTTAAAACAACGATGCCAAGAACATACCGCTTTCATTTTCACAGGAAATCTTGATCTCGCAAAAAAAGTGGGACTTAAGACCAGCAGGAAAATCCACCTTAGAAATGGCGGACTCGATTGCAGACTTTTAAAATATGATCTCTATTCCGGTAGCCGGAAGCAGAAATATAAGAACCCAGACGATTGAAAATTTATTTTAGTGGAGCCATTCGAGGTGGCCGGGATGATGTGAATATTTACCGACAAATCATCCAACATCTGGAAAAATTCGGGACAGTGCTCACTGCGTATATTGGTGATCCTAATCTTGATCTCATTAATGGAGAAGGCAGATCAGATACATTTATCTGGGAAAGGGATGTGCGATGGGTACGTGAGTCACAAGTTCTCGTTGCCGAAGTTACTCAACCCTCTTTGGGTGTCGGGTATGAAATCGCCATCGCTCATGAAAGTCACATACCCGTCCTTGCTTTTTACCAAAAAGAATCTGTCTCACGCATTTCTGCTATGATAGCCGGTGACCCCAATGTTCATGTTTGCTCCTATACTCGAATTGAAAATGTCCTCCAAGAGATTGATGTCTTTTTTAAACAATTACAATCAAAGCGTATTATTCAAGAATAGATGAAAATCGGTAATCTCAACATCGATCATCCGGTTTTTCTTGCTCCAATGGCGGGCGTAACCGATCATTCGTTCAGAGTAATCAGTAGATCATTAGGAGCTGGAGTCGTCTATTCGGAATTTGTCAGTTCAGAGGGAATAATACGTGAAAACATAAAAACTCTGAATATGATGAATTTTACTGAAAATGAACGCCCTATCGGTATCCAAATCTTCGGACACCAACCTGATGTTGTGGGCACATCCGCAAAAATGATCAGAGAAATATTTAATCCGGATATTATCGATATCAACTTCGGCTGTCCTGTTCCTAAAGTTGTAAAAAGATGTGCAGGAGCAGGCGCTTTGAAAGATCTGGGACTGATGGAAGATATCGTCAGGTCAGTGATTGAAAATGCAGCGGGAACACCCGTAACGGTAAAGATGAGAGCCGGAGCAGATAAAACAAGCATCGTCTCAACTCAGGCAGGTGAGCTTTTGGAAAAATGCGGGGTATCTGCCATTACCCTCCACCCCCGAACAATGAAACAACTCTACACCGGATCTGCAGACTGGAATCTTATCCGGGAATTAAAAGAATCGATCGGTATCCCAGTTATCGGCAATGGCGATATTCAAAATGCAGACGACGCATTGAGAATGTTTGACGAAACCGGATGCGATGGCATTATGATTGCGCGGGCAGCACTGGGAAATCCATGGATATTTAGATCTGTTTCCCGAGCTTTGAAGGGAGAGCCGGCAATACCAGTGACGTTGGAAGATAAAATTGAGATGTGCTACACCCACTATACTTTATTAAAAGCAGACAGACACCCGACGATTTGTTTTAATTTGACTAAAAAACAAGTGAGTTGGTATTTGAAGGGATTTTCGGGTGCTGCTGAATGGCGAAAACGGTTTATGGTAAGCCAATCCATTGAGGAGATTGAAACCCGATTTGAAGAAATATTTACTGCTTATCAGATCCCATTTGAAGCGCTAACTGCTTCAGTGGTTCATACCTAAAACAATCTACCATATGGTCATTCACCATCCCTGCGGCTTGCATGAATGCATAACAAATAGTTGATCCTACAAATTTAAATCCTATCTTTTTGAGGTCATTGCTCATTAAATCCGATTCATCCGTTTTTGCAGGAATTTCGCTCATTACACTAAATTGATTCACTATAGGTTTACCATCCGTAAATTGCCAGATATAATGATGAAAACCATTGTACTTGGATTGGATTTCCAAAAATAATTGAGCATTTCGGACGGTAGATCTGATTTTTAGTTTATTTCTGATAATTGATGGATCTAGAATTAACTCCTGAATTTTATTTTCGTCGTAGAGTGCAATTTTTTCAGGATCAAAATTATCAAATGCCTGCGCAAAACCAATTCGTTTATTCAAGACAATTGACCAACTGAGTCCAGCCTGAAACGCATCCAGAATCATAAACTCGAATATCTTACGGTCGTCAGTTACCGGTACACCCCACTCTTCGTCATGATAACGAACCATTAACTCATTATCACCAGGCCAACCACATCTTACGGGAGCTTCGATCATAACTCTTTTCCTTCTACTAAATCAGGTATAGAATTGATCTTTCCAGCTAAAAGTCCACCGGAAATGATGGCTTTCAAACCATCCTCAATTGTGAGATTTGTTTCGACTACATCAGATTTTGGCACGATTAACATATATCCGGATGTGGGATTGGGTGTTGTTGGTACGAATAACTGATAAAATTCTTTGCCACTTTTATTCTGAGAGCTTCCTGTAACCATCATGATAGTCCAAATCCCAATTCGCGGATATTCTACGAGAACTACTTTTTGAAATGCCTGTTCTCGGGGTTCACTAATAGTGGAAGTGATCTGTTTAATTGTATTGAAAATAGAATTGACTACCGGGATTCTGGAAATAGCATTTTCCATTTTTGTAATCAAGCGCTTTCCCAGTACATTCCTAACGATCAGACCTAAAATGTAGATAAACAGAAATGTGAGGATGAATCCCAGTAATTCAGGGACGTATTTTGGGATTTCCTGCTTTACAAAAATGTACTCAAGGATTCTGGCACCAGGTTTAGCGAAAAACCGGAATAGCCACAACAAAATCAAAACTGTCAAAGCAAAGGGTAGGACAGCCAAAATACCAGCAAATACGGTTTGTTTAATTCCTTTTTTCATTAATCTGTTTTCCAATCGTAGAGTGAACTACTTTTATAACTTACGTCGCAATCTAAAATCATATCAATTGACATTTTGTTCATCCAGGTAATCTGTTTTTTCGCAAATTGTCGTGTTTTCTGCTTAATAATCACAATCGCCTCTTCTAATGCGACGGCCCCCTGTTCGACCTCCACCAATTGTTTATATCCCAAACTTTGCATGGCATGAGATGTACGGCTTACTCCTGAAGCAAGCAAATTATGAGTTTCCTGTTGCCAACCAGCTTGAATCATATCATCTACGCGGTTTTCTATTCTCTGGTATAATTTGGCTCTTTCGCAAGTCAGTCCGATGACGAAATACTGGTGCTGTAACTCCTGATCTAATTTCTGTTGTTCGAGAAATACTTCACTGGGGGGTTTCCCTGTAATCTCATAAATCTCTAATGCTCTCACCAGCCGTTTCACATCATTTGGGTGTACGATTGCTGCATAGTCCGAATCGATTTGGTGAAGTCTTGACATCATGGTATCAATCCCTTTTTCGTCGATTTCCTGCATTATATTTTGTCGAATCTTCGGACTCCCATCTGCCGTTCTTATAATCCCATTTATGATAGACTGAAGATACAAAAAGGATCCACCAACAAGCACCGGGAGATGACCACGATCTTTTATTGCTACGATAAGAGCAGAGACCCAATCAGCATACTGTCCTGAATTCACGATTTCGTCCGCATTTAAGGTACCAATGAGGTTGTGTGGAACAGATTTCAACTCTTCATTTGTGGGTTGAGCAGTTCCAATGATGAAATCACGATAAATTTGTCTGGAGTCAACAGAAATGATTTCACCATTCAGTTGTTTTGCAAGCTGTATAGAAAATCCGGTTTTACCCACTGCAGTAGGTCCAACGACAACAGGAATTTTACTTCCAATCGATGAAATGATTGAATCCGGAATACTCAAATTCGTTCAAATCGTTTGTCCAGTTCATCAATCCCGAGACGAACGATAATCGGCCTTCCATGAGGACAATAGTAAGGATGGTCCGTCGCAAATAGCTTATCCACCAGATTTTTCATTTCCTCTTGTTTCAGACGATCACCTGCTTTGATAGCCGCTTTGCAGGCATAGGTCGCAGCCATGTGATCCAAGAACGACGCATTCATTTCCTGTTTCTCAATGTATTTATCCAATATCTCGTGGACTATTTCTTCAACAGAACCAGAATAAATGTCCGAAGGTACACCCTCGACAATAATAGTATTTACGCCAAATTCGCGCATTTTAAATCCGATTTTATGCAAGTATGGAATAACGCCTAAAAACTTTGAGTATTCTTCTGGTAAAAATTTGATGGTCTGCGGAAATAATACGGTTTGAGACGGGATACCATTTCCTTCAAGTGCTTTTTTTGCAGATTCAAATAAGATCCGTTCATGTGCTACATGCTGATCGATAATGATAAGACCTTGATTCACTTCAGTAAGAATATATTTATTCTGAATTTGCCACAGATTGTCAGTGGGGATTATTTTGTCATCTACTTGAGACGACTTTGTGAGTGCCTCAATCCGTTCATGCGCTTTCCTGATTGTGGATTCTGTGATAACACTGGACGTATTCCCCAGAACTTTTTCCTGATCTCTGTGATGTGGCGCTGTTTCAAATCCTGCCGGGAATTGTCCTGGGATAGATGGTGATAACTTTAGTTGTCCATGATCTGATGTTACAGACTTGTCTGCACCATAATAATTGAATGGTGTGTAATCAGGTATCGTCTTCAGCAAATCTGTAAGTGCCTGAGTAACTGCAGATTTAACCACATAAAAAACACGCCATTCATCCTTAAAACGAACTTCTGATTTTGCAGGATGGACATTGACATCAACCATATCTGGAGGTATTTGCAGATTCAGAATGAAAAACGGATATTCTCCTCTTGAGAGAAGGGATTTATATGAGCCAAAGACAGCTGAATTGATCAATCGGTTTTGGATAGCTCTTCCATTTAAAAAGAGAAACTGCTCACCCATACGTTTTTTTACCAGATTGAGATTCCCGGTAAATCCGGAAACCATGAAATGATCTTTGGTAAGTGTAACTGGTAAAAGATTTTCGCCGAATTTTTTACCATAAATATCACTGATACGTCCAGCAAGATCATTTCCACGAAGCTTGTAAACATGTTTTTCTGCATCTGTCAGAGTGAAGCCTATTTTAGGATAGGCTAGAGAATAAGTGCGCACCACAAGATAAATATTTCTTTTCTCAATTTCTGTAGTTTTCAGAAATTTCCGACGAGCGGGCGTATTGAAAAACAAATTTTTAATCTGAATTGACGTCCCTGTATTTGATGGCGCTGGTCGAATATATTGGACTTCACCACCCTTGAGGCTGATTTCATTTCCTTCTTCACCATTTATTGAACTTCTGGCATTGATATGAGAGACCGAAGCGATACTGGGTAAAGCTTCTCCTCGAAATCCAAGGGATGTAATATTTCTCAATTCTTCCTGATGTCGGATTTTACTTGTCGCATGCCTTTGAAAACTCATGCCCAGATCTTCTGAGTCCATACCGTCTCCGTCGTCAATAATCTGGATGAGGGATTTACCACCATCCTGAATAATGATTTCGATATTTTTTGCATGAGCATCCACCGAATTTTCGATCAATTCTTTCACGATCGATGACGGTCTTTCAATGACTTCACCAGCAGCAATCTGATTAATCAGCTGAGTCGGTAACAATTGGATTTTAGAAGGAATCATTTTCATGTGGCCTGTATGATCAATTGTTGAGTTTTCCGTTTACGATTTGTCTTAATGATGCCAGATCATTATCCACTGCTTGGAGAATTTGTTCAGTATTTTGACGCATACTGTTGCAAAAGCTCTCATCCGAAATGCTATTTAAATTTATGATCACATTTAGTGCTGCGCCGTGTGCACCTGCATGAGCCATTTCTCCTGCAACACCGGCATCAGAGACTGAATTAGGATTACCAAATGACGCAGCTTGTGTTGCCAGAGTCATCACTTCAGCACAGGCTTTCACAACTTGGAACGGAATGTTTGTTGCGTGCTGATTCGCCATTTCAATGGCCTGCTCCTTTTTAGCAGTTTCGTCTTTATCGCCGGCGGGTAATCGATATGCATTCATTACCTCGTTGAAGGCATTGGTATCCTCGTCGATCAATTTAAGTAATCTGACTTTCAACTCCTGTCCCTGAATTCCCAGCGTCTGCATTTTATCAAAAACGCCTCGGAATTTCTTTTTACCAGTTGTGAGATTGGATACCATAGCTGCTAAAGCTGCACCTAAAGAGCCAGCTAAGGCAGATACACTTCCTCCTCCTGGTGCTGGAGATTCTCTTGATAACTCATCCATAAACTTGTCAATTGACATGGTTGCTAATGATCCAAATTCATGACCAATCTGGTATTCGATAATTTTTTCTTTGGGATCAAAAGGTGACAGATCATCCAGTCCAAGTGATTTTACGGCAATATGGATGATGTCCTCTGTGGGTATACCGATGGATCGGTTTTGTTTTTGTAAGTAATAAATGCCGGCATCCAATATGGCTTGCAGAGGGATCAGTCCCACCAATTCGCTTCCTGTAACTCTGACTCCTCTCAATCGGGCTTGCTCGCGTGACTCTTCGAAAGCACTATGAACAGGGGTAATCTTGTAATTTGTCAGATTCATGGATAATTGAGCAATTTGGTATTCATCGATATACCACCCCACCGCCTTCACAAATTTTAATTTTCCGAGGGTCATAACAGGATTACCCTCCTCATCGGAGATAAATTTGCCCTTTTCGTTTCTAGCGCGCCGACCAGCTTCACGAATATCCAGAGCAATATCCGAAGCGATGGCTTTTGATTGAGTATTCAGATTCACATTGTAGGCGACGAGAAACTCTCTTGCTCCAATAGCGGTAACTCCTGCTTTTTCATCCAATACCACAGGACCAAAATCAGGGTGCCATTCTGGATCTTTCAGTTTTGCCGCCATCCCCTCATATTCTCCTGAACGGACATTGGCTAAGTTCTGACGATCCGGTTTGGACGCCGAGTTTTCATACAGAAAAACAGGAATGTTCAGTTCATCTCCCACTCTTTTTGCCAGCCGCTGAGAAAGTAAAACACATTCTTCCATCGTAATATTTGCAACCGGTACAAATGGACATACATCCGTTGCTCCCATTCTGGCATGAGCGCCATGATGTAATCTCATATCCAAAACAGAAGCGGCGGTCTTGATGGCTTGAAAGGCTGCTTCTATCACATTATCAGGTTCACCCACAAAAGTGACTACAGTACGGTTAGTATCCGCACCCGGATCCACATCCAATAAACTGATTCCCGAAACCGAACTAATAGCATCGGTAATAATCTTGATTTTATTATGATCGCGTCCTTCGCTAAAATTAGGAACACATTCAACGATTTTCATGGATTTCCTTTATCAATGATGTGAGTGATTAAATCGTGTTAATGCTGAAGTTGTAGACATTAAGGATTAATACTAACTGAGTTTGCTGATCATATAAATGACCAGAAGTAAAATAACTAAAAATTTCAGCGTCTGCAAAGGAGTACTTGCATTTCTGTAATGTTGGCTAATTAAATGTCTGAATTTATGAGGCATATCCGTTTTCTTTTTAATAACCATAAATGACTATTGAATACCTGCAAAAAGATACATAAACAGCTTTAAAAATGGTTGAATGATCCATCCAAGGATATGAATATTGGTCAAATAACCAACCATGATTATTCCCATCAGAATCCGGGGACCGTAAATTTGCAAATTTCGAACCATGTCCGGAAATTTTCTTTCGAGTAATCCTGAAAATATTCGTGAACCATCCAAGGGAGCCAGCGGAATCATATTGAAAACAGCGAGCATGATGTTGATTTGCATAAATATTAATAGCAGGAATGGAATGGTCCCCCCAATTTGTAATTCCACACCTGTTTTGTATCCGGTCAATCTGATGAATATACCTGCGATGAGCGCTAATATAAGATTTGATAGAGGACCAGCAAATGCAACTTTCATCATGTCCACCCGCATATTTCTCAAATTCATGGGATTTACCGGTACTGGTTTTGCCCATCCAAATCCCACAAACAAAATCATCATTGCCCCCACAGGATCAATATGAGAAAGGGGATTAAGCGTCAACCTCCCCATCCTTGCTGCGGTATCGTCTCCTAATCGATATGCCATATATGCATGCGAGAATTCATGAAAGCACAGCGCAAATAATAAAGTTGGCAGCAGTAGTACGAGTACTTCCATTGGTAATCTAAATAACATTTATCCTCTTGGGTGATATTGTTTATGAATTTCTTTCAAATGGATTTTATCCATATGAGTGTATATCTGTGTCGTGATGATGCTGGAATGCCCCAGCATTTCCTGTACCATACGTAAGTCTGCTCCACCCTCAAGCATATGGGTAGCGAAACTGTGTCGTAACGAATGCGGACTGACTTTTTTTAAGATCCCTGCCTTAACGGTATGCGTATGGAAAATGTTCCAAATACTCATTCGCGATAATGGCTTACCTCTAATATTAAGAAAGACTGCACCCCGGGCATCTCCTTTTCTGGCGAGACGGGGTCTGAGTATCTGTACGTAAGTCGTAGTGTCTGCAAGCGCGATGTCACCAATTGGTACATATCGTTCCTTGTTTCCCTTCCCCATAATTCGAATCAAACCTTCTTCGGAGAAAATATCCATAAGCTTTAACTGAATTAACTCTGACACACGTAATCCTGAAGCATACAACAGGCTGATGATTGCACGGTCTCGGATACCCGTTTCAACTTCCAAATCCACCGAATTAAGGATTAGCTCCACTTCATTTACCGTCAGCACTTCAGGTAATTTCTTTTCAATTTTTGGACTGGCTAAAAGTTGAGTAGGATCCTTTTTTGTATAATTTTCATCCAGCAAGTATTGATGAAATCCCTTCAACGCAGAATAGGATCGGATGATGCTGCTCTTTCGAAGTCCGATATGAGTAGAATGCTTCATTGGCAATAGTGTTAACATCTTCACAAATTCACGAATTTGTTCTAATTTTATATTTCTCGGATGAGCGATATTAAATGTGGTGTACAAATAATCCGTATATTTTTTCAGATCACCCCAATATGCGGTTACAGTGTTTTGAGATAATCTTCGTTCAAACTGCAAGTGAAGTAGGTAGTGTTTCACATATTGGTGCAAAGGGCTTACCGGTTGTATTCCTTGCTGATCGATCTAATTCTCCCGGTAGTGAATAGCTCGGACAATAGAGTTCAAGACGCTTTGATCCTTACATTTTTCAAGGAAATTACCAATAACCACATAACCTGCACCTGCTGAAACCATCTTCGCTGCGGTGTGCTCATCACGGACTCCTCCTCCAACAATAACCGGAATTTTCAAATTTTGACAGACATAATCCAGCAATTTAATCGGTATGGATTCCTTTGCCCCACTTCCTGCCTCGAAAAAAACGAATTTAGATCCCATATATTGGCCAGCAAGAGCATGTGCAAGAATAATATCATGTTTATCAGGTGGTAATGGTGTTGTATTGCTCATGACCTGTACAGAGGATTTTACACCTCCATCAATCAGCAAATAACTGGTTGGAATAGCTTCGATTCCTAAATTGCGAATAACAGGAGCTGATTCAACATGCTCTCCGATGAGATATTGAGGATTCCGACCGCTGTGTAAAGACAGGAACAGAACTGCATCAGCTTTTCCTGATAATTGACGAGAAGATCCTGGGAAAATAATGATCGGAAGAGATGTAAGTTCACGTATATGACTGATACGGTCCTCAAATCCGTTATCCATTATCAGACTACCACCGACGAGGATCGCATCAAAATCTGCATCCACTATACTTGATGTAATGTCGTTTAATAACCCATCATTTTTTAGATCAGGATCAATGAGCGCTAATGCACCTGATCCTTTCACTAATCTTGTATTTTCTAATGTCTCAAATATTTTCATAATTCTGAATTGGCACTTGCTATCTTACCTATTATCGTTTTTTATCAAGTTTTACTAAATGTTATACTTCATAAGAAATTGGACAAATTGATCCATTTCCTCTTTACTACGTTTCTCTGTCACTGCCAGTAGGAGAAATCGATCTGACAAATCTCCCTCAACTTGTGAAATATAAATTCCTGCTTGTTCTGCATCATTTACAATTTTCTGTGCAGATATCGGTGTTTTCAGGACGAATTCTTTAATAAATTCGTTGCCAAACGGAATTTCAAAACCAGGAATATTTGAGATTTTATCAGCAAGGTAATGTGCTTTATTAAAGCAAAGTTCGATCATAGACTTTAGATTAACTTTCCCCATCAATTCCAAAAATATCGTCGCCCGAAGTGCCATTAAACCCTGGTTGGTACAGATATTTGAAGTTGCATTTTCACGTCGAATGTGTTGCTCTCTGGTTTGGAATGTAAGAACAAATCCTTCTTTTCCATCGAGGTCAGTCGTCTTACCTGCGATTCTGCCGGGCATTTTCCTTATGAGATTCATGCGAGTAGCCATAAGTCCCAAATAGGGGCCACCGTAAGAAATTGGATTCCCGAGAGATTGCCCCTCGCCAACATAAATATGAGCGCCACTTTCGCCGGGTGATTTTAATAACACCATATCCATTGGATTACTTACTGCAACGAGTAGTCCTTTTTTACCCTCTAATAGTTTAGATGTGGCCGTCCAATCTTCGATTACTCCATAATAATTAGGCGATTGAATTACGACACATGCAATATCGTCATCATAGGATGCTAGTGTTGTCAAATCTGTTTTGCCATTTTTGTGAGGGAGTATGATAAGTTCAGTACCACGATTTTGAAGATAAGTTCTTACTACCTCTATGGATGACGGATGAAGAAGCCCCGACAAGATAACTTTTTTATTACCTGTGACGGATAATGCCATCGAACATGCTTCTGCAACTGCTGATGCTCCGTCATATAATGAAGCGTTCGCAACCTCCATCCCAGATAATTCGCAGATCATGGATTGGAACTCGTACATCACCTGCAATGTCCCCTGACTGACTTCAGCTTGATAGGGAGTATACGCAGTATTAAATTCTGAACGACCTGACAAAAAATCAACAGCTGTCGGGATAAAATGATCGTATGCCCCACCGCCAAGGAAATGAATACCACTGGACATAGAGTGATTGGCATTGGAGAATTTTGTACTTTTAGACAACAATTCTAATTCAGACAGTGAATCACCCATGTCGAGATTTTCTTTTAATCTTAGCGATTCAGGGATAATACTCAGTAAATCCTCCACAGAAGAAATGCCCATTTCACTGAGCATTTCTTTTTCAATTTCAGGCGTTATGGGTATAAATCGCATTAACCGATATGTTCTTTATAAGATTTGGCATCCATCAGATCATTAAGTTCAGATTCATCTGTAATGCTTAATTTTATAATCCAGCCTTTATGATAAGGATCAGCATTTACGATTTCGGGATTGTCTTCGAGAGTATTGTTAATTTCCACAACTTCACCTGACAATGGTGTAAATAGATCAGATACCGTTTTCACTGCTTCTACCGTTCCAAATGAGTCACCTTTTTCAATCGAATCTCCTACTTCGGGAAATTCGATGAAAATGATATCTCCCAGTTCACCTTGTGCAAAATCAGTGATGCCTAATGTCACGATGTTATTTTCGATAGTTACCCATTCATGGTCTGTTGAATATTTTAAATTGTCCGGTATATTCATATATTTTACCCTTTCCCTGGTATATATTCAAATGTTTCAAGAAAGCCAGTATCAATGTCTCCTGACTGAAATTTAGGGTCGTTCAATATCTGTTTTTGGAATGGAATACTTGTATATATTCCCTCAATGATACATTCGTCTAATGCACCCTTCATTCGTTGGATTGCTTCTGCTCGGCTTGGTGATCGAACAATGATCTTAGCGATCATAGAATCATAATTTGGAGGAATGCTATATCCAGCATAAGCATGAGTATCGACGCGAATTCCTTTGCCTCCGGGCATGTGAAAACTGGTAATAACTCCAGGAGATGGCATGAAATTTTTATCCGGATTTTCAGCGTTAACCCTGCACTCAATTGAATGACCGCGAAGTTTCATATTGCCCATCCATTCCGGGATTTTTTCACCACGATGGCAACGAATCTGTTCCTTGATGAGATCAACACCAACGACCATTTCTGTAACTGGGTGCTCCACTTGAATTCGAGTGTTCATTTCCATAAAATAGAAATCACCTTTAGTATCCAATAAAAATTCGATGGTCCCTGCGCCCAGATAGTTAACCGCTTTTGCACCTGCGATAGCAGCTGCGTATAATTTTTGTCTCAGCTCTTCGTTTACTGCTGATGAGGGTGATTCTTCAATCAACTTCTGGTGCCTGCGCTGTATGGAGCATTCACGTTCACCTAAAGCGACGGTGTTTCCATGGCTATCTGCCAATATCTGAACTTCAATATGTCTGGGTTTTACCAGATATTTCTCAAGATATAAATCACCATTTTTAAAAGCAGACATTGCCTCTTGCTGAGCCATATTATATCCATTGATCAATTCATCCTGATCATTTGCGCGTCGCATCCCTTTTCCACCACCTCCTGCAGTGGCTTTCAGAATTACAGGATATCCAATTTCCTTAGCTAAAGCCATAGCCTGAGTATGGGATATTAAAATCCCTTCAGAGCCAGGAATAACCGGAACGTTTACGGATTTCATAGTGTGTTTGGCGTTTGCTTTATCTCCCATAGAATTGATTGTTTCAGGAGGAGGTCCAATAAACGTCACTTTGTGATCCCGGCAAATAGAGGAAAATTCAGCGTTCTCAGCTAAAAATCCGTACCCAGGATGAATAGCATCGGCTGCAGTGATTTCAGCGGCTGACATGATGGCGGGAATATTTAAATAGCTTTTTGAACTTTCAGCGGGTCCGATACAAATTGCTTCATCAGCGAATTTTACATGTAAAGAGAGAGAATCTGCCGTGGAATAAACCGCTACAGTAGGGATGTTGAGTTCCCGGCATGCGCGAATGATGCGAAGAGCAATCTCACCCCGGTTTGCAATAAGGATTTTTTTTAACATGTATCTTATAAGGGTTCGATAATAAAAAGAGGCTGATCAAACTCTACCGGTTGTTCATTCTGTATCAACACTTCCGTCACGCGCCCAGCTATCTCTGATTCTATCTCATTGAATATCTTCATTGCTTCAATGATACAAACAACCTGTCCGACGGATACGACGTCACCTGTTTTTAGATACGGTGCATCGCCTGGTTTCGCTGCAGAATAATATGTCCCCACCAGCGGTGCTTTTATCTCAAGTTGATTATCAGATGGTTTCGGTACTTCCGTTTGTAAATTGGTAGCTGGAGGTCCTGATTGAACCGGAGTATTTGCAATAGTATGAGATACCATTTGCGCAGGTAAATGAGTGGATTGATTCTTTGAGATTTTTAATTTTGTAAAACCCCAGAACGACGACATCTCAACCTCTGATACACCTGAGTTCTCTACTAATGTGATCAGTTCCTGTATTTTATGTTTACTAATCATTGTATCCCCAAAATCTTTGTTTTATTATTAAAGAATGGAATTAGGATTTAACCCGTTCAATGTATTTTCCGATTTTTGTATCAACCCGAATAGTTTCACCCTGGTGAACAAAAAGCGGAACCTGAACAACTACTCCCGTTTCCAGAGTAGCAGGCTTTGTACCTCCCGTAGCAGTATTCCCTTTTTCACCGGGATCAGTTTCAATTACCGTCAGATTCATGTGTTGAGGAATGCGTACTTCGATAGGCTCTGTACCGTTAAAAGCGATGATCGTTGGAGTATTTTCAATTAAATAGTCCAGAACGTCATCGATTTGATTTTTGTTTAGCCGGATTTGCTCATAGGTCCCATTATCCATGAAATAATAGAATTCACCATCATTATACATATAATTATAGTCACGAGCCTCAAGTCTTACAAATTCAATTTTTTCGCCTGCGCGAAAAGTCTCATCTACTACTTGTCCAGTTTTAACACTTTTTAGTTTTGTACGAACAAATGCAGGTCCTTTTCCCGGCTTTACATGCTGAAAATCAACAATTTTCCATAAACCATCTTTCCACTGAAGGATTGAACCATTTTTAAAATCAGAAGTCGTTGCCATAAATTCCTTTAATATTATTACGTAAAATAGCTAAATAATTTACAATCAGGCTGTCATCTCAAACAATAAATGGAGACTGATCATCCGAAGGAAATTCACCAATCATTTACAACTAATTTGACACTTCATATTAGGTTGCAGTTTGATATCTGAACTTCAAGCGTTCTCAAGGTAATTTTCAATATGGAAATTCTCCTAAATTCACCTGACAATCTTCAATTTCTTCCTTATTTGTTTTTGTATACGGAAATGCACTACCGCTTTAAATTTACAGGGAGCCGATACTTCAAACGAGAACCTGAAATACTTGTAGATGTCCCCCACCTGGTCAAATTAAATACGCACATACCTATAATGCTGCTGGTAAAAGACGCAGATCAGTATCCAATTATTTTAGAAAAAATTAAAATACAGCTAACAACGTCATCTGGACAAAAAACAGTCAAGTCGGTTGATTCTCATCAAAATATCTCTGATCACTTCTGGTATCAATCAATTAAAATTGACAGAACTGATATATTTGATCAGGTGGCATTGAACATCCATATTGATTATCGGGTTAATGGAAAATCCAAATCATGTATCAATCATAATCTTGCATTACTTTCCATTACTCCTTTTCAGGTATACTTACCTCATGAACCTTTGCCAGGCGTTGATAAAATTCATTGGGGAGATCTCCACTATCACAGTAATCTGACTGAAGATATGGTAGAATTTGGTGCCCCACTTATTCCGACTCTCGATGCCGCAAATGCATTGGGATTGTCGTTCTTTTGCCCTTCGGATCATTCATATGATCTGGATGACCTGCCCGGATCTTGGACAATTACCGATCCTTTATTGAAGAAATGGAAGAATTCACGAAAGGACATTCAGGCAATAAATGATTCAAATCGATCCTGTACTATAATCCCCTCTGAAGAGGTTACTGTACGAAATTCAAGTGGGAGAAACGTACATGCCCTTGTTTTTAACAACCCTACATATATCCCCGGTTCAGGAGATGGTGCTGAAAAACGATTCAAAACCCGATCAGAACATTCAATCGATGAACTACAAGATCTAATTTCTGAAGATGCTCTGGTTATCGCAGCACATCCTTTTACACCTACTCCGTTTCTTCAGTGGCTCCTGATCAAACGAGGCATTTGGAATCACCTGGATTGTGAAAATCAACATGTCGCTGGATTCCAAATTATGAATGGTTGTTTAGATTCCGGGTTTGAACGCGGCAAAGAGCAATGGTTGGAATTATTAAAATTTGGAATACAGAAATTTATTTATGCCGGTAACGATGCACATGGCAATTTCAACATTTTCAGACAAATCAAAACACCCATGATGTCCTTATGGGAAAAAAATGAGCAAATATTTGGAAAATGGAAAACAGGTGTTTTCGCAGAGGATAATTCTACTCAGACGATTGTAAATGCGCTACGCAGAGGAAATTGTATTATCTCAAATGGTCCATTTATACACTTTATAATCAAAGATGAATTTGGAATAACTCAAACTGGAGAGACCTGTTATTCATCAAAGTTTACAATTCGGATTGAGTGTGAATCATCTGTTGATTACGGTGGAATATCTTTTATCAAAATTTTTCAAGGATATCGAGACGAAATTGAAACCTGTCTTCAAGATATTGCTCCTGATACTCAAGCATATAATTATGTTTTTCAACAGGATATTTCAGAAGAATTGTCTTGTTATTTCAGAGTGGAATTGGAAACAAATTGCTCTGGCAGATTCTATTTTGCTATGACAAATCCGATTTGGATTAACCCTGTCAGAGTGCTTTAGAGAACTGTCGCTGAAAGATTAATCCAGAAAACTAATATCTCCTTTACCTTCTCTTAAAACGCCTATCTCACCATCCTTGATTTCAATGACAGTTGAGGGTTCTGATGCACTTATACCAGACGAAAAAACATATTTGATCTGTGTTTTATATAATTCGTGAATCGCGTCTGGGTCTGATATTGCGATCTGGTCATCAGATGTCAAGGTAGTGGAAATAATGGGTCCTCCAAATTCCTTGACCAACGCGAGCGCAAATTCGTTATCGGGAATCCGGATTCCAACGGTTTTTTGTTTTGTGACCAGCATTTTGGGGACTTTATTGGTGGCAGGCAAAACAATGGTGTAAGGTCCTGGAAGAATGCTTTTCATAACCTTGTATACGTAATTGGATATTTTTGCATATTCAGCAATTTGAGAAAAGTCATGACAAATAAAACTGAGTGGCTTTTTCCGATCCATTTTACGTAGAGCATAAATTTTTTCAATGGCGGTTTTATTAAAAATATCGCAACCTAATCCATACAATGTATCCGTAGGATATACAATTAACTCGCCTTCCTTAAGTGCATCCACTGCATGACGGACATGCCTTAAATTTGGATTTTCTGAATGAACCGAGATAATCATTACTGTCTGTCCTCTTAAATACTATTTATTCAGAAGGATTAATCATTACTTGATTTGACATCACCTAAATCCATCGAGAGATTGACGTTGAAATGCATATAATGCCCTCCACCGCCAATAGCTGCAACATTCACTTCGGGAAAACTGGTAAACGGAATTCGGAATTCCTTCATATAATCTCTTAATGACAACTCCAGATTCAGACGATCTGCTAGTTCAATTTGTAATCCAATCCCCAGCATAAAGTAGATTTTATCATAGCCGTCTATGGTCATGCTTGCCCCCCCCACAGAGGCCATTCCTTTAACACCATTATTGTCAAATTGCTTGAATTCATGATACCTATTCATAAACAGCGAGACCAAACTGATATTTTCATCCGTAAGAAATTCTTCGTAATCAGGTGATGGTGAATTATGGAAAGTTTTGTATTCCATACCAATGCCAATTGATGGATTTAATTTATATTCACCACTTACGCCAAGGATTTTTGTGTCCTCATATTGCGACCCTCCAATATTCCGCCCAAAAGTGATCCCTGCACTGATAGGACGATAGTAATTGAGTTTCCCAAACGAAAAAGATGCCAGTATGATTAAGGCGATTATGTATTTTTTCATTGTTTAATCCTTTGGTTATAAGTGAATAAGTCTTTTTCAATTTTTTGATAAAATGTATCGATGATCGTGCTGATCCACACTTTATCATTCTGGAATTTTTCTCTTTCAGGGATATGTTTTGCAAACTTCGATAAATCTGAACTACTCAATAACTGATGTGTATCCTCTAACAATTGTTCGTCATCTGTCGATGCAGATAAGTATGTATAAATTTCTCCTGTTGTCATCTCCATAGCTTTGAAGAAAAATTCGTTCTCGAGATACTCTTTAAAAATAGACGTAAGTTCCAGATAAAATGTCTCACTATTTTTATTGGTGATTGGATAAGGACAGTTCAGATTTTCCAGCCTTTTTCTTGCACGGACTCTGGGAGAATCTTTAGGTTTTTGCCATTTTTCTGCTTTTACGACTGGTTTTCGTCTTTTCCTTAGAATCACCCATATAGCAATTGCCGAAAGAATAATACCCAACACAAAAAGATACTTCAGATATGGACTGTGCAATTGAATTTCATGCATCCCCTTTATATCCCGGATCTGTTCATTCTGATCTGTCAATATACTTTCAACCAGAACAACTTCAGGATCAGTCATCAGCGTTGATTCAATCTGTCCATGATATAATATATCAAAGGAAATCCCTGGAATTTTAAATTCTCCCACTTCCCAGAATACAAGCGTATACGTAATTGACTCTGGTGTGATCTCTTCACTTAGAACTGACATACCATTGGATTCCGGAGTCAATTCACTGAATTTAACCGATTTATCCTTTGGACAGGTGACAGAGATTGTCAGCGTAAGTTGATCGCCGACTCGTACCGTTCGTTCGGAGATTTGAGTTTCGACGGAAACCTGCCCAAAAATCATAAATGGCAACAATATGATAAAGAGGAGTCGCTTCACTAATACCTTGCGATTCTTTTGTTCATATACGAAACCAGCGGGTCAACATAGCCATCATTAGTATTCACACTAATTAGATCTACTTCGTGTTTTTGACAAAATTTATTGAAATCATTCATTTTTTTTGTCAAATTTTCTTTAACCATTGATCTCAACTTAGCTGAACCTGTATCAATCCAATGCGAGGATTGGAGTTCAGGATCATGAATTTTTACCAGTCCTAAATTGGGAATTTCCAATTCAGCATTGTCAAGTACACGGATACAAATCAAGTCATGTTTTCGATTAGTTATATTTATTGCTTTTTCAAAATCTTTATCGAAAAAGTCAGAGATTAAAAATACGACCGATTTTCTCTTTTGAGTTTCCAGCAAATGTTCAAGAGCTGCTGCCATATTGGTAGTGCGATCCTGAGCCTGATAATAGATCAATTCACGGATTACCCTCAGCACATGAGATTTCCCCTTTTTAGGAGGAATAAACTCTTCAATTTTATTAGAAAATAACAATAATCCCACTTTATCATTATTTTTGATAGCGCTGAATCCCAAAACAGCTGCAATTTCGATCATGACATCTGTTTTAAGTGAATCTCCAGTACCGAAATATCCTGAAGCGCTTACATCCACCAGCAGCATGACGGTGAGTTCGCGCTCTTCTTCAAATTTTTTGATATGTGGTTTCCCGGTACGAGCTGTCACATTCCAATCGATATTTCGGATATCATCCCCTGGGGTGTACTCACGGACTTCAGCGAATTCCATTCCCATGCCTTTAAACGCAGAATGATATTCTCCGCCGAATAGATCGTTGACTATACGACGAGTACGAATCTCGATCAGCTTAACTTTTTGAAGTATCTCTGAAGGGATCATCTAATTTTTATCAACCTGGTTTACTCAAGGTGTGGGAACAGATTCAAACATGCGTGTGATAATGTCTTCGGTTGTAACATTTTCAGCTTCAGCTTCATAGGTAAGGATGATTCTATGCCTTAAAATGGCTCTCCCTACTTCGCGGATGTCTTCAGGGATCACATATCCTCTATGAGACATAAATGCTGATGCTTTTGCCGCAACTGCCATGAATATTGTTGCACGCGGTGATACACCATATTCTATAAATCCCTTCAGATCTTTCATCCCAGCTGTTTCAGGATCACGAGTAGAAAAGGTGAGCGCAACGATATACTTTTGAATATTTTCAGCGATATGAATTTGATCTACGAGTTTTCGAGCTTTTAAGATTGAATCTGCCGTCACGACAGGTTTTAACTGTGAACTTTCAGCAACCATTCCCATAGTTTGAAGAATTTTCAATTCCTCATCGATAGTTGGATAGCCAACCAGCACCTTAAACATAAACCTGTCAATCTGAGCTTCGGGTAACGGATATGTTCCTTCCTGCTCGATAGGATTTTGAGTAGCCATTACTAAAAATGGTGCATCCAGCTTAAAGGTAGATTCTCCAATAGTCACTTGTCTTTCCTGCATCGCTTCCAATAGAGCACTTTGAACCTTAGCGGGCGCTCGGTTGATTTCGTCGGCAAGAATTATGTTCGCAAAAATAGGACCTTTTTTTACCTCAAAGGTTGAGTCTTTGGGATTATAAATCAGCGTACCTAAAAGATCTGCAGGTAGCAAATCAGGTGTAAACTGAAGCCGTTGAAATTTGGTATCAATCAGGCTTGCCAATGTTTTAACTGTAAGTGTTTTGGCGAGTCCGGGTACACCTTCAAGAAAAACATGCCCATTGGACAACATGGCAATCATCAATTTATTTATCAAATCGGTCTGACCGACAATTACAGATGAAAGATTACTTTTGAGGATATTGATAAAAGCAGATTCCTGCTTTATTTTTTCATTTAATCCTGCCAGATCAAAATCAGTCATTAATTAGCCACCTCCGAATGTGTTTTGCTCGCAGTTGACAATTCTAAAATCTCTTTTTCGACGTCAGCTAAACTTTCCAGCTCATACTTGACTGCAGCAACCAATTCACTTTTGGGGTATTTTTCCAGAAACAAATTATAATACTCTATGCCATCGCTAAATGCTTGCAGATAGTTTGTGTAAATATAACCGATCATGAAAAACGCTTTTTCCGCCATTTCAGATTTCGGGAAATCATGAATGACAGTTTTAAACTCCTCAAGTGCGATTGGGTAATTTTTAACATCATTCAGATAGATTTCACCTACCATGAATTGAGCTTCAGCAGCTTTTGGGTCATCGGGAAAATTCGTTTTTATATCCACAAGTTTAGATATTGCAGCTCCAAGATTTTCCTGTTGTCTTAAATTTTCTGCTTCATTCCATAATTGGTCAACGATCTCACTGTTTTTTGAACATCCAACCAATACTAACATAGCAGTTAAAAGAAATGTAACTTTATTCACTAAAACGATTCTCCTGTATTTATTTTCAAACGAAATTTATGAATTCAAGACTACTTCCAAACAAGTTCGTTTTTCTTTTGTTCCTTCTTGAAAAGCAAAAATTAGAATAAGTAAAGAATAGATAAAAGCACCATTGGATCTGACCAATTACCTTGTGGAAATGCCACATCCGTCCTGACTGGTCCAATAGGTGAGTTGACCGTAATGCCTGTTCCTACATCCCAATACCAACCGTCAGATAATGTTTTATCAAACTGATCGGCTAATTTGCCCATGTCTAAAAATAGTTCCCCACCGATGAGCCAAAATAATGGATAGCGGAATTCAAAATTCGATTGAAATCGGATCATTCCCCCATCAGAATTTATCTCATCAGTATTTCTCCAGCCTCTCAATGATGTACTCCCTCCCAATTTAAATTTATAAAATGGAGGTAACGGATCAGAATTTTCATTCTTGTAGTTGATCGAATGTAAATAGCCAACCCGATGATGTACACCGAATGTGATATTTTTATCCAATGGATAAAACTTTTTATACTCAAAGTCCAATTTTAGGAAGTGAACTTCTCCCCCAAGGACAGTGCCATTTAATTCAGTGTTAATAGAATAAAAATACCCTGTTGAAGGATAGATAAAATCGTTTAGTCTTTGCTCAATATAATTAATCTGGACACTTCTTTTTTGATCAGATTCAACCAGAGATTCAATAAATTCCAGATTGATACTACCGGATAGTTTGTATCTCTCTCCTGTCCGATAAATGAATGAGGATGATACACCGTCAAGTTTCTCATCTATTTGTTCGTTATGATAGTATCTCATCCGAAGAGGCAGTCTAAAACCCAATACCCACGGAGTAAACCAAGTGATATCATAGTTGAGATTGGGAAGTGTAATATTTTCATCCAATCTTACCGCAAGATTGCTACCAAACTCAATTCGGCTTGTGGTTTTAGGAATAGTACCTGGTTGCCATTTAACATCCAGTTCCAATACAGAGGCAGGAGGTGAACCTTCTCCCAAAGAAGATGGCTCCTGTCCTAGCCCAATATCTGTTTTTATCTGCTTTGATGAATATTCCCTCACCTTGATTTCAATCGTCACATTCTTATCCAGTAAGGAACCTATCACGGGACGAATTTCAACAGAGCCGAATAATCCTGATGAAAAAACCCTGGATTGTGATTTTTCAATTTCTTTTATATTATAAATATCACCGTTTTTAAATGTCAGCTCTCTTAATATAAATTTTTCAGGATAATTTATAATTCCAGAAATTGTGACATTGGAAACGTAAAAAGTGCCTCCTTCATCAATTGTTATATTTGTACTGACAGTATTTTCAATTCGAATAACTTCTGTATCGATTTTAACAAGTACTTTACCTTTAGAAAAGTAAAAATATTCAATTTCAGAAATGAACCTGGACATTTGAAAAGGATTATAAGCATCCCCCATTTTGAACTGAAGTAATTTTAATAATTCTTCTGTAGAAAGGACCTCGTTTCCTGATACATTAACATTTTGCAAATGGTACCGAATTCCTTCAGAAATGTGATAAGTGATGTCTATGAGCCGATCATTAACTATGTTTGTTTCTGAATTGATAGATACATCCAAAAAACCATTCGAAATGTAATTGTTTTTAATGGACAAGACATCCAGTTTAAGTGCTCGCTCTTTAAAAGGATACCCTTTTAGAAACTTTTTTGGTTGCAGATGCAAGTCACTGATAAGTGTTTTATCGCGAATATTCTCATTTCCCGTAAATGAAATATGGTTTACAAGTCTTTTCCCTTGCGAAAAAACGATACCTGAAAAGATCAGTATCAGGATAAGTAAATGTTTAAACCTGATATTCATTAATATTTGAATTTAATCCGGTAATTGAGGTGAGGATATCCTTCATCATCCAAACGGACAACAATCGATTGATTTTTATCCACCCGATAGGTAATCTCATATTCATTTTTTATTTGATCAGAGAATATGTCACTTTTAATATTCATATACAATTTTCGGGACATCCGTTTACCCATGTAAAGATTGACATCCATATTATTAATATCTCTGAACAATGCACCCTGACTCTTTAATTGAAATCGATCTACCGGTCCTTTTGCCGTAATCAACCTTTCCAGTTCTGTTGCGAGATAATTTGAAATGATGTTCGTACCAGCATCCTGTATTTTGAAATCTTTACCTGCGACAAGAGACTCATCTCCCGCCAGTAATATGCGTAGAATTTCATCCTGAGAATATGAATCTGTAGGATCTTCAGATTCAAATCCTAAAACGGGGTTGTTTAACGGTCCGGAAAATAGAACTTTGTATGATTTTCCAGTGATGAAAGTATAAGCAATTATGTCCATTTCAGGAAAATCCGAAGCGGGATCGAACGTAATTCGTCCTTCCGTATCAGTAAATTCATTGCCGTTTAGAAAAAATGAACCGTCCACAATATTTACATTTCCAGACAGGACAAAATCATCGCTACCAATAGCTGTGAGAGTTATCTCACCTTCGATTTCTATATCCATAAAATCATTTTTGATAATGACACCATTATCCAGAGGAATATGAATGTCATAAAACATCATTATCCCACCCGGATCATATGCAGCGTTAGTTACGGACTCAGTAGTCATGACAGGGCTAATGGTAAATTCGTAAGGGTCCGGTTCAAAGGTGCCGGAAATCAGAATAGTATCTTGCCCTGACACGGATATTTCAGTAAGTCCGCTTCCGATAAATTCATCTTGAGAATCCTCAATGTACAAATTTTTTCCCGATGCTATTAGTTGAAAATTTGGATTGAAAAATTCAGTTAAATCTATCGTGCCATTTACTGAAATATTATTTGACTTTTGTTTCGTTTTTTGAGAAATGTGGAAAATTTTGTAAATATAATCTAAAGGCGTTTTTAGAATATCGCCCTTTTCAAGTTTTCTCGATTTTCCTTCCATTGTTGATATATTTAACAGATTGTTATCAATCGTGGCAAGTCCGGTTATATCTGTAAAAGAGTTATTTAGTGGAGTGACGTTTACTTTACCATTATTGATAATTAGCTGGCCATTTCTAATAGGATTTCTAAAAGACCCACCAATAGAAAGCTGCATTGAACAATCGCAAATCAGAGAATCAATAATATCGAAGTATGGATAAAAGAATTCCATTTCAGATGCTTTTCCACTGATCATCAAATCAATAGGGTTGCTCCAGACTTCCGGTCTATTTTCTGAAAAATAATCCAGATCCAAAGGAATAAATCCACTAATGAAATAATCTCCATGTTGCATATTCATCTGTGTCTCTTTAAAGAATAGTCTTTTGTTGTCATAAATTAATTTTCCATTAGCAGACTTTCCTTCTAATTGATCAAAAATAGGGTTTTCTATTTGAATATCGGATGCCATAAATAGTTTAGATAATTGCCCAGATATATCAATTGTACCAGATAACTTTCCTTCAGTTTTAAAATTCCAAGGTATGTATTCTTTTATGGATTCAATTTGAAATCCATCTAATGATGCCTGTATTGACAATGAATCTTGTGGCAGAAATGAAACAGTTTTTTCTGAATCAATTGAAGAATTCACCCACCCGGATAATTCAATGAATCCTAAGTCTGACTGAGCTGAAATTCCTCCGATTAACCATCTATGATCAAAGTAGGATACTTTTCCTTCTAATTCATTCATTTTGAAATCACTGATTTGACCATCAACAATTCTAATATCTGAAAATAGTACAGGCTTTGAATTCCATTTTGAAAATTGGGAATTTCCATTAATTTTTCCCGATAATGTGGATTCTTTTCTCAACATTTTAACAATATCGACGATATCCACATCTTCCATGCTCATATCAAACTCGAATTTTTCTTGATTGGCGTATTTTCCACTTATGGCGATATTTCCATCATTTATTGAAAGATTTTCGCAATTAACATGATAGATGTCATCTTGTTTTTTAATATCCAAGTTTCCTGAATAACTTTTTACTCCATTCAGATTTAGAAAAAGTGAATCTAAAATAATAGTTGCCATGGATGAGTCTGTAAATCCGGAGACAAATACATAGTCTCCATTTTTATTTAATCCATAAATATGGTTTAAGATAATATTACCATCATTATACTGTGCGCTGATCACTGACCTGTCAAGCGTCAACAGAGGGAAATTCATTGATTTAGCGCTTCCGACTAACTTCAGTTCGCTTAGTTTGCCATTAGCACTTTCGACAGATGCTTCCCAGAAGCTATCACCAAAATTTAAATTATGATAAACTATTGGTTTTAAAAATAGCTTCGACTGTAAATCCATTATTCCGAATTTACTCACGATATTGACTGAACCAACGCCCGTTAAATCCAATAATGGAAGTCCCTCGATGTATTTACCGGGAGAGAATTCGTTTAAACCTACCTGAGCAGAAATTTTATAATCGTTCTTTTTAAGAAAAATCGAATCAATAAGTCCGGTAACACCTGCAAATTCGAATTCTACGGGTTTTGTGTTCGTTAAAATGGAATCAGCCAGTGAAACATTTCCTTTAATATTACCAATTTCAAATAATCCGTAGTTCAGTTTTGAAATATCAGTGGTAAAATGAATACTGTCTGTTTTGCTTGAACCAATAGAATTTATACTACCCGATATGAGTAATGAAACAGAATCCAGATAGGTTGCGAATTCATCAAATTTTAAATCAACATTCCACCTGCCGTCGGTATAAAAATATTGACCGGATAAATCAAAGTAAGATTGGTCTACACTAATCTTACCTCGCTGTAATTTTATTTTATCGGAAAATATGGCACCTGTCAGTTCTAACTTATTCAGATTCAGTCCTTTTCCAACAGCTGATCCGGTTAAATTAAAATCGACAGGGAAGCCCCACTGATTAGTCTCAAGTGTAAATGCCATATCCCCTATAATGGCATCTCCATTGTTAAAAGTATAGTTGAAAGATTCAACCGTAACAATCTGATTATTGAATGTCATTATTGTGGAATCAATTGAGCTGATGATTCCATTTGTTTCTACTTCAAAATAATAGAGAAATATCGAAGCTTTCTCCCTCGTTGAGATGAATCGTAACTCTGAAGATATGATGACGTCATTTGATTCTTTATGTAATTTAAAATTATTCAACTTACATTGTTGAATTTGAATGGTTTTGTGTCGGTTGTTTTTTTCTGAATCGGAGGTATTAGATTTTTGAAAATCACTGTATTTATCCAAATCTAATCTGGAGTTTTTTATAGAGATATCGCTGAAATTAAATTCCCCCGAAATTATTTTAAAGGGATTAATACGAATAGACATTGAGTCTGAATGGAAGATTTCTCCTGATGGAACATGGCATTCCATGTTATAAATATTAAACCCGGTTAAGAAATTCCCATCCAAGTGAGAGAAAGAAATTTGTACTGATGTTCTGTTTGACAGATATGACAGGATATGTTGTTTATATTTTAAAAATATTTTATCCGTAAAATAATAACCACCTATAATTGCGAATCCCGCCACAACTACAATTAGGGAAAGTGCCCCGAGTGTTACATGTTTTCTACGAATTACAGACATAATAATCTAGAAAAATTACATGTGATAGATAACAAAAACGGACAGTTTTAACTGTCCGTTTTTGTATGTGAATTATAATTTTCGATTTAAATTATTTTTCGTCGACAACTTCAAAATCTGCATCTTCAACGCTTGAATCTTGGCCAGTAGATTCCTGTGAACCGGCATCAGTCTGGTCAGAAGATGTTTGTTGGCTTTGCTGATATAACTTCTCAGACACTGAGCTCCAGGCTTTGTTAAGTTCTTCCATAGAAGATTTAATTGCATCTAAATCCGTGCTTTTATTCTTCTCTTTTAAATCATCAACGGCATCCTGAATGGTTTTTTTATCATCTTCAGAGATTTTATCACCCAAATCTGTTATTTGTTTTTCAGTCTGGTAGGTGAGTTGCTCTGCTTGATTATGCGTTTCAACCATTTCCCGTTTATCATGATCTTCCTTTTCATGATCTTTCGCATCCCGTTTCATCTTTTCAATATCCGAGTCACTTAACCCACTCGAAGCTTCAATACGAATACTTTGTTCTTTGCTGGTGGCTTTATCTTTTGCAGATACATTTAAGATGCCATTTGCGTCAATGTCGAAAGTAACCTCAATTTGTGGAATCCCTCGTGGAGCAGGTGGAATACCATCAAGATGAAATCTGCCCAATGATTTATTATCTGAAGCCATTCCTCTTTCACCTTGAAGTACATGGATTTCAACTGACGGCTGTCTGTCCCCAGCAGTAGAAAATATTTGTGATTTCTTGGTCGGAATTGTCGTGTTGGATTCGATTAATTTGGTTGCTACCCCACCCAACGTTTCAATTCCTAATGACAATGGAATGACATCAAGTAATAGAATGTCTTCCACATCTCCGGAGAGCACTCCACCTTGGATAGCTGCTCCAACAGAAACAACTTCATCGGGATTTACACTTTTGTTGGGTTCTTTATTAAATACTTTTTTTACCATATCCTGAACCGCTGGAATTCTGGTAGAGCCACCAACAAGTATAACTTCATCGATTTCACTTGTGGATAGTCCGGCATCCTTCATTGCGTCGAGACAGGGTTTGCGAGTTCTTTCAATCAAACGCTCAACTAATGATTCAAACTTTGCACGTGTGAGAACAATATTTAAATGTTTCGGTCCACTGGAGTCTGCAGTAATAAACGGAAGGTTTACATCCGTTTGCATAGATGATGACAATTCAATCTTCGCTTTCTCAGCAGCTTCCTTCAACCTTTGTAAAGCCATGGGGTCTTTTCGGATATCAATTCCGTCGGATTTCTTAAATTCTTCTGCAAGCCAATCAACCATCATCTGATCAAAGTCATCACCACCCAGATGAGTATCACCATTTGTAGATTTGACCTCAAATACGCCGTCACCGATTTCCAGAATGGAGATATCGAAAGTACCTCCACCCAAATCGAAAACTGCGATCTTTTCATCGTGTTTTTTATCCAGACCATACGCTAATGCAGCAGCAGTGGGTTCATTAATTATTCTTCTAACATTTAATCCAGCAATGACACCTGCATCTTTTGTGGCCTGTCTTTGCGAATCATTAAAATAGGCAGGGACTGTGATGACGGCATCAGTAACCGTTTCGCCTAAATATTCTTCAGCAGTTTGTTTAAGTTTCTGAAGAACCATCGCACTGATTTCAGGTGGTGTGTATTTTTTTCCCTGAATATCAAATAGGACCTCGCCCTTCGATCCTTTAACAATCGAATAAGGCATCTCTTTAATTTCCTGCCCAACCTCATTATACATTCTACCGACAAATCTTTTGCTGGATGAAACTGTGTTTTGAGGATTGGTCACTGCCTGACGCTTTGCAGGTTGACCAATTAATCGGCTACCATCTTTAGTAAATGCAACCACAGATGGAGTGGTTCGTCCACCCTCGCAATTTTGTATAACTGCCGGGGTTCCACCTTCCATTACGGATACGCATGAATTTGTTGTTCCCAGATCTATACCAATGATTTTTCCCATTATAACTCCAAATTATAAAATGATTTAATTTTAGTTATTTTAAAACAACAATGATGCCGTTTGGAAAATCAGACGTTTTGACAGCAGTGATAAACTCACGGATCTTTATGTCAGGTGGCGTACTTTTTTCGGATGGTTTTGTCCGATGTTGATTTTGAAGTTTGTGAAAATACAAAACTATCTTTCTGAATTTTAACGGAAATTCGTCCACCATCAGTGAATTCTCCGGTTAGAAACTTTTCAGAAATCGTATTTTCTATCTCTTTTTGAATTATACGTCTCAATGGTCTTGCACCCCATTCCTGGTAATTGCATTTATTAATAAGATGCAATTTCGCTTTTTGAGACATTTTAAATTGGATATTTTTCTCCAGTAGATTTGATTTTAGATCTTTCAATTGTAAATCAATAATGTCAGTGAGGTCATTGACATCTAGCGATCTGAAAATAATTAATTCATCAAGACGGTTAAGAAATTCAGGTTTGAAGATTCTTTTAACTTCTGCATTAATATCGGATTTTACTTTTTCCTTTATATTGCTCGAATCGCTTTTTGAAAATCCAATGGATGTTGAGGTTATGTTTTTTGTCCCGAGATTTGAAGTCAGGATAATGATTGTATTTCGAAAATCCACAATTCTGCCAATACTGTCGGAGATTTTACCTTCATCAAGTATTTGAAGTAATATATTAAATGCATCCGGGTGAGCTTTTTCAACTTCATCAAACAGGATCACAGAAAAAGGATGACGTCTGACTTTTTCGGTTAACTGTCCTCCTTCATCGTAACCAACGTATCCGGGAGGAGCGCCTACCAAACGAGAAACGTTATGTCGCTCCATGTATTCAGACATATCAATTTTGATCAGGGATGATTCATTATTAAACAGGTATCTCGCAAGGACCTTTGCCAGTTCGGTCTTCCCCACGCCCGTAGGACCTAAAAATAGAAATGAGCCGATTGGGTGATTAGGATTCTTAAAACCCGTCCTAGCTCGTTTAATCGCCTGACATAGGATATCAACCGATTCTTTCTGACCGATGATATACTTTTCAATCTCTTGATTCATTCTAATAAGGCGACGTGATTCAGATTCGGCTACCTGGGTCACGGGGATACCCGTCATCATAGATATCACACTAGCCACATCTTCTTTATTCACTTCGGGGAGAGATTTACTTTTTTCAGAATTCCAGTTTGCCTCAGTTTCCTGTAATTTTTTTACCAGCTTTCGTTCTTTGTCCCGGAGGTTTGCAGCATCTTCAAATTGCTGGTTCTTGATAACTTCCTCTTTTTTCTCACGCAATTCCTTAATTTCTTTTTCCAATTTCAGGATATTTTCAGGTACAAATATATTCGATATATGGATTCTCGATCCCACTTCGTCCATGACATCAATCGCTTTATCTGGAAGAAATTTATCTCTGATATATCGTTCACTGAGTTCAACACATGCATTGATAGCTTCTGGGAGATATCTGATATGATGATGTTCTTCATATTTAGACTGAAGTCCTGCTAATATTTTAACTGTATCTCCGATTGATGGTGGATCTACCAGTATTTTCTGAAATCGCCGTTCGAGTGCTCCATCTTTTTCAATGTACTTTTGATACTCATTCAGAGTAGTAGCACCAATGACCTGTATTTCTCCTCGCGCTAAGGCTGGTTTGAACATATTTGCGGCATCAAGAGAACCAGACGCGGCACCGGCACCTACAATTGTGTGTAACTCATCTATAAAAATAATGACATCTGTTGTTTTTTCAAGCTCCATCATTACTTTCTGCATTCGTTCTTCAAACTGGCCCCGATATTTTGTCCCGGCAATCAATCCTGCCAAGTCTAATGCCAAGACTCGCTTTCCCCATAATATTCGAGGAACAATTTTTTTGTGAATACGAATAGCAAGTCCTTCTATGATAGCTGTCTTTCCAACACCGGGTTCTCCAATTAAAACCGGATTATTTTTCTTACGACGGGCGAGAATTTGTGCTACTCGTTCAATCTCAATGGATCGACCAATAACCGGATCCAATTTATCATCTGCAGCCAAAGTTGAAAAATTTCTACTAAACATATCCAATGTAGGCGTATTTGATGTGGATCGTGGTGCTGTTTTAGGGTCAGAGGATTCCAATGAACTGATATAAGTAAGAAGTAAGTCATAATCAACGTTGAAGTCTTCGAGTACTTCTTTTACTATTCCTTCATTTTCCCGTGCCATCGCTAATAATAAATGAGTATCGTCGGCGACTTTTTTATTCAATTTTTCTGATTCTAAGAAGGTATTCCTTAAAATCCGCTCTGACCTTCGTGTCAAGGGAAGATGCCCAAGAGTTATCGTCCCACCAACTGATTTTAATAGTGCTTCCAACTTATGATGTAAATCTAATAGAGATACCCCGATGGATTCCAATAATCCTGCAGCTTTGCTGTTATGATCGAGGATGATTCCCAATAATAAATGTTCTGAGCCCACATAACTGTGTCCCAACCTGATGGCTTCATCTTTGGCAATTTTAAGAATGACTTGGACACTTTTTGATAAATTTCTTTTCATATCTTCTTTCTACTTTTGACTCAGTTTTCCGTCTTCCAAAAATAATACTCGTCCTGCAATGTCAGCAACTCTATCGTCATGGGTAGCAATGATGAAGGATTGGTCCTCTTTTTCATGCAATTGAGTGATAAGTGATAATAATCTCTCACGATTTCCTGCATCCAGATTTCCGGTAGGTTCGTCCGCAAGAACAATTTTGGGATTATTGATTAATGCCCGTACAACTGCAACTCTTTGTTTTTCACCACCTGAAAGCTGATTTGGGTAGTGTGATCTCCGATTCCATAAATTGACATGATTTAATAGCTCTTGTGCTCGGTGAACAGATGACTTATCGTCCTTACCTATCAAAGATTGAGGGATGATCAGGTTTTCTAATACGGTAAATTCTGGTAAAAGATAATGGTGCTGGAAAACGAATCCAATTTTTTCTGATCTCAATTTGGAAAGGTTTGTTTCAGGACCAACGATGATACCGTCAATCTGGATAGTACCCGCAGTTGGCGTGTCTAATGTACCCAGTAAATGAAGTAATGTGGACTTTCCGCTACCGCTGGGTCCCATGATCGCTACTATTTCATTTTCAGTAACGGTCAGTTCAGCTCCATTTAGTACCGTAATGCTTTCGTTTGCGGTATGATAAATCTTCTTGAGATTTTCTGCTTGAAGAATCATTTGATATAATCTATTGCGTCAACAGGGTTCAATTTGCTCACCTTTACTGCGGGATAGAAACCCGCCAACATGATGATCATACTTGCTCCGAAAATTACAGCTAGAGCGCCTTGCCACGATATGATCAATGGAAAATTTGAAAGAGGGAAATCAGACAATAGCATTTTTAATAACTGATATTTTTCATTAAGCCTGAAGACCAGATACGTTAAAATACCGCCCAAGGTACTCCCTACTAAAACAGTCAGACCTGCCTGTACTAAAAATATCTCTGATATCTTTTTTGAGTTCATCCCCATTGCCATCAGTATCCCTAACTGCGGGATTTTTCTCATTACCATCATACTCATTATACTCAACAAATTAAATGCCGAAATAAATATGATTATAAATCCAAAAAATGAATACGCAATTTTCTCAAGTTTCATAGCTGACACTAATGACTCGTACTCATCTTCCCAACTAATATACTGAACAGTGGGAAATCGTTGCTGGATTTTTATCAATTGTTTCCTGTCTAGTTCAGTGTCCAGTAGCAGGTACTCATAATCTATTTTATCGAATAATTTTTTACCCGCTTCAAGCGGAATAATAGCATAACTCATATCAATATTGAGGATATCAAAATCAAAAATCCCATTTACCTGAAATGACGCCTTTGGTACGGAACCCGTTGCCAAATTAATGTCCACGGGAGAAAGTAATTCACACTCATCATTCGGAGACAAATTCAGTGAGTATCCAAGTTCATTACCAATGAGAAGAGGGTTTAGAGGAGATCTATTTAATTCAAGTGAGGATATCCCCAATTGATGATCGGCGAACTTACCTATGTCATCAACGGCAATTACCGATATGAATCTAAAGTCATCATCCTTTTTAATCACTGCATTTCTGTAAATAGTGGAAAAATATTCAACATCATGAGTATCCAGAAATGTTTTTACGTTTTCGACTTCACCCAAGGATTTGGAATCAAACTTCAGTTTGGCAGGTGAATGAAAGTTGCGGAGTTTCGAAAATACTTCCTCCTCCATTCCATTCATTATGGCGAGGGTCAACAATACGATCATAATTCCCAGGGCCAAACCGATTACAGGTAGGAATACAGATTTGCTCCGCTTTGCTCCTGATCCCTTTGCGGTCACAAATTTTATGATAAAAGATAACTTATTCATTCGTACCTGATCGCCTCAACAGGATTAATTCTCTTTGTCCACCTTGCAGGGAAATAGGCTGACATTACAGAAAGTAAAATCGCTAAACCTGGATAAATGAAGATGTGATTTATGGACCAATCAACAGGAAGAAAATCGACAAAATAGATATCAGATGATAATGAAATAAATTTAAACTTCATCTGAAGGACAAGCACTACCACGCTTAATATCAAACCGGATACGGAACCGATGACTCCGATTAGTAACCCTTCTATCAGAAATATGGATCTGATTTGTTTACCGCTGAACCCAATAGCTGTTAGAATCCCCACCTCACTGGTTTTTTCCTTAATGGTCATCCATAAAATTGCTGCAATATTGAAAACAGCAATGATGATAATAAATCCTATGACTAATTTGATGGGGAGATCATAGATATTCAACCAATTGAAAAGCATGGAATGTCTTTCCAGCCATGTGGATGTTACATAAGGGGAAAACCCCAGTATATTGATAACTTCTTCGTCAACTTGAGATGCCAGTAAAGGGTCTGATAGCATCCCAATCAAACCGGTAGCACCATCTTGAACTTCAAAAAATGAACGTGCTTTTTCCAGAGATAAAAAGACTAATAGTTTGTCGTATTCAGAAAACCCACTTTTAAATACGCCAGATACATGGAGTTTTTCGCCTTTGGTGATTCCCTCATTAATATATCGTTGAATATCAAACAGAAATACCGATTTATCAACCTCTGACTCCAGGCTTTTAGCTAATCCTGTACCGACAATCATTCCTTTATTAAAATCCATTAGATTACCATCGATGATCAGATCGTCAAGGTTAAATATTTCAATGAGTGATTTTTCTGGTACACCGTAAACAATCACCCCTTCGGAATTTCTTCCGGACCGGATGATGGCTTTTTTTTCAATGTAAGGCACAAGTGTCAGCAAATTTTTTACTGATCCAAGTTCTGCTTGAATGGATTTGATTTCATCTCCGGATAATATTTCACCAGAGTCAGACTGATATTTTGTTATCCGCAAGTGCCCATCGAGTGAAGCCAATTTATGTTGAATGGAATTTGAAAACCCAGACGAAAAAGAGGAAATAACATTCAATGATGCCACACCTAACATGAGTCCGATAATGCTAAGGATGGATGTGAATGATATAAATCCGAACCGATGGCCCGAACGGATATGCCTGAATGCAATTTTTGGGATCAATCTCAAACCGATTGTATCCTGAACCCTATTATTGGTCTTTAAGTGATTTCATTGCCGGAAATAAAATGACATCTTTAATTGAGTTCTGTCCTGTGATCAACATGACTAACCTATCGACACCAATACCAACGCCGCCTGTTGGTGGCATGCCACACTCCAAAGCTTCAAGGAAACTTTCATCTACCGGTTGTGCTTCTTCATCACCAAGATCGCGCAGTTTTGCCTGATTTTCCAATCGTTCACGTTGATCAACTGGATCATTCAATTCAGTAAAAGCATTTGCAAATTCGGTCTGTCCGATGAACAATTCGAATCTTTCGACGATATTTTGATTTCCGTCTCTACGATGCTTTGCCAGAGGTGAAATTGCTGTCGGGTAATCGTAAACAAATGTAGGTTGAATGAGGGTCGGTTCCACCAACTCACTGAATATTTCATCTAGAATCTGTCCGTAGTTCATTTTTTCATTTATGTCGAGATGTTTTTCCCGCGCAATTTTCAGAAGACCATCGCGATCCAAATCTTCAAAAGAATGACCTGTGCAGTCCTCTAACAATGAAAACATTGATTCTCTTTTAAACGGCTTATTAAGAAATATTTCATGTGAATTATACACCAGTTGGTTCGCGTCAACACTTTTTGCAACGGTCTGAATCAATTCTTCTGTGAAATCCATCATATCGAAGAGGTCAGAGTATGCTCTATAAAATTCCAAAGATGTGTATTCTGGATTATGACTGCGATCCATACCTTCATTCCGGAAATTTTTCGCCAACTCATAAACTTTTTCAAACCCGCCAATGATCAGTTTTTTGAGATATAATTCGTCAGCTATCCGGAGAAATAATTTTTCATCAAGGGTATTGTGATAGGTAGTGAACGGACGAGCAGACGCACCTCCATATTGAGGTTGCAATACGGGAGTCTCCACCTCAATGTAGCCATGAACGTCCAGAAATTGACGAATAGCCCCAATGGTTTTTGCTCTTTGGATAAATACAAGTTTCCTTTGTGGATTTGCGATAAAATCTAAATGTCTGTATCGATAAGTATGGTCCTTATCTTCGAAAGCGTTAAAGGCGATTCCATCTTTCTCTTTTAGATTTGGAAGCGGACGCAGGTTCTTTGCTAACAATGTAAGAGATTCTACATGGATCGAGATTTCTCCCATTTTGGTTTTGAACACAAACCCACTTAGTCCAATGATGTCACCTAGATCGAGGTTTTTAAATACGTTATTATAAAATTCAGCGCCTACGTCATCCCTGCGGACATAAAGTTGAATCTTACCCAGTTCATCCTGAATATGGACAAAACTCGCCTTGCCCATGATTCGAATTGAGATAATTCGCCCTGCAACAGTGACATTCCGTTGAATATCGGGATTATACGATTCTAATATTTCTTCAGAGAAATCACTTCTTTTAAATTCATGTGGAAAAGGATCAACACCAAATTCACGAATTTTATTAAGTTTTAGATGACGATGTTCAATAATTTGCTGTAAGGTTTTATGTTCAGTTGACAATGTTGCTGCTCTCCATATTCATTAGTAAAAATCCCCGGATGAATGAGCGAATTTCACCATCCATTACAGATTGGATATTTCCTGTTTCAACTTTTGTTCGATGGTCCTTTACAAGATTATACGGATGAAAAACGTACGATCTGATCTGACTTCCCCAAGCGATATCCATTTTCTGATCTTCAATTACTTGTTTATCCTGTGCCTGCTCTTCTTTTCTTTTCTGGTATAGTTTTGCCTTTAACATTTTCATCGCTACATTTTTATTTTTTAACTGACTTCGTTCGTTTTGACATTGAACCACAATTCCGGTTGGTAAATGCGTGAGTCGTATTGCTGAATCCGTTTTATTTACATGCTGTCCACCTGCACCACTGGAACGGTAAGTATCTATGCGAAGTTCTTTTTCATCGATTTCTATATCAAGCTCTTCTTCATATATTGGATATACAAATATGGATGCAAATGATGTATGCCTACGAGAATTGCTATCAAATGGCGAGATTCTTACCAGCCTATGAACGCCAGCTTCGGATTTTAAATTGCCGTACACATAGTCACCAACTATTTCGATTGTAACATCTTTTAATCCGGCTTCATCCCCAGGTTGAAAATCAAGGATTTTAGTTGAGAATCCCATTCTTTCACACCATCTTGTATATAAACGGTATAACATACTCGCCCAATCCTGAGATTCTGTACCTCCTGCACCCGGGTGTATGGTCAGAATTGCTCCCCGAATATCATCTTCGTCATTCATCATCTTCCGGACTTCTACCTCAGTCAGGTATGTCTCAAATCGAAGAAAGGCTTTTTCTATGTCCGGGTCTGCTTCATCTTCTGTTTCATAGAGTTCCACATGAATTTCAACTTCCGAGTACATATCATCCAGTTTTTCCCACAGGTTCTTTTCATTTTCTAGTTTACTGATATCTTTCAGAATTTTTTGAGCGGATTCATTGTCGTTCCAAAACTCCGGATTGACCGTTTTTTCTTGTAATTGCGTAATCGATTGAATGAGTGTATCCCACTCAAAGATACTCCCGGAGTTGGTGGTATTTTTCACTGACTTTTTTGAATCGTTCTTTGTATACTTGAATATCCATATTATCCGTTCGTAATTAAGTAGATTGTGGCCAGCAGCTGTAGTACATTAAAAATAGTATTATTCGAATTTAATCGGCCAATGAAAGTTTTCTGAATGATCACTGTATCGTTTGGTCCCAGATCAGGGATGCCCGATAATTCGCCTTTTGTAAAATATTCATCCATATTCACAGTTATTTTTCCTGCCTCACCAGCATCATTGTCTGCTCTAATGATAATTATTTTTTTTAAATTGGCTTCGGGTGTGGGACCACCTGCCATGGACAACAAGGATATAATATCAACTTTCATCGTGTACGGAACCAAATATTGACCTGGATGCTTAACTTCTCCCCATATATTGACTTTCATTGTCAAAGTGGGTTGATCTGATATAATGTATTGTGCTACTTCACCCTCACCTGAATTGGAATTATACTTACTTATCTGGGGTGATCCGGCGATCATCAACGAGCATAAAATATATAATATGGATATTTTCTTCACCATGTTTATTCAGAATTAATTCATTGAAGGGTGATTAAATTTATTATAGATGAATAGAGATTTAACGGTTTGGGATACATCATGAACCCGTACAATACTCGCACCATTTCTTACGGCAATAATTGCAGTAGTAATACTGGCACCAAGACGATCTTTAGGATAATCATCCTGGACACGCAAAAAAGATTTTCTGGATGCTCCGATTAAGACAGGATACCCTAATTGAGCAAATCTGTCAATCGAATTAATGATTTCAAAATTATCTTGTACACTTTTTCCAAAACCGATGCCGGGATCAAGGATGATATTTTTATCTGAAACGCCTAGTGATTTTGCCATTTCTATACGCAAACTGAAAAATTGAATCAGTTCTGGGATCAAATCCAAATATTTCGGGTTTTGCTGCATCATTTCAGGTTTACCCAACATATGCATAATGATTACCGGGACATCATATTCTTTGGATAGATTAAACATATGTCCGTTGCTTCCTCCACCAGTGATATCATTTAACATACGAAATCCATTTTTCAAAGCAAACTCGGCAACTTCTACTTTCCAGGTATCAATTGAAAAGTAAACATCTTGATATTTACTGATAACCGGAATTACAGAAGATATTCTATTTATTTCGTCGGCTGCAGACACCGGTGTAGAACCCGGTCGGGATGATTCAGCACCAATATCTATCATTTGTGCACCGTAACTCACCATCACATCAATTTGAGTGGATATTTCTTTTTCAGTCTGATACCTGCCTCCATCATAAAATGAATCAGGAGTGATATTTAAAATACCCATCACCGCAGGAACGCTGAGTTTAAACGGTTTCATTGTTATGGAGTAGAACCCTCATTCGCCGGTTCTTTGATATCTTCAGTATTTTGAGGTGCTGCATTACTGGATTTTCGTCTGTTTGATCGACGTCGTCTCTTTTTCACAGGCTGGTTGCGAAGGGTGGAGATGTCCCCTCCACTAAGAAGCAGTTCCATTTCGGTTCCGCTTATGGTTTCATATTCCAAAAGTGCTTCTGCTAGAGAAACAAGTTGATCACGATTTTCTTCCAGAATAGCACCGGCTTGTTTTTCTGCATTCCGTACGATTAGAGTAATCTCGCTGTCGATTGTTTTAGACATATCATCGCTGTAATCACGAGAATGACTTATTTCTCTTCCAAGAAATACCTCTTCTGATTTTTTACCGAAGGTTAGTGGTCCGATTTTATCACTCATCCCCCATTCACACACCATTTTTCTGGTGATATTGGTAGCTACCTCAATATCATTTGCAGCACCAGTCGAATAATCGTTAAATATCAATTTTTCCGCCATCCTTCCACCCATGAGAATGTACAATTGTCCATTTAGAAAGTTTTTATTGTAGTTATGTTTTTCGTGATCCGGCAATTGGGCTGTGAGTCCTAATGCACGACCTCTTGGAATGATGGTAATTTTGTGTACAGGGTCTGATCCTTCAGTATGAAATGCAACGAGCGCATGCCCTGCTTCATGGATAGCGGTAGTATTCTTTTC
This sequence comes from Fidelibacterota bacterium, assembly GCA_013204025.1. Lineage (GTDB taxonomy): Bacteria > Fidelibacterota > Marinisomatia > SCGC-AAA003-L08 > JACNLC01 > JABMOW01. The sequence goes on along the minus strand of JABMOW010000147.1, from coordinate 23,055 downwards.
TTCGGGAGTTAGGATCATGCTCTTTCGCTCAACTCCCATCATGACTTTGTCTTTTGCTTCTTCAAAATCCATCATCGTAACAAATTTTCTGTTTTTCCGAGCAGCTAATAATGCGGCTTCGTTGACAAGGTTTTCCAAATCAGCGCCAACCAATCCGGGTGTCCCTTTTGCAACCGTTTTTAAAACAACGTCTGGACCTAATGGAACATTTTTTGAATGAATTTTCAGGATGGCTTCTCGTCCATCAATTCCTGGAACATCCACAACGATTTGGCGATCAAATCTTCCTGGTCTTAAAAGCGCTTTGTCCAACACATCAGGTCTGTTTGTGGCTGCCAGTAATATCACATTAATATCTGTGTCGAAACCGTCCATCTCTACGAGAATTTGATTCAGGGTCTGTTCTCTTTCATCATGACCGCCCCCAAGGCCGGCGCCACGATGTCGTCCCACAGCATCTATTTCATCGATAAAAATTATTGATGGAGAACTTTTTTTTGCTTGATCAAATAAATCCCTTACCCTGCTGGCACCCACTCCAACAAACATTTCGACAAATTCAGCACCACTGATGCTAAAGAACGGAACTCCCGCTTCACCTGAAACTGCTTTTGCCAGTAATGTTTTGCCGGTTCCAGGAGGTCCCAAAAGCAATGCACCTTTTGGGATTTTTGCACCGAGTTTACTATATTTTTTGGGATTTTTTAAGAACTGGACAATCTCTTCAAGTTCTACTTTAGCTTCATCACACCCCGCGACGTCTTTAAAAGTAGTCTTTGGTTGATCTGGAGGGATCAATTTAGCACGACTTTTAATAAACCCAAATATCCCGCTTTGACCGCTTGAACCCTGCATGCGTTTCATAAAAAATATCCAAAGAAAAATGATCAAAATCCATGGTGAAAAATTGATTAGGTAATCTATCATACCAGGAGACGATTCCTTGAACTGATACGGAAATTCTTTTTCATTCCACTTATTAATCAGTTCGCTATCCACATAGGGAAGCGTGGTTGAGAATTTTTCATAAACCTGTTTAACCGACCGAAATCTTTGTTCCTCTGGTTGTTTTAAAGTACCAACGAATTTATTCCCAACGATCTCTGCAGATTGGACCTTATCGTCTTCTACATACCTGATAAACTCAGTAAATGAAACGACTTTTGTCTTCGATTCCCCACCGTAGAACTGCATTATGGAAATAGCAGCTAAAACGATGATCAACCAAATAATTGTTGTTTTTCCACCGTTTGACCAGAAATTCCAAAATTTCTCGTTACCCCCAGTTAATTTTTTATTTTTACTACCGGTTTTTTTCGGTGTATTATATTTCTTCTGATGGTCATTTTTATCATTCGCCATCAATAATGTCTCCCTCTTTAAACGCCAATATATGTTTTAATCCTCTAAGTCCCTGATTATAATCCAAGCCATATCCAACTACAAACCGATTTGGGATATCAAAACCAACATAGTCAATATCAAAGCTTACCTTAGCAATATCTTTTTTAAGTAACAATGTGACAAACGTTACAGATTTTGGCAAAGCATCTTCCAAACGATGTTTAAGAAACTGTATGGAAAGTCCTGTGTCAATGATGTCTTCCACGACCACAACGTTGCGGTTGGTAATATCTGCGCTGATGTCTTTTAACAGTCGGACGGTACCTGATGATGATGTTCTACTTCCATAGGAATCTATTTTAATAAAATCCACTTCAAAGTCAATGCTCAATTCGCGCATTATATCCGCAAAGAACATAAATGAACCATTCATGACTCCAACAAATATTGGAACCGTACCTTTAAATTTTTCGGATATCTGCAAGGCTAACTCTTCGACTCGTTTTTTAATTTCGTCAGCGGAGATTAATATATCTAAAGACTTTCCTTCAAAGGGATATCCTTCAGGTATTATAAATTCTTTCACGTCCATAAACACTCTATTTTTATGTTATTTTTTGTATTTGCCTTCACATCTTCTATCAGCGAAGCATGCTTCAGACCCGGGACCCAAAGGATTTCATCATTCTTATTAACAACAACAGGATAGTACCATTTCTTAAAAACAGGTATCTTGTGATTAATAAACAAGTCACTGATTTTGACCTTATGTGTTCCCGAATTTATCTTCACGTTGTCGCCACTTTTCCATCGACGAATAAAAACCCCTTTGTCAAACTCATTTATGGTAATTACAGCGAATTTTTTATCTGTCGATTTCGGAGTATGCTTACCAGTCAATAATTCAACTCTAAATTGATTATTGTACCAATTCGTAGTACATGTACTTTCGATTTTTTTTCTATCACCTACTTCTTTTTTATTTTTTGCCAAGTATAGTGACTTTCTATCCATTATTGAGAACACATCTTTAGAAAGCTCAAAAACCGTACCAGTTGATGCATTTCGGATAAATTGCCAAAATGATGCCCAATGACTGCCACTCAATGAGATACTCGCTTTACCAAGATAATTTGTCATAAGCAACTTGATTACGATTTTCATTTTATCATCACTCATTTTCAGAAATTCAGATTTCGAAATTTCGACATGATCTGATTTTTTATATTCTATTATCAGATTTCCTACATCTAACTGATTTACCAACCGGTTAAATCTACGTTTTGCATTTGCTGATAATCTGAATAGATAATCAGGTAGTCCTGGCTCATTTCTTAACGTTTTTGGAAGAGCAATATGCCGAATTTCATTTCTTAAAAATACTAAATCCATATTAGTTGGATCATCAATCCATTTTAGATCATGTTCACGAGCATACTTTGTTAGCTGGGATTTATCTACATCCAGAAATGGTCTTTTAATCTTTCCTAATTGTTCTCGGATACCCTGCATCGTAACCCAATCAGCCTTTTGAGAATATCGCATAAATAGGGTTTCCAATTGATCGTCTTTATGATGGGCAGTCAATATCCACTGATAATTATATTCATGTGCAATTTCTGATAAATACTGATATCTCACATCACGTGCCCATTTTTCAAATGATTCTCCCTTCGAAGTAAATTCGAAATTCACATTATGGAATTGGCAATTTGACTGGTTAGCAATTTGACTACAAAACGCTTCTGCTTCATTTGCATCCGATCTGATTCCATAGTTAACATGTGCGAGTCCGATTGAGTTAGAGGTTCCCAATACAGTTTTTAACATGACATCTGTTAATACAACGCTATCTACACCTCCAGAAATTGCAATCAGTATATGATGCGTGGACGAAGGATCGTCAGAGTATTTTCTGATTTTCCGCTTTAAATGAGTAACCAGATCCATCACTGTAAAAATGGATTTTGTTGTCGTTCAATTCCTATCATAGTGTCAGGACCGTGACCACTATGAACAATTGTATCATCTGGTAAACTAATCAATTTTTGTTTTATTGAAGAAATTAAAACAGAGTAATCACCGCCAGGTAGATCAGTTCTACCGATTGATCCACTAAACAGTGTATCACCTGAAAATAAATGTCCTTCTACCAAAAAACACACTCCGCCTTGCGTATGACCCGGTGTTTCGATGACATTGATGTTAACGCCACCCATGATGATTTTCTCCTGATCTGAAACATATCCTGATATAATGGGAACTTCCGATTCCGGTAAACCAAACATTTTTTGAACTTTCGGAAGATCCTTAACCATTGATTCATCCCTCATATGAATCATAAATGGAACATTGAATTTATTTGTTAAATCGCAGACAGCTCCGATATGATCAAGATGACCATGTGTTGCAAGAATGAATTGAAGATTTAACCGATTATCTTCTATAATACCTGCAATTCTTTTTGATTCGTCACCCGGGTCAATTAATATCGCATCCCTACTATCGGTATCACTTATAATCCATGCATTCTCCGAAAAGGGACCATTCTCGATTTGAGTTATTTTTATGCTGATTATTTATACCTCATCAAAAAATAGTGGTAGTAGACATTGTATCTTGCTTTCATAAGAATGCGGATATAAAAACCACATAGCAGCTGATATGGATGACATCAATGAATTACCATCCTGTGGAGTGAAGCAAAAGCCGGTAATATCCTTACCATCTGAACTGACATGCAAGCTGGGGACTGCAACCACCGTATGATTCAAAATTCTGCCAAAATGTCCCTGATCTCGTCCGAACGAAAATACCTGACAGGCATCTCGCTTGTCTGTGGTAGCGATTCGCTTGTTCCCATCCAGCTTCGCAAGCACCTTTTGAAGCGTCGTGGGATTATTAATTTTTAAATGAAAATGGAGTGAATGCATGTATTGGGTATTCACTTTCATCGCTGAAGAAAATAAATTTAAATCCAGACCAACGGTTTTAAAAAGTAACGCAGCATCACGTGCATGATGAGTTCCGTAAATCTGATCTTCATGCTTGCCAACTTGTGGTGATGGGACAAATGATGACGACTGACTTACATCATTTGACCGACGAATCATTACAAAGCGACCACTTATCAGATTATTTTCAGGTTCATCTTCGATAGCTAAAGTTTTGATAATAGCACATAGGTTGTGAGTGTTGCAGGAAACTACCTGAATATACTGATCCGATTTTGTGTCAAGAACCTCATCGTTGATTCCTCTGGCATACATTTTTCCAAAACCAAACTCACTTCCTTGAGCAATAAATCCCAACGTATTATGTTTATAATTTTCATAATACTGGGTTTTATTTTGGTGGCCCACTCCACTGGGCGTACAGTCAATGACCACACGGGCTCTTTCGATGGCTTCTTCCGTCGTAAATTCAGGACGAAGACCAATCGCATTGAATCCATCAAAACGATCTTCCAGTGTAGCCAGGCGAGCTCCGCGTTTAAGTAAAGCCTTCACTTTTGCCCGATCAGTTGTTAAAGGCGTGTTTTTATGGAATGTGACTTCATCAATCCCCAATTTATCCCGAAAATCGCTAAGTAACCCGATCAGAGGTTCCCCAATTGTACCTGTACCAACAATATGTACTATTTTTCTGGGCATAATTCTTTCCTTATAATAATTTTAATCTTTCGTGATCTGGACTCATTTGAAGTGTGATCTGATGTTAATCTTCAATCTGAAATTCTGTTTTATCCATGAGATAATTCAACAGTTTTGACATTCCTTCGTTATTGAAAATGGCGATTTGTTCATCTGCTTCTGATCCGTTTTTCAAAATCTTTTCTACCGTCTTTAGGACTCCCTGATTTCCAAAATGAATAAGAGCTGGTTTGACATAGTCTATTAACCGCAGAATAAATTCTTCCATTGTAACTGTATCTAATTTTACAGGGTCTACAATTTTAGAATCAAACTTAAACCGAATGGCTTTCCATAATCCGTCTTCAAGAAATTCCATTGGTAAATCTTCGGTTAAAACACCATTTACATATTCGTCATAAGCTTGAAAAACCAATGCTTGAGACAGAGCTATCAGCAATTTAGTTCGTTTTAATGATCTCTGAATGTCGAACATTCTAAACTCAATCGTCCCAAAATCCATAGAGGGACGTATTTTCCACCAAATTTGTCGAGGCTTTTCAATGCTTCCAATTTCGATCAGTCTATTAACAAAGCTCTCGTATTCTTCATAAGATTTAAAGGTAGCAGGTATATGAGTCCGAGGGAATGTCCCGAATTGAAAACATCTGGATGATAATATTCCGGTTTGAACACCTTCAAAAAAGGGCGAGTTTGTACTTAACGCAAGAAGTGGAGCAATCCATCTTCTCAAGGCATTACAGATGCAAATAGCAGATTCTGCATCAGGAACTGCAACGTGCACATGAGTAGCAAACGTAATGTTCCTTTTCGCATAATATCCAAGTTGGTTTGCGACCCACTGATATCCGGGTGCAGTTACAAATTTTTGATCAAGGGGTTTAGCAGTGGGATGCGTACCGCTAATCCCAATGCGGTAATTTTCTGCGCGTCCTATATCAGCTACCCGATTTCGGAGATTTATGACTTCATCAATGGCTTCATCGACAGATTTACAAACCTTCGTATTCACTTCAATTTCTGTCTGAATCAGTTCAAAACTAAAACGATCCTTAAACTCTTCAGGTATTCTTTTTATAATTTGATCCGCTTTAGGTACTAATTCTCCTGAGGTCGGATCACAAAGCATATATTCTTCTTCAACGCCTAGCGTAAACGGGTGATTATGATCAAATACTTTTGAATAAGTTTTCACGATGTTATGGGACTCCCTGGCCGTGCTAAATCACTGTGGATTCAGTCCACTCTCCGTACACAACTTTCATTGCATCTACCATTTCTCCCAACGAGGCATATGCCTTTGCACATTGAATAAGATGAGGCATAACGTTATCACCAGTCCGGGCGGCTTGCGTAAGTTCAGAAAGGCATTGCAATGTAAATTGATTATCTCTTGAAGCCCTCACATCATGTAATTTTTGAATTTGTTTTTTTTCGACATCATCACCAATTTCAAGAATTGGAATTTCGATATTCTCGTCATCTTTTATAAACTCATTTACGCCAACCACAATTCTCTTCTTTTCATCGACTAATCTTTGATATGCCGATGCGGATTCAGCAATCTCACGCTGCAAAAATCCTTGTTCAATGGCTGGAATCACTCCACCGAGGTCATCGATTTGTTTGAAATAGGATTCAGCTTTTTCTTCGAGTTTGTCCGTCAATTCTTCAACATACCAAGATCCTCCCAACGGATCAATCACATTGGCGACACCAGTTTCAAATGCGATCAATTGTTGAGTGCGAAGTGCTATCTCAGCTGCTTTTTCAGAAGGCAATGCAAGAGTTTCATCCATGGAATTGGTATGCAAGGATTGCGTCCCTCCAATGACTGCAGCAAGCGCTTGAAAGGATGTTCTGGCAATATTATTTTCAGGTTGCTGGGCTGTAAGTGTATAACCTGCAGTTTGCGTATGGAATCTCAATTTCCATGACCGCGGATCTTTGGCTCCATATTTATTTTTCATCCGTTTTGCCCAAATCCGTCTCGCAGCTCTGTATTTTGCTATTTCTTCAAAAAAGTCCAGATGTGAGTTAAAGAAAAAGGATAATCTTGGTGCAAATTGATCAACATCCAGTCCTCGTTCGATGGCATGTTCTACATAGGTAAATCCATCAGCGAGAGTAAACGCCAGTTCCTGAGCAGCGGTAGATCCAGCTTCACGAATATGGTATCCGCTGATTGAGATAGTGTTATACTGAGGAAGATGTTCAGTGCAGTATTCGATCATATCCGTAATGATTTTCATGGATTCTCGAGGAGGGTAAATCCATTCCTTTTGAGCGATATACTCCTTTAAAATATCATTTTGAAGTGTACCACGAAGGATCGAGCTATCAATCCCTTGATTTTCTGCTACTGCAATATAAAATGCCAACAGGATTACGCTTGGTCCATTAATCGTTTGTGATACACTGACTTTATCTAGTGGAATTCCGTCAAATAATTCTTCCATATCTTTCAGTGAGCTTATTGAAACACCACATTTGCCCACCTCCCCATCAGAAAATTCGTGATCACAATCATATCCCATTAGCGTGGGCATATCAAATGCCACAGATAAACCGGTTTGACCTTGTTTAAGCAGAAACTTGAATCTGTTATTCGTCTCCGATGGAGTACCAAATCCAGCAAACTGCCTCATGGTCCACAGACGACCTCTGTACAAATTTGGATGTACTCCTCGAGTGTAAGGGAATTGTCCGGGAAAACCCAACTTGTCCAGATATTTTTCATCTCCATTTTCTGGATAATAAAGCAAATCTACTGTTTCGCCGGAAACCGTATTGAAGTCATAGTCACGATTTTTTGACTTCGTTGCTTCGTCAAGCCATTTATCCCTGCATTCATTGTATTTTCGATTCATGATTGCCTCAAAGTTTACTTATTACTTCTTTCAATCCATCAACATTTAACTTTAGGTCATCAAGCAATTCTTGTCTCGTACCCTGTTCAATATACTGATCTGGTATTCCAAGACAACGTACTGCGACATTTAATTTTTCCTGATTAAGATATTCGAGAAGCGATGAACCAAATCCACCTGACAGAGCGCCTTCTTCCATTGTGATGATATGAGAATGGGATTTTGCGATATTGTTTAACATTTCCACATCGAAAGGTTTAATGAATCTGGCATTGATAATCGTCGGGTTTACGTTTAGCTCCTGCTGAATCTTTGAAACAGAATTCTCCGCTATCTTGACCATGCTACCCACTGCTATCACAGCGATTTCGCTACCATCATTCAGAATTTCCCATGATCCTATTTTCAACTTTTCAGGTTTACGATTCTCATCATATGAATGGCTTGTATCTTTTGGATAGCGAATGGCAAACGGTTTACGTTCCCGAACGGCTGTAAACAGGAGGTCAAAAAACTCGTCGCCGTCTGATGGTGCTGACAGGATAATACCGGGCAGCATTCTTAAAAGTGGAATATCAAATACGCCATGGTGCGTTGGTCCATCCGGCCCTACCAGACCTGCTCTGTCCATACAAAATATCGCCGGGAGATTTTGAAGTAAAATATCGTGGAAAATGTTATCGTATGCTCGTTGAATAAACGTTGAATAAATTGCAACAATGGGGAGAAGACCCGAGGAAGATAATCCGCTGGCATAGGTGATTGCATGCCCTTCAGCAATACCAACATCGATATATCGACCCTTAAATTCATCCACATATTTGCTCATTCCAGTACCGATCCCCATGGCAGCAGTAACACAGAAAATATCTTTTTCTTCTGTTAAAGACCTGAGGCATTTTCCAAATATTTCAGAGTAGTCAGGAGCAGGCTTAACAGCCACTTTATTTTTTTTGCCGGGCATGCTGTAATATTTGACCGAATCCAATTCTGCAAGTTCGGAACTTCTACCTTTTTTAGTATAAACATGTACTAATGTGGGATTTGGAAAATCCTTAACTGAATTAAAAGTCTGAATCAGAAGTTCTAAATTGTGTCCATCAACTGGTCCAACATATCGCAATCCAAGTTCTTCAAAAAGTGCACCTGGGGTGAAAAATCCCTTAATCCCTTCCTCTGTTTTGCGAAGAAATTTTCGAATAACTTTTGATGGAAAGGTTGGGATTTTACCGGTGACATTCCAGATATCATCTCTGATCTTATTATAAGTAGGGTTCGTTACAACCCGGGTCAAATATCCGGATAATGCACCTACACTTGGTGATATGGACAATGAGTTGTCGTTTAAAACTACCGTCAATTGCGTCCGATGGTATCCTAGATTATTGAGTCCTTCGTAAGATAACCCTCCCGTCATGGCGCCATCACCTACGATCGCAACGACTCTCTCATTAAGATTTTGTTTATCTCTGGCATGTGCGATACCCAATGCAGAGGATATCGCCGTACTAGCATGTCCAGCACCGATAATATCATGAGGACTTTCATCGCGCTTTAGAAACCCACTGATCCCGTTTTTCTTACGTAATGTATTAAATCTATCTCTTCTGCCAGTGATAATTTTATGTGCATATGCTTGATGACCTACATCCCATATCAATTTATCAGATGGAGAATTATAAACATAGTGAAGAGCAATTGACAGATCGACTACTCCAAGTGGAGAAGAATAATGTCCACCGATCTCTTCAATAGTGGTCCGCATGAAATGGCTGAGTTCGCTTGAATATTCGAATAGCTCCTCAACACTCAATTTCTTTAAGTCCGATGGATCATCGATTGTATTTAAATATTTGTATTGTATCATTTCAATAATCTCAGATAATGTTCGTGAATCCGGTAATCTGTACCGATTTCAGGATGGAAGGAAGCTGCTATATGATTTCCATCAGTTAATAGTATGGGCTCACCGTTAAATTGTGCTAGAATTTCAATTTTTTCATCGGATGGAATCATTTTAGGTGCTCGGATAAAGGTGGCATAAAACGATTCGTCAGGATCAAAAGTTAATAATATCTCTGATTGAAATGAGAATACCTGCCTTCCCCATGAATTTCGTTGACATTCAATATTCATAATTTTCAAAGGTGTTACACGTGGATCATCAACATCGTTCCCCATCAGAATCGCACCTGCACAAGTACCCATTACAGGATGACTTTGCGAAAATTCATAAATCGAATCAAATAATCCATTAGAATGCATTTGCATGGTCATGGTAGTAGATTCTCCTCCCGGAATGACTAATCCGTCACAATCTTGAAGCTGATCGGGATATTTGATCAAAACAGCTTTTTGTCCCAGATTTTCGAATACGTGTCTATGAAGGTCAAAACCACCTTGTAATGCTAATATGCCAATTGTCAATCTTACCAGCCTCTTTCCTGCATTCTCTGATTTTCGGGAATATCCTTTATGTCCAAGCCCTTCATTGGGCTTCCCAAACCTTCTGAAATTTCGGCTAATTTCAGGAAGTCATTATAATAGGTTACGGCTTCTACGATGGCTCTTGCTCTGGGTGCAGGATCCTCAGATTTGAAAATCCCTGAACCTACAAAAACTGACTCTGCCCCCAGTTGCATCATAAGTGAAACATCTGCCGGAGTTGCAATTCCACCCGCACTAAAGTTTGGCACAGGTAGCTTTCCCGTTTTGGATATTTCCAGTATCAATTCAAGAGGAGCGCCTAATTTCTTCGCTTCAGCCATTAGTTGATCGTATCCTAATGTAGTCAAACGTTTCATATCGTTCTGAATAGTTCTCATATGTCTAACCGCTTCAACGATATTTCCAGAACCAGCCTCACCTTTTGTTCTAATCATTGCAGCACCTTCGCCAATCCGTCGAAGAGCTTCACCCAAATCCCTCGCACCACATACAAAAGGAATTTTAAAATCCTGCTTCCAGATATGATTGGATTCATCTGCAGGCGTCAATACTTCGCTTTCATCAATAAAATCGACTCCCAGCGCTTCAAGTATTTGAGCTTCTGCAAAGTGTCCAATCCTACATTTTGCCATTACAGGAATTGACACTATCGCTTGTATTTCTTTGATCATTTTGGGATCTGATGCCCGGGCAATTCCACCGTCTCTCCGTATATCCGCGGGAATTCTCTCCAAAGCCATTACTGCAACAGCGCCTGCATCTTCAGCAATTTTGGCTTGTTCGGGTGTGGTCACATCCATTATCACACCACCTTTAAGCATTTCAGCTAGGCCTTTTTTAACTTCAAATGTTCCTGTTTTCATTTTTTATTTCCCAATTCTTTTAATTTTTTTTTTACTTCATTGATAATATAGTCAGGTGTTGACGCACCGGCAGAAATTCCGATTGTTTTTGCACCTGTAAACCAGTCCGGGTTGAGATCATCGGCGCAGGTTACCTGATAAGAATTTTTATTTATATCACTTGATAGCTGAGTCAGCCTTTTTGAATTTGCGCTGGTGAATGATCCAATAATTAACATGATATCACATTTTTCGGCCAGAATTTTTATTTGCTCCTGATTTCTTTTTGTGGGGAAACAGATAGTATTCACGAAATGAAGATCAAATACTTTTGTCATCAGAATATTTATAATTTCCTGTACATTTTCAATAGTTTGTGTGGACTGGCAAACTACACCAGCTCGTTTCATTTTTGGTAATTTAGAAGCTTCTTCGGGGGTAGCGATGACCAGCACATTTTGTACCTGACTTGAAATTCCAAGAACTTCATCGTGCCCGTGGTCACCAACAACGATAATGTGTCTGCCTTCTTTATCAAGTTTTTTAACTTCATTGTGGATTTCGTGCACTAATGGACACGTTGCATCGATGATATCCATATTCCTGGATTTTGCTTTTTCCCAAACAGGTGTTGATGTACCATGTGCTCGGAATAATATCGGACTGTCCGAAGGAATATCTTCCAGATTTTCGACAACCTTTGTGCCTGCTTTTGCCAAATCGGCCACAACTTTTTCATTATGGACGATATCACCCAGCATATAAATTGACCCGTACTTTTTAGTGGTTTCATACGCGATATTTACTGCATCACGAACACCAAAACAGTAACCGGCATCTTTTGCAACGATGATTTTCACATCAATTGTCTTTCATTTTGGGGAGGGTAATACCGGTTTGTGCTTGATACTTCCCAGCTTTATCTTTGTACGAGGTCCGGCACACTTCATCACTTTCAAAAAATAATACCTGACATAATCCTTCATTGGAATAGATTTTTGCAGGAAGAGGTGTAGTATTTGAAATTTCCAACGTCACAAATCCTTCCCATTCCGGCTCAAAGGGAGTTACGTTTACGATGATTCCACAACGGGCATAAGTGGATTTTCCCACGCAAAGGGTCAAAATATTTCTGGGTATCCGAAAGTATTCAACACTTCTTGCCAACGCAAAACTGTTTGGGGGAATGATGCAAATATCTCCACGAAAGTTTACGAATGAACGTTCATCGAAATGTTTTGGGTCGACAATGCTGTTGTTTACATTTGTGAATATTTTATATTCATCTGATACTCTTAAATCGTAGCCATATGATGACACACCATACGATATCTTCCCATTATGATTCTGTTTTGATTCAAACGGTTCAATCATTTTGTGTTGGATAGCCATCTGCTCGATCCATCGATCACTTTTAATTGACATCACTACTTCCGCAAAATTTTGATTTCATTTCTTCAAGTACTAGATTTTCTGCATCCGTCACATCACAATTTTCGATAACGGCACCTGCGGCAAAAGGATGTCCGCCACCTTTAAATTTCCCAGCAATATCATTAACTGAATATTTTCCCTTTGAACGAAAATTCAATCTGATGTTATTATCCGGTAATTCAAGGATCATGCATGAAATTTCCACACCTTGAATAGTTCTGGCAAAATCGGTAAATCCATCGATATCCTTGTGAGAGGCACCACATTCACTCATCATTTTCGAGTTGACAATGAACCAAACAAATTGCTTCTCGAATTGGAATTGAAGTCCATCAATGATTTTACCAAGCAACTTCACCTGAACCATTGGTCTGCTTTCATAAACGTAGTTTTGTATCTCATTTGGTTTTACGCCTGATTCAATTAGATGAGCAGCCATATGGTGAGCTTCTGAATTGGTGTTGCTATACCTGAATGAGCCTGTATCTGTGATCAATGCAACATATAATGGTACGGCAATGTTTAGAGGCAGCTTTTTATTATTTCGCGCATGAATAAGATATTTGTACACGATCGAACCCGTTGAAGGCTCTTCTGTATTAATCATCGTGTATGTGTACACTTTTTCATCTCTTGCGGGATGGTGATCAATACAAATTGAGATGGATTTATTAGAAAATAAATTTCTCATTTCACCAATACGACTAATATCACCGATATCTAATATGATAACAAGAGCAGCTTTTTTTATCCACTCATCATGATCTACCGAATATGTCTCAATGACTTTATTTTCATTCAAAAATGAATACACTTCAGGTGTTTTCGATGTGTTGATAATCCTACAATCTTTTCCCATTTCAGATAAATGATAATAGAGTGCAAGCTCTGATCCAATGCCATCACCATCTGGATTGATGTGTGATGTCAACAAAATTGTACTTGCCTCCAGAATTTGGCGATCAAGAATGGCTTGGGATATATTGTTGCTTGTCTTCATAAATTAAGTCTGAAATTTACCCGGATTGAGTAAATATTTCCAATCTCATACAAATCAATTTGCATTCTTACTTTACTCCCATAATGAATGGATTTTATCCTGTTTTAATGGATCCAATAGACATGAACTTAAGCATAAATAATTCATGATTTAGGAATTACTTCTTCTTCGTTTTGTGGCTGAGCGAACACTGGAAATTCTACCACTGTTCATCGTAATGAAGATAGTAACCATTTTTTTCAGCGCTTCAGGATTTTGAGTAGAAACAATGACGGTGTTTCCATCATAATTACTTTTTTTGTACAATATTCTGACTATGTTCATCAGTGCATCTGGTGACAAATGTTTTTCTATCTCATCAATCAACAGAACTTTTGTATCTGCGGCGATGTTTGCGGCCAATATCACCCATCGTAATTGACCCGGTGTGAGTTGTTTCATCGGTCTTTCAAGTAAGTGAGAGATTTCCATTTGTTTAGAAATTTTTTCAATCCGTTTTTCTCTATCTTTACTAGTATGTTCATAACGGCTTAAAGTTTTTTCCATATATTTTTGGACAGTACCCCAAGGCGCTTTATCGATCTGTGAAACAATTGCCAATTGACTAGCAAATTCTTTTCGAGAAACAGCCTGGATTTTCTGACCTTCAAAATTAATTTCACCTGAATTTGCTTTCAATTTATTTGATAAAATATCAATAAAAACAGATTTTCCCGAACCGGGTTTACCTGAAATTGAATAGACGGTCCCCCGGTGAATCTCGAATTTTTTAATGTCTAGCGCTCTAAAATCGCCTGATTGATAAGTAACTTCTTTTAATTCATAAAGTGGTAACTGCATAACTATTTTTCCTTTTTTAACGCATTAAGAAAATTAAATAAAACCTGCTCGGACACTGTCAGGTCAGGCAATATCTCATGCCCGTCTTGGGCGGTATTATCTATCCGATAATAATCGAATAAAGAGCACATCAGTCCTGAACTAAATTCAGGATGATATTGTACACCGAAAACGTGCTCATCGTATTGGATAGACTGAATTCCATATTGGTTCTTGGCCAATATGATAGAACTTCTGGGAGGTTCTATAACGGTATCTACATGGGATTGGCAAACAAAAAAGCCGTCGAGATTATCCTCGTACAAATACGTTTTTCTGCCTGCTTCTGTCAGATGGATTTCTGAGTATCCGATTTCCATTCCCATCGGATTGGGTATGACTTTGCCACCCATTGATGTGGCCAATAGTTGATGCCCAAAGCATACGCCCAAAATGGGGATCTTCGATCGGATTAACTCTCTCGTTTCATCAATTAATGTTTGCATCCACTCGGATGTATCGGTGATTGAAGAAAATGAACCTGCAATTATCCAACTATCTGATATTTTTTCAGTTAAGAATGGTTTCCCTGAGTAATTGATGATATACGATTCCCACTCAGTGGGAATGATTTTTCGAATCCATTCTCCTGTACTTCCAAATGTACTTTCTATAGGGATTGGGGGCTTCCCAACTGTGAGAATATTCACTTTCACAGAGACGCCCAATCATTTTTCAAAAGATTGAAATCGCAAATTTCACGCAGTGTGCACTCACCACAATCTGGTTTTCTAGCTCGACAGAACTTCTGTCCAAATTTTAAAACGTTCCTGTACAGAAAATGGCTTTTCCAGTATGGCATGACTGAATTGATGGACGAAAACAACTGCTCGGGTGTCGATTTTTTACCGGATACTCCTATTCTTGAGAACACGCGATGTACACAGGTATCCATGGGAAATATATCTCTACCCAGAGAGAAGCACATCATCCTGGAGATCGTTTTTAGATTCATCCCTTTGATCTTTGACAAACTGATAAGGATTTTTTCATCTGACCACGAATCTATGCCATCAAGTGAGTAATTTCTGAAGGATTGGTGGGTCCACGTTAGCAGAGATTTGATGATTGAAGCTTTGTTGAATGCGAACTTGGTAGGTTGTATCCAATTCGCAATAATATCAGAATCAGTAATCGCAAGTGTCTCATAATTATTGGAGTAGTTGATGAGTCTTTTGAATGCAATATTGCGTATTCCAAAATGTACTCGTTTTGATACAATCGTAGTGATGAGGTATTCCAGCGGATTACTCAATTGGATTTCAGGATGTATCCCTTCCGTTCTGAAAACGGTCAGAATGTATCCTAATTTATCTTGTCGTATTGCTTCCATCCATTTTCAAATGGACGAAAAGCCATCAGGTATGTACTGGCGAGATTAGTTTTGTGATTCTAGCCATCGTTCTGCATCTATCGCAGCCTGGCATCCGGATCCGGCGGCTGTGATTGCCTGACGATAGATAGAGTCCTGAATATCTCCACATGCAAAGACACCATCAACAGAAGTGTATGTTGAATTGGGATTGGTTTTTATGTATCCTTTTGAATCTAATTCAATTTGACCTTTAAATAAGTCAGAGTTGGGTTGGTGACCAATGGCAATAAAAACGCCATCACATCTAAACACAGATATTTCACCGGATTGTGTGTTTTTTAGTCTCACACCGGTTAAACCACCTGTTTGTGTCTCACCGACCATCTCTTCAATTGTTGAGTTCCATTGTACATGGATTTTAGGATGATCCAAAACCCTTTGCTGCATAATTTTAGATCCACGAAGTTCATCACGCCTATGTATAAGTGTGACTTTGGATGCGAACTTCGTCAGATAAAGGGATTCTTCAAGAGCGGAATCTCCACCGCCCACAACTGCTATTTCTTTGCCTTTATAAAAAAAGCCATCACAAGTTGCACATGCAGATACACCATAACCCATCAACTTTGACTCGGAGTCTAAACCAAGTAATTTGGCAGATGCTCCTGTGGCAATGATGATGGCATCGGACTCAAATAATTCATCACCCGTCCAAACTTTAAATGGTCGGCTAGAAAAATCAACTTTGTCCACGTGTGTAAATCGGGTATCCGCTTTGAACCTTTGGGCTTGTTTTCTAAACAAATCCATAAGATCAGGTCCTTGGATTCCATCAGGAAATCCAGGGAAATTTTCAACTTCGGTAGTGATGGTTAACTGTCCACCGGGTTGCATACCTTCGAAAATAATTGGTTCCAAATTTGCTCGTGCTGTGTACAATCCTGCTGTTAAACCAGCTGGACCTGAACCAATAATTATAACTTTTCGTCTCATAAACCTCGCCTAAGAAATATATTTATTTAAAGAGTCTTGCAAACGTGCTTTTGGCACCGCACCAACAATTTGTTCTTCTACTTTCCCATTTGAAAATACAAGCAAACTTGGGATGCTTCTGATCCCGTATTGTGACGCAATAGATGGATTTTCATCTACATTTACTTTTCCGACGACTACTTTGCCATCATACTCTTCAGCAAGTTGGTCCACGATTGGTCCAACCATCCGGCAAGGTCCACACCACTCGGCCCAGAAGTCAATCAGTACAGGCTTTGTGGATTTTAATACTTCCGACTCAAAGTTTGAATCAGATATTGTTATTGTATATTTTTCCATTTTCTACTTTCCATATTAACAACATTTCGGAAAAAAACATTGTGTTAATTTATCCAGAGGGATTTCCCAATTCCGAACTCAAAATTATAACTTTTGATGGTAATTTCTTTATTTGGTTACAAAAGAGATTAAATTCCTGAATTAATGAATTTATTGGATTGATCTGATAATTTATCTGCATATTATGATAATTTTGATGACGTAAATTACTATCAGTTCATAATGAACGATTTTTGAAAATCAACATCTGTTTTTAAGGAAGGAATTCCGGTGAGAGTCCGGAGCTGACGCGCAACTGTAAATCTTGATAGATAAGCCAGATACTTCCAATTTCAGGTACCTTCGCGAAATGAGGTGCGAATTGAAGTTCCCATTCTTCGCCCATTTGATTTTTAACCAAATGGGTTTTTTATTTCTTAATCTAGATCGACAGAAAGTAACATCGGTACGATGATTCGTTATTTCTATCGAACCGTTGTCGGATTCAAACCCCCGTTAGCTATTCTGCTTTTAGTGACCATATCACTTACCTTTTTAATGGCTGTTGAATATTCAGGTCTGGTGGTTGATTCAATTACTCAAATACCTTTGCAGGATTGTATCATAAAATCCTCGGATGGTTTTGAAGTAGTCACGAATTCTCATGGCCAGTTTTTAATTTCTCTCCCAAAGAAAGAGTTATCCGAAATTGGTTTAATGGAAATCAATTTATTAATCGTTTCTCGCCCAAATTATCATACTCAACTAATCGAAATTACTCAGACAGATCAATCCATTGTCATTAGTTTGGAGCCAGTTGTTTATCCCTTCTCACCAGTTCACATTGAAGGAAAATACCGTAACCCGTCTGATATCGGGTTTCCTTCCGGTAGTTTTACACTTAATACCGTTCAAGTGGAATCATCAATTTCAACTGCAGACGCAATCAATCAACTCCCGGGGATTATCACGAAATCTTATGGCGGTCCCGCGGGTGTCAGTACTGTTTCTCTATTTGGTGGCCAGGCAGACCGAATGGCAATTCTACTGGACGGCGTGATGCTAAATAACGAACAAAATGGAAGCGCTGATATTTCACAAATTCCGCACAGTCTTTTGGAAAATATGAGTTTTTATCCACAGGGTTCATCTGCTCGATTTGGGTCATCCGCTATCACAGGTGTGATCAATCTAACCCCGAAACATGGGAAAAACTTTATCTCTCACACGGCGGGCAGTTACAATTTGAATGATGATATAATCCAACTTTCCTTTAAGAAAAATTGGTTCTCTTCCTCGGCTTCTGCGGGACGTTTCAGATATGATGGCTTATATAAATGGAAAGAGAACGGGATAGAATTTGATTACTTCGAAAATTCGATCGATCAACGGTATTATTATTTTATCAATAAAGTAATACTTCCCGATTCAATTTTGATAAAAGCACAGGTACTGGATGTAAAAAATATCAGACTTTTATCAGGATACATTTATTCAGGTCGTGATATTGCGCAAATGAATGATCGTTTGCAGATTGTTTCTTTTGAAATACACAAAGCACCGATTACATTTCAGTGGAATCAAAAATTAAATATCATAGATTATAATAATCCACCTGGACCCGGACCTCCAGTATCAGCGCATCATCGACTACGTACATCTGACTTTATTATCAGCACAAATCACCACGATCTGGGATATCAGTTAAAAATCAGATCTGAAAACAGTAAAAGTACAAATTCAATTGATACCACTAGAACTATCATGTCTTCAATCATAGACTTGGATATTGAACTTTCAAAGTTTGAATTAGTATTTGTGTTTCGTTCTGAATTTGAAAAACATCATCAGAGTCTTGCTGCAGGTGAAGGTACGTTGATTTTCCACCAAGGTACGTCGTGGCAACAATCTTCGCTGACCTTATCCAACAATTATAAACGCCCGGGATTTAATGACCTCTACTGGATTCCCTTTGGAAACCCAAATTTAAAAATAGAGCGATCTCTCAATATTAGTTTCAGAAACAAATTTGATGTTCATAATACACGCCTGGATTTGAATGTGTTCTTTATTAAATATGATGACCTGATCCAATGGACACCAATGAATAACGGAATTGTTTGGTCACCTGAAAATATTCCTAATGCGGAGTCTTTCGGTTATAATTTGTATTGGACATACCAGACAAATCCACTGTTTCGAGTAGCTGTTAGTTTGTTAAAAAATGATACGTATTATCACTCTCCCGGAAATGCTGACCTGGAATCAAAATCACTCCGGTATTCCCCCAAGTATATTTTTTCGATAAATCACAGTACACTTTTTGAAGGATTTATTCTGACTACTGATTTTAAGTTCATTTCGAAACAAGTATTTTTTTATGACTATCCCAAGGACCAAACAATCCCTGCGTACAGTCTAATAAATTTGGGTTTATCAAAAGAGTTCAGGATGAAATACGCGAACGTCTCATATGTATTTACGATCCACAATCTGCAAGATATTCAGTACCAATCCATTCACGGATACCCCGAACCAGGGCGTTCATTTAATTTCAAATCAACCATAACACGAAAATAAGGAAAACAATGATTTCGAAAATCATCGCCCTTTTACTATTTACAGCAATCCTGACAGGTCAACCAATTGCATACATTCTATGCGAAGGGAATTTTTCGGTGGGGAATTCCACACTTTGGCGAATCGATGAACAGAATGATATATCCGGGGTCGGGGAAAATCCACTGGGAGATACTGGGCAATCTTTGACAATCCACGAGGATAGATTATATGCGATCATGAACGGAACCGGAACGATCGAAGTTTTTGATATCCAAACTTCAGGTAATTTGACTTACCTGCAATCAATTAATATGAATTTTTCCGGACCTCGCGAAATGGTTGTTCTAAATGGCAAAGGATACGTTACGGAATGGTACACAAATAGCATCGCTATTTTGGATATTACGACTCTATCCATTATCGGCAATATCGCTGTCTCGGGTTTGCCTGAAGACATCGTGACGGACGGCGAATTTTTGTATGCCAGCATCACCATGAATCCGGACTGGACTTCCTCAAACCTGATCGTTGTCATTGATCCAGAAACGGAATCCGTCATCACAGAATATCAGGTGGCAGACGGTCCCGGTCCCTTAATATTAATCAATCAGGAGCTCATCGTATCCAGTACTTATTACGATGCCTCATGGAATTCATACGCAGCGACCTCCAAAATAAATTTGTCAACCGGTGCTATTGACATCAATGACTACGGTCAATCCACCTTGTTTGGGACAGATATTATTTATTACCAGAGCAGTGTTTACCGTATTTATAATAACGGGATTATCAGATTGGATAACAACCTCTCCCCCATATCTGAAAGTCATTTGGGTGGTTTCCCCGGACTGTATTCAATGAGTAATTACCAGAATTTTCTTTATCTTGGGTTATCAAATTTCGTTGCTCCGGACGATGTTAAAATCATCGATTTTTTCGGAAATGAAATCGCCTCATTTCAAGTAGGTGCCATTCCTGGTTCGTTTGCATTTTATCAACACACTACACCCTGTGAACCAACAGGAGATACCAATAATGATACATCCCTTGATATTTTAGATCTGGTACAGATGGTCTCTCACATTCTGGGCTCTACTGAATTACTTGAAGATGAATTCTGTCGCGCCGACAGTAATTCAGATGGAGTGATTGATATTATGGATGTCGTTTACTGGGTAGATCAGATCCTGGCTAATCCGTAAATAACCAGGTTACCTGAAGATAATTCAGAGGTTCGATTGGCATGATATATGGAGA
This sequence comes from Fidelibacterota bacterium, assembly GCA_013204025.1. GTDB lineage: Bacteria > Fidelibacterota > Marinisomatia > SCGC-AAA003-L08 > JACNLC01 > JABMOW01. The sequence continues at coordinate 2,140 of JABMOW010000147.1, read as the reverse complement.
GGCGGTACTGACAGGTACTATAAACTGGATCCAATTAAAACTGATCTCAAACTTTTCGAACAATAGTCCGACGGAAGCATTGAGTGTGCTATGTTCAAATTCATCATAGTTAATAGTGGTAAATTGGTCAGGTGTCAATAAATCGAGCACTTTAAAACCCGTGGATTTCATATAAATTCCATCAACTGCAATAAATGGTCTGAATGGTTTATTTTTCAAATAAGGACTCAGTTTTACCTTATACTGAGAATAGTTTGTAAAAAGGCTGGAATCCGCAGAATTAATGCTGGACTGTAACGATATTGAAAGCCAGGGCAAAGTCAGGTCAATTTTTGGGTTAATTATCCAAACATCTTCTCCTTCAAAAGTGATTTGATGTGAGGTAATTTCCGTTTGAAATACGGCAGTCTGAAGTCTGATGGTTGCAGAATTGTCGAACCATCCTGACGTTTTAACAAGAAGATCGGAACTGTGATAAAACGTGTTTAAATATTGTCGATGCAGATCAAATAAAAATATTCTGGATGCAAATTGATAACCACATTCAAATGAAATTTTTGAATTGTTTGAGTATTTGATGCCGGCTGTTAAAATACTCGATTCAGATATTTTCCATTTCACTCCATTATAGACCGTTGAATAGGTCAATTCCTGTGTATCACCTGTTGGGTTTTGAAATTCCAGATTTTTATAGTTTACCTTGAAATGATAATCGAGATTCTTATTTAATGAATATTGTGTAGTATTTGTGAACCATTTACTCATGGTATTTTGGATATTCCAAAAACTGACCCAGCCTTGATTTAGAACTTTAGATACCTGAACAGAACTGGTTACTTCACTTTTAATATTATCTGATACGTACTTGTATGCCCCACCAATAAGAAATGACTCAACTTGTCGGTTAAAATAAGTAAAATCCGCGATAGGCAGTCCGGTATTCTCTTTATGATAAAACCAATCGAACTCAAGTTCGTGGTGTTCATCAGCTCTTCTGAATCCCAAAAGGTAGTTTTGAAGCACATTGTCTGTGGAAGTTCCTTCAGGTCCGAGATGAGAGTATCTGCCCGGAAAAGATCTGCTCAATCCAGCCAACTCTATTGATTTATTTTCCTGGATATGTGTTTGAATTCCCAGCTGAATTTGACGAAATTGATAATCGCCTTGATTCCAGTTGAAATATGTTGTCAGGGATGTATCCATTTCAAAATGTGACAGTACATCTGGTATAAGTGTACTTCCTGTGGGCAATCTGAAATTTCCCTCAAATCGAAGTGTTCGGTATTCCAAATCGTCAAAGATGTAAGGGTTTGAATTCGAGATAAAGAACGTAGACTGTCCTAATTGATCTGGATTAAACTCAATTGAACCGCCGGTATTTTGAGAATTACCGAAAGCAATTAAGACAAAAATGAGAAGATATTTACTCATAATTCGGAGATGCGATTCCAATAACACAAAGATATTTGTTGAAAATCCGGTAATACCTTTGGACAGATGATTGAGATTATGAATGATCAGAGATGAAGTCAATCCTATTCATTCACAGGTTTGGTTAATTGAAGAGCAGGCACAACTCTGCATAAAATTTCATAGGCTCCAAAGAGTATCCCGGAGTACAATACTGTGCTTGATAAAGTGTTCAGAAAAAAGGGTATCGCATCAATGTAGCATAACATTAATCCCTGAAAAGATAAGGGATGAGCAAATCCACCACCTGTTATCCACACCCCAAAATTAGTCACGATATAAAAAAGAACAGATCCGGAGATCGAACCGCCGATGATGGAAGTAATTTTAGATTTCTTCGATAGTAGAATGCCTATCGCAACGATTAAAATTATGGAGCCATATACCCATATCATTGTGGTGTGAAATCCCAAAACAACATCAGAAATGAGCAAAATGAGAAGTGGAACAATGAATGCCCATATTCTACGTGAGATGTATGCACCTGCAAATAACCCAACCCCAATAATAGGGGTAAAGTTTGGTGGGTGCGGAACAAATCTGGATGCGATAGCAAACAAAATTAGTAGAGCGATTGATATAATACGAGTATTCATAAAATTGACTTTCTGTTAAATTTGGTGAGGAGAATTTAAACCGATTATTGATTTGACTCGACGCGATTTTTAAT